>MIYU01000022.1 GCA_001875425.1 Marine Group III euryarchaeote CG-Bathy1 | reverse complement strand
CACTTGAGGTGCCGGTGTTACCGCGGCGGCTGGCACCGGTCTTGCCCACCTCTTACTCTAACAGCTATTTAGGCTGAAAAACAGTCTATGCATTGCATAGACACTTGGAGTTCCCTCGTCACGGTTTCCCGCATTGCGAAGTTTTCGCGCCTGCTGCGCCCCGTAGGGCCTGGTTTCGTGTCTCAGAAACCATCTCCGGGCAAGTGCTCTCACACCCCGTACCCGTCGCTGGCTAGTCAGGCCATTACCCTGACTACAACCTGATAGGAAGCAGACTCATCCTCAGGCGCCGGAGCTTTGAGATCAGGAGCATTCCAGCAACCTGTTCCTATAAGGTATTAGCCCCAGTTTCCCGGGATTATTCCTTACTTGAGGGTAGATTATCCACGTGTTACTGAGCAGTTTGCCAAGGTCCGAAGACCTTTAGACTCGCATGGCTTAATCGTAATCCAATAGCAGTATCCTTCGGCAGGATCAACCGAAATTTAGCACACTAAGTTTTAGTGTATGGGAATATAAACTCAAACTAATTATTAGTTTGGGAAAGAACTGCACTGATTTCACCAAGTATATTTTGCAAACGTCAGATGGAAGCACTAAAGTTCATCCCATCTCCATACTGTTGGCAACAATGGAATGGTCTCATCATCATATCAGAGACGGGCCGAAAATTGCTGCCGGAAGGGTGTTTGATAGACACCCAAGTCCTTCAATCCATAGACCAAAGAACGTCCTCCATTTTCGGGTGGTGTATATAAGATAGATGTTTAATCTACGAATCTAATCTTAATTGCGTTTGACAGCCTGGACATGCTACCGTTATAGGCCTTGTAGGATCTGTAATTTTTAGTTGTGTTTGACATGTTGGACAAGCCACAGTTACTCCAGCAGCTGCTTCAGGAGTGAAGGCAGGACTACTTGGTGGTGCTATATCGTCCATCATAGGAGGTGCTGGTTGTTGAAGGTCGTCTACGAAGTCATCTCCACCCTTGCCTCTTCTAGACATGACGAATGCCCCCACTAAACCTAATGCGAGTAAACCGACACCTGCAGCAGCGATGAGTGTTATGTCTAAACTACCACCTTCATCTGGTATAACTAATGCAGTTACGTCGATAGAAACTGAACCGGAATTATCTCCTCCAGAGAAATCTCCCTCTTCTGGATAAATATTTTCCAATCTGACTTCGAAATTGTACGCTCCTTTGTAACTCATAGGAACTGCCCATTCTACTGTATAAATTTCAGAAGAATCGTAACGTTCTATCTCGAAGGTGCCGTTACCTATTGAAGAGAAGGACCCTTCAAGATATAGACCTATATCTCCGGAAGCACCAGAATCACCGGCTGAATTTGAAAGTTCAACGGTGAATTGAATCGTATCGCCTGCTCCTGGATTGTCATCACTCACTTGTACATTGGTAATACGTACATCAGGAGGTCCTGCAACCTCTATGATGTAACTGGTATCGATTACTTCACCGACGCCACTGACTACACTACTGCATTCCTGATCATCCTGTGGACTTAGTCCACAATGTTCATCATTTTGACGATCTATATTCTTAGCTATCAATAACATAGACCAGTCTGTATTCTCTCTACCGTTAGAATCTATATCGAAATCTATATCCAAAGTTATAGTTTCTCCACTATCTATCTCCTGATTAGAGAAGAATGTTGAACCATCTGGATAGATGAATCCATCACAATCATCCTTGCCGTCCGCTCCTGCTGGATAGCAGAGCATTACTTCGAAATCTGTAATAACATCGAATGAGCCCGTATTCTGAATAAATACTTGTCCATTGACAGAAGTACCATCGGTAACGTATGTAGTCATTACGTCATTATTAAACAAATCAGTCCAAACTACATTAATCACTTCGAAATCGGGTAAATATTTCACAACAATATCGAGAGGTTGATTGAGATAAACAGTACCATTCTCACTATCTACAATGCGTAACCATAGGCTTTCTACGTTTGGATTAACTGTCCAAGAATCTTCATCTTCGTAATCTGCATCTCTTGGAATCGATTTATCTTCGCAGTTATCTAATACTGAATCACCGTTGCCGCCTGAGTTTTCATAAACGCAGACATCTACATTTGCATTTCGAGTACCGATATTAATTACATCTACCTCTACGTCTACATTTTCACCTTCGATAGCCACCCCATCGAGGCCGAATTCGTCGACTTCAAAGATAGGATAACTCTTTAGAATTTCAACAGGTATCTTGATCATATCACACCCATCCTCAGCAGTTACTTCATTGTTATCGGAATCTGCTAAAGCTTCGGCATCTTCATCCATACAGTTGCCAGTATCGGCACTGATATCAGTTGGAGATGAATCTCCAATCTCTATAATTAAATCGAATTCCCCTTCTGGCATATCGGACCAATAAACGGTGAAAGTTGATTCACCTGGATTGCCATCTGAATCTCTGGCTGGAACTGTAATATTCTTCTCAGTAATTGAGATTACAGCATCATTCTCTTCATACCATACCTGAACATTAGTAGAAGCGTCTCCGGTTTCTGAGTTTTCTATCGTAACAGAGATACCCAAATCGTTCGCTTCATAGAGAGGGTATGTGTCCAATTCTACATGTGAGAATTTCAAATCTGCATCGACAGTTTCAATCTCTAAACCGTTTACGACTAATATTCCACTACGTGCTTGGAAAACTAGAGGGACGTTTGCCGGATCGTCTTCAGAATTTTGAGAGTTTAATTTATCCGATAAACTGTTATTTACAGTTAATTCTGCTTCATATGTAATCTTTAGGTTTGAAAAGAGTAAACTGCCACCCATTTGAGAAACGTCGACATCGAAACTTACGAGAACCAATGGAGTTCCATATTCATCTTCTACTGCAGTACCTTCCATAATCGCCTGCTCTAAAGCCTGTTCGAAATCAATACCTTCGAGTGTTTGGGTTTCGCTATATTCGCCGAAATATTCCCAAACTTCGATACCACCCACACGTAGTCTTGGATCATTTGGATATCCAGACCCATCAGCTAAACGAGACATCACATTGAAATGAAGTGTGCCGTCTTCCTCTTCTACGATTTCTGCCCAAGCGACTACTAGATTTTCAGAATAAGTTAAACCTGCAAAAGATATCTCTGCGAGAGTACTTGAATCGGAAACCAATAGAGGGTCGCTCCAATCAGAGCCGTCGGTTGTGTATATGTAATAATATTCAGAGAATGACCCTGCAGCCCAATCATAATAGTTGAACGTAGCAAAAGTTGCACCATTCGAAACAATCATGTAAGGATTGTGGATATAATCTCCATCTAAACCTCCACTAACGGCCAATACTGAATCCCAGCGATCGCCTAAATTAGAAGAAGATCTGTAGTAAAGTTCATACGTGTAATCACTTTCATGAACTTCGACCTGAAGAACATTGATATTTTGACCATCTAAGGTAGCGATAGGTGGTGTGTAAATGTGGAAAGTATCACCGCTACTGCTAGGAGTATTATGTGGAACTTCTTTTACACCTGACCAACCATCACCATCTTCAGATATAATGAGTTGTGTAGTGCCGCTGTCAATAAATCCAGCATCTACAATTACCTCTAACCATCCTGCAAGAGTGTTTGAATTATCTGTATCAAGAATCGTAGACCAGAGAATAGTTCCAGTCATTGTAGTAACATCCATTGAACGATCTGCTATAACATCATAACCGGCGATTGTACCTCCTAGAGATGAAGAAGTGTATCGAATTTCTGAATCATAAGTTCCTGCATTGATATATCTCCATACCCAATGAACCATATCATTGGAGATTGAAACCTTAACATTGTCTACACAGCAACCGAGACTTGAGTCTGGTGCAGTATCTAGTTCGACAACATCACTCCAACTATCTGGGGCTCCATAATTATCTGAATATTTCGTAAGAATTTTTGCTACATAATAAGAACCATCTGCAGTTGTATCTCTACCCATCTCCATCCAAGCTGCATAGACGTAGCCATTACCACTAGCTGCAATAGTTGGAACCATAGAGTCGCCAAATGCATCAACTAAGTAAACGGAACCATCCATATCACGGTTTGAAACTGTTTGAAAATCTTCCCAATCTTCACCGTTTGAAGATCTAGCGAATAAAATATCACCATCATCTAAATGTGCATCATTGCCGTTTCCTTCAGAAGAAGGACCCATCAAATCGCCACTATCGTAGTAAACCATGTAAGTGTATTCTGAATCTGAAGCTACAGATACGGAACTGGATTCACCGTGATAAAAATTATCAGAAACTAACGGTAAGCCTTCATCCCATGAACTACCATCCCAAGCCTGTGAAGGTTGACTGCTGCGTTTGAAATAATAATCTTGATCGGTTCCAGTCCATACCCAATCTTCATTGGTCTCTTTCTGTTCTCGATCCATCCAACCTGCCCAGATGAAATCCTGATTATCAATATCTAAAACGACATCACGTCGACCGCGACTTTCGGTACCATCATCAACCGTTGAAGAGGTACTGAAACTGATAGTAGTAGAACCTCCTAAACTGGAGATAGTACCTGTGCTGAGTACAATACTGTCTGTATCGTCACCGAGTTCACTCCATGCCACGTATAGATTATCGTCACCATCCCAAACTATACTTGGCCATACTGGAGTCATATCGGCAGTTGAAGTTGCGAGAACATCTTCATCGCCTCCTGAAGTAGTACTGCAACCGTTTTGAGATTCGCAGTAGTGATAAACTACATCTATAGTAGATTCGGAAAATTCAGTCCATACTGCATGTAATCCTCCATCATCATCTATCGTTATCATAGGAATATCTGTATCACCATCTGAACCGGTTGAAACTAAAACTGGCGTACTCCATCCTTCGCCTTCACAATCATTGGAACAAGAGGTCCAGACTGTATCACCAGAACCGTCCGTAGTGTCTCCAGCGATTGTTGTTGAATTATCTACCCAAACAATATGGACTTCGTCACTAGTAGCTACTATGTCTGGTAATACCTTGTAAGCATCGGCATTTTCAGCCTCGGAAACGACAGTAGGATTATTCCAGTTCACACCACCGTCATTCGAAATGCGATACATGATTTTACTTAGGTTCGTATCACTATCGATACCTCGCCAAGTTACGTGGACATCTGTACCAGTAGAAAATGTCTGAACGGCCATAGCAGGCATAAGATATCCGCCATCATCATCATCTTTGATGTCGACAGGAGTAGACCAACTATCTCCACCGAGTGATGAAGTGAAATGTATTTGAAAATCTAATTCTCCTGCAGAATCTAAGACCCCTGCACCCCATAGAGCGTAAATGCTCTGTCCGGAAACTGCTATTTGTGGGGTAGTGTCAATATAATCATCATCAGCAGCACTTGAGAGTTGTACGATATCGCTCCAGTCATTACCGTCCCAATTACTGTAAAAGACATCTTGTGCAAAATTATCTTCGGAGTTCAAATCTCCATTATCTAGCCAAATAGCATGTATATTGCCTGAATCGTCTATTGCAAAGTTACTACCGCTAGTCATGTCATCATTTCGATCGTGACCTGAAACTGAGCCACCATTACTATCTTCAGATGCGTGAATAGCATCTTCAAAATTATCAGGTGGTGAGGAAATACCGGTGATGTCTACACTCGCGCCAGTAATAGAACAGCCATCGGTTGAAACCATACTTCCACAGATATCGGCTGGAAGTAATACGTCAAAACTTCCTGCAAAGTCGTCATCGAAATTCAAAGAAATTGAGCTTTCTCCACCACTGAAGGTAGTCTGTTGACCTAGGGCGCCATAACCTGCACCAACGTTGGATCCGTAAGACCAAAGTTTACTATTTCCTGCAGTAACTTTGATATCATTTGGATAATTACCTTCATCATCAGGAGTTCCTCTGATTTTGAAACTAGCATCCAAAACTTCGACGTTTGGGTATTCCAAACTTACGGAATCATCAGAGTCAGATTCCTCAAAAACCAATGTAACTTCTTCCTTTGCAATGCCATCTTGCTGGAATTCTGTTACGGTTTCAGCGGTAGCTGCTAAATTGAAAAGCAGTACCAACACTAAGGCAAACGATTTTGCGCGTATGTTCAACATATTAAGCACCCTTGAGCTTTTGGTTACTTGAGGGGCAATATAAAACCAATTTTCAAAGAGATGTTTCGAATAATAAATAAAAAAAATTAATAAATATAGTGGATTCCATTGAGAACTATGACGGAACAGATGCATATGAAATCGCATGAAGGAACCTATTTACGAGAATTTCAAGCAAAAGTAGAGGCGACGTTTCCGGGCATTGTAGAATTAGACCGGACTGCATTTTATCCACTAGGCGGCGGACAGCCGAGCGATAAGGGTGAATTGAAGTGGGATGATGGCAGTGTTGAAGTTAATGATGTGAGAAAGAAGAATCGAATAAGACACATGGTAGAAGGTGAACTACCAGAGGTCGGTGAAAGTGTAGAAGGAACTATTGATTGGACTCGTAGATATGCACATATGAAAATGCATACTGCACAACATGTAGTATCTGCAGTTGTTGATAATTTACATGGCGCTAGGACTGTTGGCAATCAAATAGGGAATAATAAATCGAGAATAGATTTCGATCCATTGCAGCTAAATGATGCTGAAATATCGGAACTAGAAGCAGAAATCAGTAACGAAATGAAAAGGGATCATCAGATAACTATCACCGAAGCTGAAAGAGAAGATTTAGAAGAGAATCCATTAGTCAGAGTGAATATGAATCTTTTACCTCCAAGTGTGAAAACTCTTAGAGTTATAACAATCGGTAATTTAGATATCTGTCCTTGCGCCGGAACTCATGTAAAAAGCACTAAAGAGATTGGAGAAGTGAAATTTAAAAATAGAGAGAATAAAGGCAAAGGAAAACAACGTTTAGCCTATGAATTGATATAGGATAAGGTTTATTTCCCCAGTCTAGAGATAAGAAACATGGTTCTAGAAGGTTTAGGGGAGGCATTACGTAATTCTCTACGTAAAATAGCCGGTGCATCGCACATATCTCCAAAATTAATTAAAGAATTGGTAAAAGATATTCAAAGAGCATTGTTACAGGCAGATGTAAATGTAAAACTGGCCCTAGAATTAAGTAAAGAAATAGAACGTAGATCTCTGGAAGAAAAACCACCTGCAGGAATGACAGGAAGAGAACATGTTGTAAGAATCGTGCATCAAGAACTTGTTAAATCGTTAGGAACTCCTAGGGCTTTAAATCTGAAATCACAGCGAATAATGCTTGTTGGATTATACGGACAAGGGAAAACAACGACATGTGGTAAACTAGCTAAGTATTTTCAAAGAAAGGGGATGTCTGTGGGTTTGATAGCTGCAGATGTACATCGTCCAGCAGCTTACGAACAATTATCACAGCTGGGTGAAAATCTGAATGTTCCTGTATATGGTGAGAAGGATTCTAAAGACGCACCTGAGTTAGTCAAAAAGGGTATGGAAGAGCTAGCTGAACGGGAAATTCTGATAATAGATACAGCAGGTAGACACTCTTTAGATGACGATTTGATAACCGAAATGAAGGGTCTTTCAAAGGTAGTTAAACCGGATGAAACGATGTTAGTTTTGGATGCAGCTGTAGGACAACAAGCAGGACCCCAGGCATCTGCATTTCACGAAGCAGTAGGAGTTACTGGGGTGATACTTACAAAACTAGATGGAACTGCAAAAGGTGGTGGTGCGATATCTGCAGTAGCCGTAACTGATGCACCGATAATGTTAGTTGGGACTGGAGAAGGTCCGAATGACCTAGAAGTATTAGATGCGGATAGATTCATTGGTCGGCTTTTAGGAATGGGAGATTTACAATCATTATTAGAAAGAGCAGAAGAAGTGATAGAATCGGACAAAGCAGAAGATACTGCGAAAAGGATGATGTCTGGTAAATTTAATTTAATAGATTTGAAAGAACAGATGGAAGCGATAACAAAAATGGGTCCACTTGGGAAAGTAATGGAAATGATACCAGGGATGTCTAGTATGACAAAGGGCACAAATATAGAAGAAACTCAAAAGAAATTAGAGACTTACAAAGTTATGATGAATTCAATGACGAATTATGAATTAGAAAATCCAAAAGAGATAAAAAAATCTAGAATAGAGAGAATATCTAAAGGTTCGGGGGTGGAACCATTAGAAATCAAATCTCTGTTAAAATATTACAATCAAATGAAGAAAATGATGGGTTCAATGAGTGGAAATAGGAGGATGCAGCAGAAATTAATGAGACAGTTTGAAAGTGGAGATATGAAATTACAATGAGTAAAAAACATTCAAAATCCCCCTCCTTCAATATAGTGTGAGACTATGAGCATCTACAAAGTAAAGAGAACGCATCTAAAGAATCTAAAAGATGGTGGAATTAAAGAAGTTATAGAGAATATTAGAATACCTGGAAAGGATTATGAAAATGTAATTAAAAGTTCCCGTGAAGAAAAGGGATTGGGACGAGGAAAACTTGCTAAAGCATCAGGGATTGAGGAAAAATATATTACTAAGATAGAAAAGAGTGGGAAATATCCCCCAAATAGGAATGAATTTTTTGGTAAGCTTGAAGAAGTTTTGGGCGTTGCACTGCTTGATAAAATGGGCCCTGTAACAGAAAAAGATGGTTGGTACCATACGAGTTACGGATTGTTAAGCCGTTTATCTGTAAAAATGCTAGACAAGGGGATGATTGAAGTAGAGCACGAAATGGAAATGAGTACAGATATGAAAGAGGCTGCAGTTGCAATTAGGGCAAACAATCAATTTTTAGAAGGAATAACAGGGTATACAGCGAAAGAACGATCTAAACTGATGAAAAAGAAAGTTACAAAAGATTGATATGAATAGAATAGCCATAACTGGTGTTCCGGGCACAGGAAAAACTACTGTAGCGAATTTATTGAAGAAGAATGTGATGAATTTAAGTGAAATATATGAAAAGGCAGCCGATGGAAGAGAAGAGGATGGAACTTGGATAATAGATACAGAAAAAATGGCCACCATAGTTTCAAACGAAAGTGATGAAGATGATGTGATTGAGGGGCATTTATCTCACTTATTAGGAATATCGAAAATTGCGATTGTTCTAAGATGTCACCCTACTGAATTGAAAAGGAGATTGAAAAAAAGAGAATATAGTGATGAAAAGATACAGGAAAATCTAGAAGCCGAATGTCTTGGAATAATAACAAATGAATGTTTAGAAGAAGAGATAGAAACATGGGAAGTAGATACTACAGACATGACTCCTGAAAAAACAGCAAAAGAAATAGAAGAGATTATGCAAGGTTCTAAGATTTATACTATACCCAATATAGACTACAGTAACTGTATAATGGATTTGTACTAAAATGGTATCGGACAATTATCGAGAACTGGGGACGCGTCTTTTGATGCCTATAGCAAAAAGATTACAGATAAATCCAACCATATTGAGTTTAATTTCTCTTCTGAGTGCGTGTGGAGCTGGATTCTTCTTCTATAAAGCAGAATTACTGGAATCGGGGGCTGCAGACTATTCTTTATTGATTGCAGGAATTTTAGTCTTTGTAGCTGCTGTATTCGATGCATTAGATGGCATTGTAGCTAGAATGACGGGGACTGCGTCGAAAAGAGGGGACTTAATTGATCATACATTAGATAGAGTAGCAGATATTTTGATTTTAGGAGGTATATCTCTAGGTCCTATTGTAGAAGAAAGAGTTGGTGTTGTGGCCCTCTTGGGGGTGTTATTATTATCATATATGGGAACGCAAGCACAGGCAGTGGGTGCAGGTAGAGTATACGAAGGTGTTTTGGGAAGGGCAGATAGATTAGTGATTCTGACTCTTGTACCGATGATACAATATTTTGTCTATGAACCATTTTATGATTTATACATAATGGAATGGATGGCTTACGGCTTTGGAATAATATGTACAGCTTCTGCTGGATACCGATTTTCAATAATATGGAAAGAGCTTGAAAATCAATAAAAAAATGGTGGGAGCACTGGGATTTGAACCCAGATCGGCGGGTTTGGAGCCCACAATGTTGCCGAGTTCCACCATACTCCCATTTTCTATGGTCGATTAGACTGGCAATTAATAAACACTACTGTAATGCAGTTTTCATGGTAGTCGTAGCACCATCAATGCTAGGAGCTGATTTTGGCCGGTTGAGAGAGATGGCAGAGTTAGTAGCCCCCATCTCCGGATATTTGCATATGGATGTAATGGATGGGCATTTTGTACCTAATCTAACAATGGGACCAGATACAGTATCAGCACTCAAAGGATTAGCACCTTTAGATGTACATTTAATGGTCACAGACCCATGTAATTTCATAGAACCGTTTGTTGAGGCAGGAGCTGCTATGATTTCGGTTCATGTAGAAGCTAATGAAGCGATGAAAGCCATAAGAATGATTAAAGAAAAAAATATTAAATCTGGAATTGCAATAAAACCTTCAACGCCTTTAGAATCGGTAATGCAATTTTTAACACCTGAATATTATGAAGCAGATATGGTATTGGTAATGTCAGTAGAGCCCGGCTTTTGTGGTCAAAAATTTCATCCCGAAGCACTTGAAAGAATAGGAAAGATAAGGGAAATGAAACCTGAAGTATTGATTGAAGTAGATGGTGGAATCGGAACGGAAAATGCGAAAAGTGTACAGGATGCTGGGGCAGATATCTTAGTAGCAGGGAGTGCGATTTTTAATGCTGAAGATCCATTAACTGCTGCCAAAAAGATTGCAGGCTTAGAATAAAATATCGAAAAAGGGCTTTGAATAGTACTTATATAATACGAAACTTCCGATAAATTCGATGCGAAAAATTCTGATTGCCGTGATTTTATTCTCAACGGCGTTTTTTCCTGGAATTCAAATAAACGAATTTGCGCCAGTAGAGAATGCAATGGCTGAGCGAGCTGTCGAAGATTTTACACATGTAGTTATAGCTGAAGAAATGACTGCGGAATGGTGTGTGTATTGTCCAAGTGCAGCTGAAAATTTAATGAAAGTTTATGAAGATATACCTAACGAACCGTATTATGAAGACCAATTCTTTTTCGTTGCATTAATTACAGATCATGTTGAAGAAGCTGATGATCGATATGATGAATATCCAGGATCTAAGAGTTATCCAAAGGTCTATTTCGATGGTGGTGATGAAGAAGTAGGTGGAGGGCAATCCGGTACTTCGAATTATGAAAATGCAATAGATAGTTCAGGAGGGCGTACGGATACTGATATTTCTCTAACTATATCAATGCAACATGTTGAAGGTGATACAATTTCATTACAGACTGCAATGACTTGGAATGAGGATGGGACTACACTTAATCCAACATTCGATGCAGTCTTGAGAGTTTACATTATTGAACCAGTATCTAGATTTCCTAATTATGATGGAGATGCATATCATTACGGCTTTTTGAGTTTTGCTTTTGACCAAAATCGCAGTGGTACGGGAACTAGTATCGAACTGAATCCACACGAAGAACTCATATTGTCAACTACATGGACAGGAGGAGATCATCAAGACCTAGCAGGAAATGATTTTTCAGACATAGACTATAATAATTTAATAGTGATTGCAACGATATACAATGATGAAACGGCCACTAGTGATGAATATGCATTACAGTCTGCAGCAGCTGTACCTCCAGAAGTAGATGTAGATAGTGTTGATGGAGTGTTATCTGGAAATATAGATATTACCGGAAATGCAATGGCAGATAGAGCTTCTCTTACTCAATTAGAATACAATGTAGATAACGGTGAATGGACGGACGTTACAGATTCTTGGGATGGTGAGGAATTCTCTTTTGAATGGAATTCAGGTAGTGTTGGCGGTGGATATCACGATCTGAATGTGAGAGCTACAAATCAATATGGAACTACAAATGTAGGTACGATTACTGTTGAAGTTGATAATGATGAAACGCCTCCTGAAGTTGAGATAATATCTCCTGAAGATGGATTTATTGCTAATGATTATCTAGATATAATTGTAGAAGCAACTGATGACGTAGGAGTTCAGGGTGTGGAATATATGATTCCATTTTCTGGACTAGGTAATTCTGAATGGCGTCCATTAGAATACGATTCTGATTATGATAATTACAAAGTAACGATAAACACGATAGACCATTCAAATGGAGCACATGTTTTAGAAGTTAGAGCTTATGACTCTAGTAATATTGTTTATGACGAGATAGATATTGAATTAAGAAATGAAGAGAATGATGTGATACCTCCTGAAATAAATTGGACACCTCCTGACACCGATGGTGCGGTTTCCGGAATTGTAGACATAACTATGGATGTAGAAGACAACTACGGAGTGTCATACGTACAATATATGGTAAATTCCGGAGAATGGATTACAATGGAACAAGTTGATGAAAGCTTCACTTACAGCTCTATGTGGGAGTCGAATGATGTTTGTAATGGAGTGGCAAAATTCACCATACAAGCTTATGATAATCAAAATAATTTTGTAGAGATAGAAGAATGGATAGATGTGGAAAATGAAGAAGGAGATTCCTCTTCTTGTTTGAATATAGTATCACCTAGTGAAAACGAGCATTTAGCAGGTAATATATCGGTAGAAGTAGTTGCCTTAGATGAAGAAGGAATCAACAATATGGAGTATAAGGTAGATGGAAATGAATGGATAGATATGGAATCGGATAATGGATTATTGTACTATACTGAAATAGATACTTTAACATTAGAAGATGGTTACCATACTTTAACTGTAAAAGCTATTACTGGAGCAGATGAGCCGACTACCCAAGATATTGATTTCTTTATTGATAATACAGGGCCTATAGCTAGTATAACGCAAGATTTCAGCGTTGCAGGCTATTTAGTCGGGTTTGACATTACTGAAATGAATGATGATACAGGAGTAGGTAACTATAGTTACAGAATATCTACGGCTGAAAATGGATCGGCATTGAGTATGTATCAAGAAGTAATTGATAACAGAATAGAAATAGACATTACATATCTAACATCAGAAAATCATGAATTGGAGATAATGGCATATGACATATTAGGAAATATACAAATTACAACGAAGAGTTTTGTTGTTGATCATTCAAGAATGGTAAGCATGATCTCGCTAGAGGAATATTGGGCAACTTTAGAATTCGGAGTGGGTGTGATGATAGAAACAGAATATAGAATGGATGCAGTTCTATTACAGATTTACAATCAAGATATGATTTTCTTAACTATCCCTATGTGGTTTGATGAAGATAATGATGGAGAAATAATAGATAGCTATACTGCTCAAGTAACTGTAGATGAACCTGGAACATATACAATGAAAATAAAAATGGAAACAGAGCATGCTGATTTAATTGGTACAGGCAATGAAATTCTAATTGAAGATCCTAATACCTTAACAGAAGTGATAATACCTAATCAAGTCGAAGCGGGTGCCGATTTTACTGCATCTATACTGATTGAAAATGGAATAAATCCAAGTAATGTGAAAATATGGGTAGAAAGCTACGATATTGAGTTGGACCAAAATGGAAATGCGTACAGCACTCTTTTGAGATTACCAACTATAGGAAATTACAATTTACACTTTGAAATTACGATAGAGGAAGGAACATTTGTAAGTGAAAATTACCAGATTGCAGTTGTAGAACCTACAGTAGAAGAAATAACGGAAGAAGAAGATGGAATGTTTGTTTTTGAAACACCATCACTAGGAATTATACCAATAATTGTAGCTCTTCTTGTGATGAGTTTTATTACAAGAAGAAAAGACTAAGATAATCTTGCTTCAGATATCGCTGCTGGAATTTTTAGAGCTAATTCAGTAGCGAGATAACCATTACCGAGTTCTTTAGATGCTAATTCGCCTGCTCGGCCTACGATATAAGCAGAAAGTCTACCCGCCTGGTATGGAGATAAACCTCGTGCAAGGCAGGCAGAAGCAGCTCCAGCGAGAACGTCGCCAGTACCTCCGACTCTCATCCTAGAGTGTCCTGTTCTGTTTATTTTAATGTGTTCGCGATCTGAAATAATATCTTCCTTGCCTTTAGCCAAAATTGCACAATCGAGTTTTATTGAAAGTAATTGTAAATTATCAATATCACCACCTATTCTCTTTAGTTCGGCAGCGTGTGGCGTTAGAAGGGAATTATTAGTTAAATCTGAAGAGAGTTCCGAAAGTGCGTCAGCATCTATTACTTTAGGTTTTTTCCATTTACGTAGAAGTTCTTTAACAGTTTTTTGAACTTCTGGATCTTTACCTAAACCGGGCCCAACGAGTAATGAATCTGCTTTTTCTCCGAATCTCAAGATACTGTCTAAATGTTCAAGAGATAGAGTTTCTCCGGGTAATTTCTTAACTACGAATTCAGGAGCTTGTTCAGCAATTACATCTGCTACTGAGCTTGGAGCAGCTATCAAGACTAAATCAGCACCCATACGATAAGCACCCATACCTGCCATTGATGGGGCACCATAGTAAGGTCCGCCACCTACAATCAAAACAGTTCCACCTTGCCCTTTATGTGAACCTAAAGGCATCTCAGACCACAATTCAATTTCTCCCGGGCCTGTAAATTTACTAGCTTCATCAGGAAAACCTATATTTTTAATTGATATGTGACCACAATTGGTTTCTGTCATTCCTATCTTCATATCATGAAAAGTTAAAGTATGAGAAGGAAGAACTGCAACATCAGTACAGAATCCTGAAGGGATATCGACTGATAAAATATCTTTATGATTATTCAATGAAATAATTGTAGAAAGATAAGGTTCCCTTGGTGTACCTGTGATGCCTGAACCTAACATTGCATCCACAACGACATCAGAACTATTCATTTCAAATTCTAAATTATCTAAATGAGAAACGTGACCTTTCCAGAGTTTTGAATTTGAAACACATAATTCCGTTTTTGGAGAGGAAACAGGAATGACTGTACAACCAACACCTCTTGATTGTAGCATATGGGCAGCGACATACCCATCACCACCATTATTGCCTGAACCACATAAGAATAGAATTTTTTTAGAATCTGGCCACTTATCTAAAATGAAATCAGATAATGCTATTCCAGCATTATTCATTAATGTTTTCATGTCCACGCCGAAATGAACAGAATTTTTGTCAAGAACTCGAAATTCGATTAGAGGTAACATATGTTTTAGAGTGATAAATATACACTAGTATAAAGAAAATATAGAAAGAGAATAGAGAGTATTGAACTAGTTAAAGCTCCTAATTTATTTCGAATTAAGATTACAGTAATAATTGTTGTTACGAGAAGAAGTGGAAGAGTTTGATCTAAAATTGATGTTTCTACTTCAATTGGTTTAACTATTGCGACCACTGCTAAAACCAATAAGATATTGGCTATATTTGAACCTATAATATTACCAACGGCGATTTCATGTTCTCCTCTTTTAACGGCCGCCCAGGAGCCTGCTAATTCAGGAAGACTAGTCCCTATTGCAACAACAGAAAGACCCACTAATAGGGGTGGAACTTTAGCCCATTCAGCAATCCCTATTGCACCCTCTACTGTCGATTGCGCCCCCACGAGCATAACTATGAGACCTAAGAAACCGAATACTAATGGAGATTTGGAAGAAGATAACTCTACATTTGTTTCAGAACTTGGACGTCTTAAAAGAGACAAGATATAAACAAAATACAAAACTAGAAACAGAATTCCTTCAAATTTACTAACTAAGCCGTCGTAAGAAACGCCGTATAAAAGAAATGCAACACCCAGCATAACCAGCCCGTCACTAAACATTGATTTAGAGGTAGAAATTGGTTTTTTGTGAATATAGATACAGAGAAATATAGAGATTGGTAAAACGAAACCTATGTTAGACATATTAGAACCGACTATGTTGCCGAGTGCCAAATCATTGTAATTTTGATAAGCTGCAAAAAGAGATACTATTGCTTCTGGAAGGCTAGTAGCGAAGGCGACTAAGGTTACGCCGATAACGTGAGGAGAAACTCCTCTTTGTTGTGCTATTTTAGAAGCGTTTTCAATAAATACATCAGCTCCTTTCGAAAGCATAAAAACTCCGATAATGAGTAAAACAGAAGATAAGAGTAAATCCAAAATTAGCTCCTTAAATTTTCCATATGTGAAACTCGTTTAGAGATGGAAGCTTCTGTAGCTATATCGTGTCGAACGTAAAGACCGGTTCCTGAGACTGCTTTCAGACCTGCTTCGGTTACTTTTTCAGCACTTTCGATACTATCACCTTTCCCAACGACAGCTGCTGAGCGAGACGTTGTGGTAGAAATTTGATTATTCTCTTCTAAATTTACTGCTGCATAATATACACGCGCACCCGAAGAAGAAAGAAGTGTAGAATCTACACTTAGAGAACAGTCTGAACGGGGAGTTGTCCCATAACCTTCTGGTACAATATATTTGCAAACAGTGGCTTTGGGTTCAAAATCCACTGGCTTTAGATTACCTTGAGCAATATCCATAGAGACATCCAAAAAATTAGAATTTAAAACAGATAAGACATTCATTGCTTCGGGATCTCCAAATCTAGCATTATATTCTACTAAGCGTGGACCATCAGAAGTCAAAATAAATTGTCCGTACAAAATACCCCTATATGGTGAATTGATAGAATTCATAGCTGCTGCAGTTGCACGGATTGTTTCTAGAGCTGAATCATATTCGCTCTGTGAAAGGAATGGGAGCAACCCATCAGCTTGAGAATAAGACCCCATACCGCCAGTTATTGCGCCAATATCTCCCTCTAAGGCATGTGGATGGTCTTGAGCTGCTGGCATAGGAATAACAGTTTCTCCAGATATGAAAGCTTGTAAAGTAAATTCCTCACCTATTGCTCGTTCTTCTAAAACAACTTTTGCATAACCGCTCATTTGCGTATCTATAATCTCTTCACAAAAATTGACCGCCTCATCTATAGAATGTAATTGATCCCCCATCACTTTGACCCCTTTACCACCAGTCAAACCGATAGGTTTGATAGCGCAATCTTTACCAAAAGATTCTAGGAAATGTCTAGCCTCTTCGACTGTTGAACAGACTTTGTAATCTAACTGTCCTGGAAAAGAAAATTCGCTTGATAAATCTCTCATGAATTCTTTGTCTACTTCGATACGAGAAGCAGATTTAGTAGGACCCATAGCAGGAATATCGAGATTATTTAGATTATCAACAATGCCTGAAGCTAAAGCAGATTCTGGACCAATTAATGCCAAATCTATATTTTTTTCATGAGCCCAATTAGAAATAGCTGTAGGATCCATATCTTTACAAAAAAGAGAATCTGAAGATAGTCCTAAAAGACCTGGATTTTTGTTGTTTAGAGCGATGAATAACTCAGCACCATCTCTGACGGCGACTTCGGCCATTATGTGTTCACGTGCTCCGCCACCGACGACTAAAACTTTCATTATTCCCCTCTAATTTCTGATATTGTAACTAGCGATATCAATGATACTCCGATTTGGCTTAAACGTTCTTTAGCACCTTCTTCTCGATCGACTACAACTAAGGCAGTGTCTACTTCAGAACCTTCTTCTCTTAGAACAGAAACTGCGTCCTCTATGCTGCCACCAGTAGTTGCAACATCTTCAATAACCAGAATTTTATTTCCTAAAGCCCCTTCAATTCTAGAATTGGTGCCGTGTTTTCGAGCCTCTTTACGAATCATAGCAAAAGGAATTTTCATTTTCAGACTTGTAGCAACGAGTAATGGTATAGCACCTAATTCTAAACCGGCAAGTGTGTCTATATTTTGTGGTGCTTCTGTAGAAAAGGATGAAGCTAATTGTGACAATATATGTGGTTGTGAAGAAGCTTTTTTCACATCAACATAGAAATCGGATTTACGGCCCGATGTAAGAGTAAAATCTCCGAATTTTACAGCACCAGTTGACAGTAAAGCTTCTGATATTTGTACATGCTTTGACATATTGAGCAATAGGCGATAAGAGACCCCTCAAATAGGTATAACCCTAGTGACGTACGATAAGAATGTATCCATTGGCTATAGATGAACATATATTTTTAAGAAGAATAAAAAAATATAGTGAAGAGAAATTTCCAAGATATAGATATGTTCCTGGCATTCATCCGCACCCTATGAGGGATGAAGAAGGCCATAGTTTTGGTATTGAGGAAAATGAAATAGAAAGCTGGTCTGTTGATGAATGGAAAGAGAATCAGGAATACCTATATGGAGTAGATTTGTACAATAATCATTACTATTGGGAATCTCACGAAGCTTGGGAAGGGATGTGGAGGGCTGTAAAACCACATAGTAAACCTCATAAATTTTTACAAGGATTGATCAAACTATCAGCATCAATTTTGAAAATTAGAATGGCAAAACAAGTACCTATGGATATAGCAGGGGCGCAAAGATTAGCTAAATCGGGATTTGAATTATTAGAACCGGTTAAAACTGATGGAGAAATATACATGGGAATTGAACTCAAATCTCATTTGAATAAAATGGAGAAATATTTAGAACCTGTAATGAATGGTACGATAATTGAAGTGGACAACGAGGTTCCAATTATAGAGTTAGAATTAGACGAGTAATTGAATCGATCCTTTATTCACACCGACTTCTACTGTGTTGACATCTGTTTTTCCATCTGCATAAATCTCACCATCAACGTGAATAGGTAAAGGATAATTAATCGTTAATTTAAAAGAAGTTGATTGAACTAGATTAACACCTGGAAAATTAATGTGAGTACCTTTCATTACCTTAGGCAATAAACGAAACATAGTAAAACGTGAAATACCGCCAATGAAAACCGCTTCTAGGATGCCATCATTCATTTTAGAATCAGGAGTAGTCATGAATCCACCACCTTCACGCGGACCGTTGCCTATTACAAACATCAAAACATCCTTATTGAGTTCTTCATTATCTAAAACTATTTTGAAATTGGGCGAGTCGAATTTACTAAAAATAGTTTTAATGGTTGCTACTAAATATTTAGCGAATCCAGGTAGAGGGATGTTATCCTTTTCAATTCCTACTGCAGCATCGAAGCCGATACCGACCACGTTTGCAAAGAAAACTTTGTCTTGATTATTGATAGATATATCGCCAACATCAACAGAAATTGAGTTATTACTGAAAAATAAATCGAGACCTTCTTCCCAAGAATGTTTTAAATCTAAACCGTAAAGAAAGTCGTTTCCAGTACCAGAACCTAAGGCTACAAACAGTGGACGTTTATCCTCGTCAATTGTCATTAAACCGTTAATTGTTTCATGGATAGTTCCATCTCCACCCATACAGCCAACGACATCGTATCCATCATTAGAAGCGAGTGTGGATGCGTGTCCTGGAGACTCGGTAATTGAAAGAAGAACATCGTTAGATTTACACCAAGATTTAACTTTATCTAGTTTTTTTGCAGTCCTACCTGTATCTGATGCGGGATTGAATATAAGATGGCGTTTTGACAATGAAATAGGATTACCTAATCCTTTATAACCTGCCTGTAGTCAGCGCAACCTCGGAGATGTGGCGAAAGCTGAATCCGAAAGCGAGGAATCGCGATGTCAAAATCAGTATACACGTACATAAGAGATGCCTGGAAAACTCCCCGAAAGGATATGAGGGAGCTGCAGCACCAAAGAGTTGTAGAATATAGAAAGGAAAATGCAGTATGTAGAATAGAGAGACCTACGAGACTCGATAGAGCTAGATCATTAGGTTACCGTGCTAAACAAGGCTATGTGATGGTAAGAGGAAGAATTCGTAGAGGTGGAATGCGAAAGCATGCAATAAAAGGTGGAAGAAGAGCTAAAAGAACGGGTATTTCAAAAATTACATTAGGAAAATCAAATCAGAGTATAGCTGAGGGGAGAGTAGCGAAAAAATTTCCCAATTTAGAAGTACTCAACTCATACTGGATAGCTGAAGATGGGAGATACAAATGGTTTGAAGTTATACTAGTAGATCCACACCATCCATCTATTATGAATGATGAGAAAATTAACTGGATTTGCAGTAGAGCTCACAAAGGACGTGTGTTTAGAGGATTAACATCTAGTGGAAAGAAAAGCCGAGGTTTACAACGGAAGGGTAAGGGAGCAGAAAAGCTTAGACCTAGTAGAAGAGCTAATTATAAACTGGATAAACCATCCAGAACGCCACACCCACCAAGAAAAAGTTAGAGGTTAGTTTTGACAAAACACGATAGGAAAAATCCTTTTCTTTCAAAAATAAAAGAAGAGTATTGTATATCTGAAAATTCTGGAAAAGAAACGAATCATTATGTTTTTGATATAGAACGAAGTGGACTCAGATACAAACCTGGAGATTCATTAGGCGTTTTTCCTGAAAATGATCCAGAATTAATTTCACTTACGATAAATAAATTGGGATTCTACGGAAATGAAGATGTAGAAGTGAAGGGTGTCGGAAAAATAGAGCTGAGAGATGCTTTGAAAACAGAATTAACAATTCATAGAGCTGGAAGAAAATTTGTTGTTGCGGTAGTTGGAAAACTTCCAGAAGGCGATGAGAAAAATAAATTAAATGAACTTTTAGAAGACAGAGATAAACTAGAAGAATATCTAAATGTTAGAGACTGTGTAGATATAATAAATGAAAATCCAGATGTAGTATTTGAAGCACAGGAATTTGTAGATACGTTACAAAATATAACTCCAAGATTGTACTCAATATCATCATCACCTAAAGTCCATGGAGATGAAGTTCACACCACAATAGCAGTTGTTAGATATGAAAATTTTGAACGAAAAAGGAGTGGTTTAACTACCGGTTATTTAGCTGACAGAATGCAAGTTAAAGAAACTGAAATACCAGTATACATACAAGCAACGAAGGAATTCATATTACCTAAGGATGGTTCAAAAGATGTTATCATGGTAGGACCTGGGACTGGGATAGCACCGTTTAGAGCATTCATAGAAGAACGAGAGAGAACCCATAGTACTGGTAAAAATTGGTTATTTTTCGGCGATTGGTATGAAGAGAGTACATTTTTTTACAAAGATGAATGGAAAGAATTTATGAAAAGAGGAAGTTTGAATAAACTGACTACTGCATTTTCAAGAGATCAGAAAAAGAAAGTTTACGTACAACATAGAATTGAACAACACTCAAAAGAGATATGGAAATGGATTAAAAAAGGGGCTTATTTTTATGTTTGCGGAGATAAAGAATATATGGCAAAAGATGTTCATGAGACTCTTATTAAAATAGTTGAAAAAGAAGGGAAAATGAATAGAGAAAAAGCTGAAGAATACGTTAATAAAACTTTAATGAAAGAAGAAAAAAGATATCTTCGTGATGTTTATTGAATATCAATCTTCATCATCGAAAGAATCAGGTATAACTAATTCTCCCGTTTCTGGATCATACTCTAATCCTTGTTCGGCACTTTGATCGATTGGTGCGTTGGTTTCTTTAGTTATAGTGGTGAAATCATCTGAACCTTGACTACTTCGTATTGCAACGACCAAGACTAAACCTAAAACAACAACTAAAAGGGCTGGAACAATTAACCATGGGTCTAAATTGATTAAACTAAAGAGAGATTCTTCGTCTTCACCTTCATTTTCAATTTCGACAAATTGTTGATTAGTAACGTTTACAAATTTGTAAAGAATGTTGTCGTCTTCGTTCCATTCATCGATAATATCATTCGGATCTACTTGGAATTTCAATTCATACGTGCCTGGAATTTCAGGAGTCCAAGTAAATGAAAGTTTAGATTCTCCTGTAACTCTTTGTAATTCTCCAGAAATTTGACTATCGATTAAGATCCCATCTATGAAAAAGACGAGTTGAACTCCATCAGGGAGGTCTTCAAAGCCTACGTTTAAAACATAAACATCTATATCTATTGTTTGATTGATATATAATTGATCTGGAATTATAATCCATTGATCTATAGTTACTTGATATTCTCTTGCTTTTAATGTTGCATCGAATTCATATACATTGTCTGAAAAGTCTTCATCATCGTTACTTCTCACAGTTATCTCAACTTTGAAAGAATGATTTCTAGGTAATTCGCCCCCGTGGAAATTTTGAGTATCGTCCCACCAAAGAGTAACGGAAGCAGTTTCTAGATTATCTAAATCGTAAATATAAACAACGCAACCGTCACTTTCACATGGATGGTTGCTTCCATCCAAATAAAGGGCGACTTTTACATCTCCCTGATCATCGCAACAGATACGAGACAACTTATTTGTTAAAACAACAGATAATTCCAAAACTTCGCCTTCGAATACTTCAATAGGGTGATCTATATCGACTAAAGATATATCATAACGTGCAGGTAAAACGTGAATCCACTCTTTGTAAAGATTGTTAGTAATATTATGGTCGTTAACACCTTCATCCATGACTATTTTTCCTTTAGCCTGAGTAGGAGTTCTCTCCCAAACGAAAGAAGTGATGTAATAAGAAGAATCACCTTCTTCTAAGACGATATCCCAAGAATCTATCACTTCAGCGCGACCATCTACTAGGAATTGAAGAGTAAACCCATTGGAAGTTGCTGCACCGATATTAGTAACATTGAGCCTAACATCACCTTCGATTCCAGCTCTAGGCTCTTCATCGACTGAAGAGATGCCTGTTACTACTAAATCTGCGAGTGCTTCGAATACGATAACCTCGAAACTTATTTCATTATTGGTTTCGTTATATTCTTCTATATCATTATCAGGGTCGACGATTAATCTAAAAGTATAATTACCGAAAGAATCCGGATTCCAGACGAAATTAAGATTGGTATTGCCCGGTATGGATTGTGTGGAATTTTCCTCTAAAGTCCCACTAGGAACTCGTATATCTGTAAAATTATGAAGTAGTATTTCATCATCTCCTTCTTTTGTTAAGTATACATGTACTGTAGCATTATCTACTTCTTCATGGTGATCGAAATTATTTACATCGAATGAGAGTACATTATTGTGGAATTCGAATATGTCGACTAGCCAATCATCTTCTTGTTCAAAGGAATAAGTTCCATTGTTAATACCGAGTTCAGGAAATCGTTCACCTACCGATACGTTGAATTCTTCATTGTTATTATCATCATCATATTCATCGACATCACCACCTGAATCTAACTCTACAGAGATATTGTGTTCTCCAGGCGTTTCTGGCGTCCAATTGATACTTAAAACAACAGTTAATTCATCATCCTCAGTTATCTGGACAGAATAACTGGTTGGATCTATTGAATCATCTTTTAAATCACGAACAGTGACTGTGAAGGAGATATCAGCAAATGCATCCCCATCATCTCTGATGGTTATGTTGATTATCGCTTCATCGCCTTCGAGTAAATCAACGGGATCTACTTCGAAGTCCTCGATTATTAAATCGTGTTTTTCACTATCGTAAATGTAGACTTCTAATTCATCTTTATTATTTGTTTCATTAGTTTCGGCGATATCTCCATCACAATCTATCATGATCGTAAGTAATTTTTCACCTGTAGAATCTCGGTTAGGTGTAAAACTAAAATTTTTCTGAAGAGTCTCGCCTGCATCTACTGATAATCCAACAAAAGAGATTAGCGTTTCACAATCATCATTACATTCACAAGAACTACCAGAATCAGAAATTGTAAATTTAGCATCGATACCACTTATCGTTTCATTTGCATGATTTATAATCAAAAAGTAGCCGTTCGCATCTTTATCTTGGATTATACGCTCATCTGTAATCGTTAGATTAGAGACTTCTAAATCATAACTGAGTTGTGCAGTAGCTTGATTTGAAAGGAAAAAGATAGACAGCGCTATAACTGAAATGGCGAATGACCAGCGTGCAAGTTTAACGAAACGCATTAAATATGAATAAAATAGGGCTCTTTTTAAACTATGTTCATAAAATAATTGCGAAAATGGAGAAAAAAAGCTGTAAAAAGCAAACGGAGATTTTAAAGAGGTAAATCTATACAGAAGATATGGACCCTCTAAGCGTTTTAGAACATCGATACGGCTGCGAAGAAATGCGCTCTATATTCAGAGCTAATTCATATCTAAGAAGATTGTTAGAAGTTGAAGCTACATTAGCAGAAGTACAATCTGAGATAGGAATAATCCCCCAAGAGCATGGAAAAATGATAAGAGGTGGGATTGAAAAGGTGGAGCGCGAAAGAGTTGAAGAGATAGAATCTGAAATAAAACATGATGTAATGGCAGTAGTTAAAGCACTAGCAGAACAGGTTGGTGAAGCTGGAAAATCTATACACTTTGGTGCAACGAGTTATGATATAGTGGATACGGCAAGAGCGTTACAACACAAAGAAGCACTTACCTTAATTGAAAGTAATATTGAAAACCTAATTAATGTTCTAAAGACTTTAGCTAAGAAATATAGCCGAGTTGTAATGTTGGGAAGAACGCACGGACAATGGGCAACTCCTGTAACTTTTGGATTGAAAATGATTGTTTTTGCAACTGAGATGGATAGACACCTCAAAAGATTACAAGAGTTGAAACCGAGGATTATTGTTGGAAAATTTCTCGGTGCAGTGGGAACTGGGGCAGCTATGGCACCTCATACATTAAAAGTACAGAAAAAGATAATGGAAAAATTAGAATTAGGAGAGCCGTTGGCAACAACGCAGATATTGGGAAGAGATCGATTAGCTGAATTGATAAACTGGGGCTCTAACTTAGCTACGAGTTTGGAGAAATTTACAGTAGAAGTGAGAAACCTACAGAGAAGCGATATCGGAGAAGCATCCGAAGCGTTTGATGCAGAAAAACAAGTTGGTTCTTCGACAATGGCACAAAAAAAGAATCCAGTTACTTCAGAAAACATTGCTGGACTTTCTAGAATGATTAGATCGCTATCGGGACCTGCTTTAGAGAATAATTTACAATGGCATGAAAGAGATTTAGCAAATTCCAGTAGTGAACGAATGATATTGCCTCAATTTTATGTGATGTTAGAAGATGCTATAGCTAAAACAGCAAACGTATTTGAAAATATATATGTAAATGAAGAACGAATAAAGAGAAATCTTGAAGAAACAGGAGGATTGCCTCTAGGAGAAGCTGTAATGATAGCACTATCGAAGAAAGGTATGGGTAGACAAGAAGCACATGAATTTGTAAGAAAAATAACAATGGAAGCTGAAAAAAATGGTGAGAGATTTGATAATGCTATTAAAAATAATGAAGAGGTGTGTAATTTGATGAGTAAAGAAGAGATAGAAACAGTTCTAGAACCATCTAATTACATTGGTCATTCTGTGGAAATAATAGAAAGATGCTTAAAAGAGATGGACTAAAAATTGATTAATATTATTTTTTTCTGTGATGACGAAGGCAATGGAGCATATCCGAAAAACAGATATTTAGATATGATATTGAATTATGTCGAAAAGAAAGGTGAACTTGCAGTAATTGAAAAGATCAATAATTATGCCTGTTTGCATTCTGAGAATGAAAAAATAGAATTTGAAGACGTTGTAGAGAATAAAAATGTTAAAGAAATAATAAAAGTTGATGAAACAGTATCGGACGTGGAATCATTGAAAAACGATGCCCAAAGATGGGCAAAGGAGTTGGATGGTGAAACATTCGTAGTACGTGTGGATAGAAAAGGAAATCATGAATATACTTCAGTAGAGCTGGAAAGAGAATTGGGTGCAGAGATATGGAAAATATCTAAATCTGATGTCGATTTAAAAAATCCTCAAAAAACATATCGTGTTTTTATTCAGGATAAGCGTGCATTCGTGAGTGTTTGAATATGAAAATATCAATAATTGGATCTGGTGCAATGGGCATTCTCATTGCTATGAAATTGAATGAAACTGAAAATAATATCTCTCTCGTTGCAACAAGAGAAACGGCTGAAAAAATAGAGAGACGAGGGGTGGTTATCGTAGAAGGTATCACTGAAATAGAAAATAAGATTAAAATTGATGAGGAAATTCCTAACGCCGATTGGCACATCTTAGCAGTTAAGAATTATCATTTAGATAATATCATTCCAGAATTGAAAAAATACAAATCGAATATACTAACATGTCAAAATGGTTTGAAAGCTGTGAGAAAATTATCAACTGAATTAGATGAAGAGAGAATTGTAGGTATGGTGACTAGCGTCGGTTCTACTGTGATAGAAAGAGGACATGTGAAACATACTGGAGAAGGGTATACGAAAATAGGAGAAATGAATGGGAAGAAAAGTGAACGAGTTTTAAGAATCGTTGAAAAGTTCAATAATGCTGGAATAAAAACAGAAATAACCGACAATCTAAAAGGTGAAATTTGGCTTAAAGGTATAGTTAATTCGGCAATTAATCCCGTAACGGCAATAGCTAGCAAAAGAAATGGAGCCCTAATAGATGGAGCATTGAATGAAAGAGCTAGAAAGATATGTGAAGAAGGGATGAGAGTTGCTGAAAAATACGAAATAGAGATGCCTGAAAATCCGTGGAAAAAGACGATGGAAATAATTACACTAACGTCAGATAATGAATCTAGTATGTTACAGGATGTAAAAAAAGGAAGAAAGACTGAGATAGATGCGATTAACGGAGAAATCGCTAGACTTGGAAAAAATAAAAATATTGAAACACCAGAAAACGATAAGATTATTGAAGAAATGTTAGTTTATGCCTAAAGCCTGATTAGTCTTGAGCATACTTTTCATATTATCTTTTTCTAATTCACACATTGCCCTTATGGCATCTATATTCTCTGGAATAACATCCGACTCTTGATGAATTGCTTGATAATAGTAAAGTAAACCATCGACCAGATGAACTCCATCTTTCCATACGGCGATTTCATTTAAATCGCTGAAGTCTCTACCGAGACCACGGGCGAATTCCATAATCTCTGCAGTACCTGGCATACTTTTTACAGAGGTGGAAGAGGTATTGAAAACGCCATCCACTAAAGCCACTCTAGGTGTATTTTCCCATACTTCCAATATTGAATTAACGTCATCTGGAATGTTTTTCATTTGGACGATATTACAGTGTACGTGCATCAGAGTTGTTGGTACCTTGACTGCCATCGTTTGAATATTCATTCCTTTGATGACTGTTTTAACATCGGGACCATGATGACTTGGAACATTCAGAACTGGTTCTATAGAATTGATAGGACCTCTCTTACTGTCTCCCGGATCTGCACTTCTTCTAACCATTACAGCTTTTACGTTATCAACGCCCCAGTTAACTTCTAAAGGATAAAGAGTACGCGCAAGACCTGTAGTATTACAAGAGACTACACGGACAAAATCAGCACCGTATGAATCATCATAATTTGTTAATGCATTGAAACTTGTACCTATCGGATCGTGCTTTTCACCTCCTTGCCATATAGCTTTGACACCGGCTTTAGAATACATCTCTTTGTTATTTACACCTAGTTTACCAGGAGTGCAGTCGACAACAATATCTGCATCGGCCAACATATCAGCAACTGTACCTGCAATTGAGATTCCTGCTTCATTGAATGCAGATTCTTGTTCTGCTTTAGCTACAAATAAAGGATAATTATTTTCTTGAGCTGCGAAAGCTTCGAAGGAAGGTTTAGTTTTTGACACGCCGATAATCTGCATGTCATCTTGACGAGAAACGGCGTCAGCCACCCTCTTTCCTATCGTTCCATAACCATTGATTGCAACTTTTATGGACATGTTACTTCGAATTACGAATAAATGAGGGTGATAAAGTTTATCCCTGCAAAAGGCTAAAGGCTAAAGGTAACTGACTATCAGACAATATGGCAAAAAAAGAGTTGACTTTGAGAGAACTGAAAGTTCAAGCAATCTCTGAAAGAAAAGAGGGGAGACTAATTGAATTGCCGGAGAAATTTTTTGAGAAACTACATAATTTAGAGAAAATGTTATTGGAACTATTAGAAGAACATGGAAACGATGCAGAGAGAAAGGACCGTGTGAATGATGACCTAAGAAAACTGATGGATTTGAAAATAGATTTGATAAAACGTAGAGAGATGAAACTCGCAGATTTAGCTGTTGAGATTGTGAATAAACAGAATCCGGGAGAAAATGCAGTAGATGATTCTGAAAAAGAGTTCTTGAAAGAGATGTGTAAAATTATAGAGAAACATAGAAATGAAATGATACGTAATGAGCTGTCTGTTGAAAAAGAAAAAGTAGTAGAAGAAGTTGAAGAGAAGGTAGAAGAAGTTGAAGAGAAGGTAGAGGAAGTTGAAGAGAAGGTAGAGGAAGTAAAAGAAGAAGTTGAAGATTATTTGCTTGTCAAGGTAACCGATTCAATACCCACATTCATAGGAATGGACTCGAAGAGTTACACATTGGAAAAGAATGATATCTTACACCTGCCAAAATATAATGCTAGACTTTTAATGGATGCAGGAAAAATAGAACGGATGGAATAAAGATGAATAAAAAAGAGATGATAGCTGAAGATCTGAAAAAGAGAGGTAGAAATTCTCAAGATTATGAAATGAGAGGATATGGCTATGATGAAAATATCAACTTTGGAGAGATAATTGAAAGTACTAATGACAATGGACTGCATGTAGGGATTGTTGATAATGAATTAGAGATAATATATTACAAAATAGATAAGCATGTTTGGGAACAGGGGAATTTTGGAGAGAGTAATGATGAGATTAGGTTAGAAGATGATAAACACAAACGAGCATACGAACAGATGACTGCGATGGGATTGAAAGTTAATTCTGGATTTAAATTTGGAGCAGATTATAGAGTATACTCGGAAAATGAGGAGCATGCTCCTTGGATAGTTATAGTATGTAATAACGAAATGAAATGGTTAGAGATGGCGAGAGCCATTAGAGTTTCACATGCTGTAAAAAAGAACCTAGTATTTTGGGTAAATGATGCTTGGATTACAGTAAAGTGGATAAGACTGTAAATTTCACTGCGGACTGAGTGCTCCACAATCTGGACACTGATCGATTTCTTTAATATTATAAGAACAACCACAAGCGGGACACTTGTTAGGAGATGATTTTTCTTTTTTAATTTGTGTAACTCGTTCTAAAGAGAGTTTATTGTCCTCTACGTTGGAAACGTTGAAACGGCCAGGGCCGCCTAACTCATCCATGACGTCAGGAGTTAACGATAACATGCCTGCATCATCTATTATAATTTCACGAGTTGATGCTAAACTATCGAAAGCGACATCGGTACCGTGTTGTGCAACGAACCTACCATCGCGCAATTCGAGAGACCGATCGGTGAAATCTGCCACCTCACGATTATGTGTAACTACCAGAAAAGCCATATCGAATTTTTTATGTAAATCATTGAAAAGTTGAACGACCATGCGGCCTGTGACGGGATCTAAGGAACCTGTCGGTTCATCGGCCAGAATCAATTTAGGTTTAGTTACCAATGCCCTAGCTATTGCAACTCTTTGAAGTTCACCACCAGAAAGCTGTTCTGGAATGGCGTGCATTCTTGAAGTGAGACCTAATTCTTCTATTATTTCTTTTGCTCGAGTAGAAGCTTCCCGGGTAGGAACTTCAGCATGCCTTAGTGGTTGAATGACATTATCTAAAGCGGAAAGATGCGGAAGGAGATTCCCCTCTTGGAAAACGAAAGAGATGGTGTTTCTACGGTGTTCTACCAGTTCTGAGCCTTCCATCTGTGTCAGGTCCTTATCATTCAGGAAAACCCGTCCCGCTGAAGGTCTTAGTAAACCTCCAAGAGCTTTCATGAGTGTAGATTTTCCAGAGCCAGAAGGGCCGACAACTGCGATAGCTTCGCCCTCTTTGATTTCTAAGTTGAGACCTTTCAGTGCAACTACATTGCCCTCTTCCGCTTTAGACTCGTAAACATGATAAAGATCTGTTGCTTTTAGTAACATAATATCACTCCGTTTTCAAAACTCCCGCCAAATCGGCTTTGAGTGCACGTCTAGTCGTGACTAGTAATGCTATTAACACGGCTGAGAAAACAGCGAGACCTACGAGGAATAGATTGAACCAAGGCCAGACCAGTGTTCGTTCTATAGGAGTCTCAGTACCTCCAAATGCTTGGAATACTTGACCGAATAGATCGAATAGACCGTTGAAAGAATAAGTTATTCCCATTCCTAAAAGACCTCCTAAGAGCATGCTTGCAATTACAATAGATAGAATTTCAAAGAGAATCAATTTAGTTACTTGGGCATGACTTCCACCTATTGCTTGAATCAAGGCTAGTTCTCGTTTCTTCTGAGTTAAAACCAGAGAGAGAAAGACGAAACTAGTTACAACTGCAGCAGAAGATGCCACTAAGAACTGTAAGGAGAGTAAACCGGGTGCTCCGAATATCAAACCACCATTACGCTCTACATCTCTATGTTCATCTTCCCAATTGATAATATCAGATACTGAACTCGAATAAGAGATTTGACGAGAGAGATCAACTAAATCATCTCCACTATTTTGTGTGGCTAAATCTCCAATATTGATCCACCAAGTAGTACTTCTCCATTCATTGACAACTGTGTCTGAAGTTAAAGTTCTGAAAGAATCCTCACCCATCATCATAGAAGTTAGAGAAGAAGAGGTAGACATTCCTGGCATCCATTGATGTTCTCCTACAAAGTTGAGTTCGAGTTGTGAAGACCATGGAGAGAAATCAGTTGGCGAATAAGAGAGATTGAATGTGAGACATTTACAATCATGCGTGGCTAATTTTTGATTTTGCGGACCGTCGTTCCAATCTGAATTGGTTAATTGCCAAACAGAATGATATTTTCCTAATGTAAAACCATTCTTGTTTTCGATATTATCGAGTGCAGAAACCATCTCCCCTTGGAAAGAGGGACATAGAACTGGGTCTGAAATCTCACAAGGAGCATTCTCACCAGAACCGCCTACTTTGAAAGAATCTGCATCCCAACGAAGAACGTCGCGTGCACCGTCTAAAATAATCCAAGTTTCTATCAGATTGTCCTCATTTTCAGAGGGATGGAGATATAGAATAGGAATGGTGGTGATAGAGAAAGTAGAGTCAGTATAACCTGAATCATCAAGTTGGGAACGAATGAATGAATTAGCTTCGGTTTCGTTCAATTCGGAATCGAAAATAATTCTAATATCAGAACCGACGGAGAGTGAAACAGTACGTTCATCTACCTTAGAGCCGGTATATCCTTGAGTAGCTGCCATTGTGACTATTGATAAAGTTAAAACAATAATCAAAGAGAGCCTACCCACACCTTCAGTGGAAGAAGACTTTTGAATTGCTCGACCGACATCACGAAGGAGGTTTGTGTTTCTAAGTGGTTTTTCAATGAAACGTGGTGCTGAAGAACCTAATCTAGACAAGACTAGAGCACCCCCTATCCACAAAAAGAATGGTCCGAAAAAGCTGAAGATGCCGTCCAAGAGACGATTTGCAATTATACCTTCATCGAACATAGTACTGTTGAGATATTCTGATCTTTCCATTATCGTGTCGAATAACGCAAGAGCACCTATAATGAAGAGAGACCAATGAAGCCAATATCTCGGTTTTTTGATAGATTGAACTTTTCGAACACCTTCTGCTATTTCCTGTTCAAGGAATGATTTAGTTCTGGAACGGCCGAAAATAAGAGCTAACCCTAAAGTGGCAAAAGCGGTGAATAGAGTGGATATCAAACCTAAACTAACGCTAACGTTAACAGGCGTACCACTAGCATGAAGAAATCCTTTGAAATTTAAAATATAAGGAATTAAGAACATTGCTAGAATATAACCTATCAACCAGGCGATGAAACTCATTATTGCCAGTTCAAGTAAAACCATCCTATAGAGGCCGGTGGCACTACCGCCTATTGTTCGATGAATAGATATTTCACGACGTCTCTGCTCCAATGAAAGAATTAAACCGTAAATTAAAACAGACATTGAAAGTATCACGATAGGAATCATGATAATGTAAACAAAGACTTGTACGAGATAGTTTTGAATTTCCAAAAAGGAGATTGTGTCATCTACGATATTCTTAACATCCAATCTGACTTCATTTTCTAAAGGAATAGACTCTAATTTTTGCTCTATATTTTCTAGATAAGTTACAGTGCTACCGACGTCTGTAGGGAAACTAGTGCGATCTATAGCGATGGCGAGATAAGCATGATCTCCAGCGATAAGGGCCGATCTATCATCTCCAGAAAGAAGACTCCATGGAATGTAGAAAGATTGCTGTGAATTAACGGGACTGGCCCAAATAGTGTCATCAAAAACTGAACTGATTGTTAGATTGGACAATGTAACATTACTATAACAGAATTCGAAGCCCCTATCTATTCCCATTTGACCTGGACATTCACCATCTACAAGAGCGGTATCGTGTCTGAAAGTTAGATTTATCTTATCTCCTAATTCTGCATTAGCTTCGCTAAATATTTGAGCAGGTATAGAGATAGACCTATCAGATATGGCAGATTCGTAACTTGAAGGCCAAGAACCTTGAATTAAACGTTCTGAATGTCTATCCGCTAAAACGCCTGTAAACATACCATCACCCATCATACGAATGGGTCTGTAGGAACTGATAGGAGGGCCTCCCTCATCATCATTATCAACAGTAAAACTGACATTGCTCCAATCCTTACCGACGCCTTCCCAAGAAATAATCTCTAAAGGTCTAGCTTTGAGATATTCATCAGAGAACCACCCGGCACCATGTTCAGCCTGTCTACCTGCAGCAACGGAACAACCTACCACCCCATCTACAGATATCATCTCTACACAATATGATTCGTAAATCAGATAATCATCAGTGCGATTTTCACCTCCTTTTTCAGTATAGAAATCCATTCTGAAATCGTAATATTCCGATTCTAATGAATTTTGGAAAAAGAGTTGCATTAATCCTGAACCGTAAACTAAAACTGATGAAATGACTAAAGAAGCTAGAAAAACCCCAGCTATGACTGCAGCACCTCTAGCTTTACCTCTCCAAGCAGAAAGAGCAGCTATTCGGAAACTATCAGGGAATCTAGCTAAGCGTGCTTTGAATCTAGCTAAGCGTCCTTTTTCAGTCATTATCACCATCCCAAGCAGAGTCAACAGTAGACGCGACGACTTTGCCTTCCTTAATCAATAACATACGATCGGCTTTTGATGCGAGATGTGGGTCGTGTGTAACCATCAGAATAGAGATTGGATTCTTTGGATTGTGACAGAGAGTTTTGAAGAGTTCGAGAATATCGTTAGCTGAAGATAGATCTAAATTTCCGGTCGGTTCATCAGCTAAAATCAAAGTTTTTTGACCAGAAATTGCCCTAGCAATAGCTACTCGTTGTGATTGGCCGCCAGAAAGTTCATCCGGTTTATGTTCAGCTCTGTCAAAAATACCAGTTCTCTTCAAGGAATCTATCGCTCTTTTTTCCGATTCTTCGGCAGAAAAACCGGAGAGATCTAAAGAAAAAGCAACATTACCTAAGGCAGAGATATGGTCTAGAAGATGAAAATCTTGGAAAATCCAACCGATATGTTTTCTTCTTAATTCTACTACATTACTAGGAGAATCAGTTCCGTATGTGAAATCGTTCATACGGATAGAGCCTCCGTCCGCTTCCAATAATCCTCCAACTATGTTCAGAAGTGTAGATTTACCACTTCCAGAAGGACCCATCAATGCCACTAACTCTCCAGATTTAATCTCGAAATCGACTCCTTTGAGAACTTCTAACCTAGTATCACCACTACCGAATCCTCGAGTAAGATTGCTAACTTTGAGTAGTGAATCGTGTTTCCCCATAAATCAACTCCATAGAGGTATAGTTCTAGTTAAAATCTCTTTCGGTTTTTTATTATGGAAAAATTAGTTTTAAATAGAAAGGCCCCTCGATGCAGATATGGACATAAAATGTGATGCCGTTCTTGGAACAAATGTTACAGAGATATTGGATTGTGGCGCAAGCATATTGGAAATTACAGTCATTAAAGCAATTCTTACGTTAGTTATTGGTTATCCCCTCATAATATTCCTTACAGCTCAGATTTCGCGTTTATTTGATCGTGTAGAATTAGATGAGACTGTAGAAATGTTTATCCAAAAAGTTGCAAAGGTAACTATGTGGATTCTCCTTCTGATAACTGTATCTGGTACATTAGGAGTAGATGTAAGTGCAATACTTGCTGGACTTGGTATAGCCGGGTTAGCCTTGGCATTTGCAGCACAGGATACATTGTCCAACGTTGTAGGTGGGGTATTCATTATGATTGATCGTCCGTTCAAAGTCGGAGATAGAATCAAACTTCCAACAAAAATAGGCAGTCAGTATAGTAGTTGGGGGGATGTAAAGGAGATAGGCCTAAGAACTACTATTGTCCGCTCTACAGATGGTGTTATTGTAACCATACCAAACAAGAGTTTGATAGGTGGTCCGATAGTCAATTTCAGTCATGACAGAGATGCTGCTCTAAGAGTACGACTTCGTCTAGGATTAACACCTGTATGGTCGAATGTTCAGAAAGCAGAAGACGTAGTAAATGAGATTGTAAAAACACACCCAGATATAAATCAAGAAAAGCCAAAACCACCTCAAGCAGTTCTTCGAGACTTTGGAGATCAGGATGTGGTAATGGAAATTAGATTTTACGTAAAGGAACCAAGAAAGATGAGACCTACGAAATCGGATGTTGTGAAAGAAGTGTTAAGAAGATTTGAAGAAGAGAAGATTAGTTTGGCATTCCCTGTACGTGTAAATATGAATGCAGATGTTGACATTAAAGATCTAGGTTTTTAGGCAGAGAATTAAATAGATACTCTTGATAGCTGAATTAGTGAATAACAATGAGTTTTGAACTACCCGATTTAACATATTCTTTCGACGCGTTAGAACCACACATAGATGCAAAAACAATGCAGATACACCATGACAAGCACCATCAAGCATACGTCAATATGCTGAATGGAGCAGTGGAAGCTGCAGATGGAGCCTTAGATAATAAAAATCTAGAAGAATTGATTGGAAATTTAGATGGAGTTCCTGAAGGTCAACGTATGGCCGTTAGAAATCATGGTGGCGGACATTGGAATCATAGTCTTTTCTGGGAAATAATGGGACCAGATAGTGGGGCTATGTCTGACGAGTTATCGGCAGCGATAGATTCTGCTTTTGGCTCAATGGATGAGATGAAAGAGGCCATGCATAAAGCTGCAATGACGCGATTCGGTTCAGGATGGGCCTGGTTGTGTTCTGATAATGGAAAATTATCAGTCTGCTCTACTAGCAATCAAGATAATCCGTTGATGGGATCTGAAGTTTGTGGTTGTGATTGCGGAACGCCTGTAATGGGTGTAGATGTCTGGGAACATGCATATTATTTGAAATATCAAAACTTACGTGGAGATTACTTGAATGCATTCTTCAATGCAGTAAATTGGGATGAAGTTTCACGTAAATATGCCGAAACTAAGTGAGAAAATAGTATCGCAAACAGCTAAATAATACAAGTTTGAATCTCAAATAAGAGATTCTGGTAGATTAAATGACAATGCGAAACGGACAACAGGCACTGATCGTTGTAATGATTTTAGTATTCGCATCTCTATTTTTAGCACCAGATTTGATGATTTCGTCATTTGCTATGCTATTGACTTTCTCAATATTGTTTCCATTGACAAATGTTTATGATAGAAGAAAGATGACGAGACACAGCATTCAAAAAATGGAACCGGTAGAACAGATTATGATAGGTCTTGTTGTTTTTTTTACATGGCCATTGATTTTAGCATTCATAATATATCATCAACAAAAATCGGGTAGAGCTATTGAATATGTAGTGGAAAAGAATCAATGGATGTATCAAATTTGGTATGGACAAAAACCGATGGTTATGTTGAACGTATTCTGCTATGCGGAACTTATGTTAATTTTCTTTTATAATTATATTTAGTCATCCCAAGGGAATTTAAAATTCAATAAATTATTGAAGACTTCAGTAAACGCATCTACTTTTTTCTCTTCTGGAATAGAAACTTTCTGTTCGGATCTTAGATAGATATAGAAAAAGCCTATAGAACATGCCGTTAAGATGTGCCAAAGTGCATGACCTTGCATTAAACTTGCAGGGTCGCAAAGTAGACCATCTTCCAAAGAAAGATTCCAGATAATGAAAGCAGAAATGTAACTACCGAAACCTAGCCAAAAAGCGGGAACGTATGAACGTTTGATTTCTATCTGTTTAAATTGAGCGAACCAGAAAGCCATAGCTATCCAAATTAATTGTGTCCAGGCTAAATCCCCACCTCTTAAAATTAAATCAAAAAGAGCGGGGACGCCGAAAACAATCCATGATTTTTGTGGATATCTAATACCGGCTTCAGTACACATCCAACAAACTGTTAGAATAGCAAATATGTAACTTCCATGACCGATAAACCAAATGAAAGCCGAGATGAGAAGATTCAAACCAATATAAGACCAAAGAAAGGTCTTATCGTTCCATTTTAAAATTCTTGTGAAATTATAAATGACTGGAAAAGAAACAAAAAGAACCATGCCAGTATTATCTAACCATCCACCCCAGTCAGTCTTGGTAGCGTGCATAGCAAAACTACCGATTCCCAATATAACTGCAGAATAACCATAAATGATAGTATATTGACTACGGCCATCCATTGGATTGTTTCTCGGACCCCCTAGATAACCAATATGCCAAAGAATTCCAAAACCTACTATAACGTAAGCTAGATTAGACCAAGTATTCGCAGGTTCGCGTATCAAACCGTCTTGCATTAATTCACAGAAAGCTGAATTGAAACCTACTTTACTTTCGGAATCTGCACCCCAACCATCTGAGCCATAATGCACTCCTGCTGCGGCAGCGATGGCAACTAGGAAAATTGCAAAACCTAGTTCATAGTAAGTATTTGTCCGGTTCACGAATTCTACAAGGCACCTTGTTTAAGTAAAGATACCCTTATTGATGGAAGATGCGTCTACAACTGATACTAATCATAATGATGTTGATTATTGGAGGGTGCATAGAAGAGAATAATAGACCGGAAAATGAAGAAGAGATAAACAGAGAAGAAACATCAGAAAATGAACGAACAAATGAAACTGAAGAATCTGAACTTGGAACAATAGTGACAAGAATTATAGATGGCGATACCGTAGAGATGGATGATGGTTCAACTGTAAGACTTCTATGTGTAAATACGGCAGAAAGTGGAAAACCTTGGTATCAAGAGGGTAAGGATTTTCTCGAAACTACGTTGTTGAATGAAACTGTGATATTGATGAATGAAACAGAAGAAGATGATACCGATAGTTTTGGAAGATTATTAAGATGGATTTATTTGAGAAATGATACGGAGACTAGTATCAACCAAGCGTTAGTCTCAGGTGGTTTGGCATTTGTTGACTATTGTGAAAATAGTAAAAAAGAAGAATTGCTAGAAAGAGAAAATCAAGCTAGAGAGATAGGAGTAGGATTATGGGAAAGATCGGAATATTATAATCGAATAAATATTACGTCATTAGCTTACAATCCTGATGGCTCAGATAGAGACAATATGAATGGAGAGAATTTAACTTTTCATAATGAAGGGGATGAACAGATAAATTTAACTGGATGGATTATACAAGACCGAGCAGGACATGCTTATGAATTTTCAGAATTCGTGATAAATACCGGAGTCGAATTTACAATATATTGCGGAAATGGAGAAGATAATCAAACTGAAATTTATTGGGGTTCGAATTCACCAATATGGAATAATGATGGAGATAGGATGACACTTAGAGATATTAATGGATATCTAGTGAACGAATTTAAATATGAAGATTCTGAATATGAATCTGGAACAGAAATTGAATAAACTATGAAAAAGAAATTATTGTTTATCTGTGTTGGTAATTCTTGTAGATCACAAATGGCAGAAGCTATCGCTCGTGACATGGGCTATGAAGTGGAAAGTGCAGGAACAAAACCTGCAGAAATGGTACACCCCAACACAATAAAGGTATTAAAAATGAAGAATATTGATGTTGATGACCTTAAACCAAAACATATTGATTCAATTGAAATAACCGAAAAAATGACTGTAATCTCAATGGGTTGTGGAGTAGAATGTCCAAATATAAAAATCGATAAAGATTTGGGTTTAGAAGATCCAGAAAAGATGGAAGATTATATAGAAACAGCAGAAGAGATTGAAAACTTTTTGAAGGGATTATGATTGTTTAAGAGATACTCTTGGTCTTTTAGTTTTAGTTACTTTCTTTGAACCCCATCTCATTGGTTTCAAAACTTTTTCAGCCAAGTCCATATTGTCTGTTTTCAAAACAACGCGACTTCTATATTTTGAAGTGGTTGCATAAAGATATTGAATATTGATTGAAACTTCAGACAATTTATCAGTTATCTGCATTAACGCTCCAGGATAATCTGATACTTCAAAAATGAGAACTGGAGATAAGATTGTGTTAAACCCCATATGATCAAGAACGATGCGCGTTTTCATCGCGTCATTCGTAATCATACGTATTACGGCATGATCAGAGGCGTCGGTCATCGAAATTGCTCTAATATTGATACTCGCTTCATTCAATGTGTTACAGACGGATTGTAATTCTCCTGGATTATTTTTACACATGAAAGAAATTTGACTATCTTTATTATATTTTTCACCCATACTGAATCTCTATGTACCAAATATATAAAATATTATGTTAAAATTAATGTTGACTTAGTAAGCTGAAATATCTTTCTTGGCGATCGCATAAAATAGAAATTACTAATCCCTCGGGTTGATGTTTTTCAATGTATCTTTCAGCGGCTAGAATGTGGGCTCCGGAACTGATTCCGACCATCAAACCTAGCTCTTTTGTGAGTTTGCGAATTCGAGCAATCGAATCTTCAGAAGAAACTGCTACGACTTCGTCCACTAGATTCATATCAACAATAGGAGGTATGAAACCGTCACCAATTCCTTGTATCATATGTTCACCTGGTTCACCGCCACTCATAACTGCAGATTCTGTCGGCTCTACAGCGACGATTTGAACATCGGGAAATACTTCGATGAGTGCCTCTCTAACACCCATTAAAGTTCCACCCGTGCCTGTGCCTGCAACGAAAGCAGAAATGTTTTGATTTAAATTCAAATCAGCTACTTGGCGGATTATTTCTTGACCTGTGGTAGAGTAATGACAATCTATGTTATCTATATTTTCAAATTGATTGGGACAATATGCGCCCATTTCTTTGACTAGTTGATCTCTGTATTCTAAAGCTCCAGCAAAATCATTATTTCCAACCTCGAAGATTTCCCCTCCGAATGAACGAATCATGACCTTTCTCTCCTCACTCATATTCTTAGGCATGACTGCAATCATTCTGTATCCGCGTTCTGCAGCTAACATTGAAAAAGCAATTCCAGTATTGCCGCTAGTTGCTTCGATAATTGTGCCTGATTTTTTGATATCTCCGCGTTCTTCAGCCAAATCCAAGAGATGTTTAGCCATACGATCTTTGATACTACCACTAGGATTTGAAGATTCTAATTTTGCATAAAGATTCTTCGAAATTTTAACAAGAGACGTATTTCCAACGCAATTTGAAACCGATGATTTGGTCCGAGAAGTGGGTGAAACTTTTGAAGTTAAATTTGACTTAGCAGACGCTGAATTATTCAAAAAAACACCTATGTTTCTTGGATAAGGAATGAGTTTATAAATTGACTTGAAGAAAATAAAAAATAATTATCTTGGAACTAAATCAGATTGGCGAAAGATGCGTATCTTTTGTTTTTCAGCTAAATGAATCATTTCTCTCAAAGAAGATTTTGGCATACCTTTACGATGTAAATATATTCCATCTGCAGAAGAAACAGAAATTGCTTTTTCTAGTAATTTAGGAGTTATAGTTTTCAAACCGTAATTTGCAACTATGTGGCCAAAACAGACTTCGTGTGAAAAGAGAGCTTCTGTGAATCTTGGAGCGTAATGACCGCCACCAATTCCTACTAATTTAGGCCCTTTTGATGGTTGAAAATTTAAAAGCGATTTTGCAATTGCCTCTGCCGGTTCTTTCAAAATCCACCGATCTGGAGAAGAACCTATCTCAATAAAAAAAGTGGGCGTTTCAACATAGGGGCCATGATGTGTAGCTTCTAAACAAATTTGATAGTCGTTCGGAGCATTTTTCTGTAATTCTAATAAAAGACCAGACATCTCCGCAGGAGATGTATGAGATACATCGTTATCACTACCTCCATACTCTGCTATCCCCCAATTACCAATGGGATGAACAGTTAAGCTTGGAGTGCCGCTTGCAGCTTTATGTCTTGATAAGAAAGCAAGAATATCTATAGTTCTGTTTGTTTCTTTTTCCCAGCGTGCATCTATGTTTTCAGCATTTATGTGTAATTCATCAATCATCGCCATCTGAGTGTTTTTGTTACAAAAGAAATTGTAATCTTTAGTAAGTGTCCAAATAGGATTTGAATCGAAAATACCTGTTTGCTCCCAAGAACCTAACTCCAATAAAGTATCATGCAGATTAACCGATGCGACATCTGACTTTGATGCAAGAATTAAATTCATATTAAATATTTTTATTTACTAAATCGACTTTTACACCATGCTCAGTGGCTATTTGTTTGGCTTTATCGTAACCAGCGTCTACGTGACGCATGATGCCTGTTCCGGGGTCAGTAGTCAGAACAGTTTCTAATCGTTTATCAGCATCTGCAGTACCATCAGCAACAATGACCATACCTGCGTGTAATGAATAGCCAATTCCTACACCTCCTCCATGATGGAAGCTAACCCAAGTCGCTCCCGCCGCTACATTTAACAATGCATTCAAAAGCGGCCAATCTGCAATGGCATCTGAACCATCTAGCATATCTTCAGTTTCACGATTAGGCGAAGCGACTGAGCCGCAATCCAAATGATCTCTGCCGATAACAATAGGGGCTTTCACTTTGCCATCTCTAACTAATTTATTGAATGCGAGACCGGCTTTTGCTCTTTCACCATAACCTAACCAACAAATTCGTGCTGGAAGACCTTGGAACTGAACTGTATCTCGTGCCAGCCCTATCCAACGTTTTAATGGTTCATTATCAGGAAATAAATCTAGAATGACTTTATCAGTTTCATAAATATCATTTGGATCTCCTGACAAAGCAGCCCATCTAAATGGACCTTTACCTTCACAAAAGAGAGGTCTGATGTATGCAGGAACGAAACCTGGAAAATCAAAGGCGTTTTTTACACCGGCTTTTTCAGCTCCGGCACGTAAGTTGTTACCATAATCGAAAGTATGTGCACCCTTTTCC
>MIYU01000021.1 GCA_001875425.1 Marine Group III euryarchaeote CG-Bathy1 | reverse complement strand
CTAAAACAGGCCGGCATAAGAATTCCAAAGATATTCAACAATCCGTCAGAAATTGATTCTTTAGTGATAGTCAAAGCTAATGAATCGATTAGAGGGTATGAAAGGGCCTTTTTCTTCGCTTCCAGTCCAGAACAATATCAACTAAGGGTGGATGAATTATTGCAGAATGGTACTATTACAGAAGCTTCTCTCAAAATTGCAGTCATCGAGGAATTTATTTTAGGTGCACAAGTAAATTTGAATTTCTTTTATTCTCCGCTTTCAGATCAACTCGAATTGATGGGCACAGATATGAGACGTCAAACCTCTCTAGACGGTTTTCTACGTCTACCTGCAGACGCACAATCTGAAATTTTAAAATTACAACAACCAAAACTTATCGAAACAGGACACGTTGCAGTGACTATGAAAGAATCTTTACTTGAAAAGGCATTCGAACTAGGTGAAAATTTTGTTAAAACTAGTAAAGAAATGCATCCAGAAGGTATTATTGGAGCATTTGCTCTTCAAGGTGCAGTCGATGCTGGAAAAGGTCATGAAGATTTCGTAATCTTCGATGTCAGTATGAGAATTCCCGGTTCTCCAGGCACCCCTTTTACTCCATATTCTTCATATCTACACGGCTCTTCAATGAGTTTCGGTCAGAGAATAGGTTTAGAACTGAAACGCGCTGTTGAATCAAATCGTTTGAACGAAATAGTAACTTAATTAGAATCTAAAGCGTTACTAAAATCAGCAATCAAATCATCTACATTTTCTATTCCAACTGATAATCTTACAAAACCCGGAACGATACCAATCTCCTTTCTCTCTTCTTCTGGTATATTCATATGGGAAGTATTTCCTGGCATTTCAATTAAACTTTCTACTCCCCCTAATGATGTTGCTTCAAGTGGTATTTTGCATTTTCTAACCATGTTCATTCCTTCTTCGTCACTATTACCAACAACAAATGAAATCATTCCACCACCCATTTTCAACATCTTTTTAGATAATTCATACTGTGGATGACTCTCTAAACCGGGATAGTAAACTTTACTTATTTTCGGATGTGCTTCTAACCATTTTGCTATTTTCAGAGCATTTTCGGTTGTTCTTTCCATCCTCACATGTAATGTTCTCATACCTCGTTCAAGAAGATAACATGCATGCGGATCTAAACATCCCCCAAAGTGAACTAACTTTTTCCATACTTCATTCATTAATTCATTAGAACCGACTACTGCACCACCGACCATGTCCGAATGTCCGTTCAAATATTTTGTAACTGAATGAATAACTATGTCAGCTCCCAATTTTATCGGATTCAATGACATCGGCGTTGCGAATGTATTATCAACAATCAACAAGGCACCATACTCATGTGCCATTTTTGCAGCACCTTCTATATCGAATATTTTAAGAGTTGGATTGGATATCGGTTCCAGATAGATTATTTTAGGTTTAATTTCTTCTTCTTCGAATACTCTTTTTGCATTTTCTAAATCGGTCAAATCAACAAATATACTTTCAATTCCAAGTTCTGTAAAATCTTCCTTAAACATTGCATAAGTTCCACCGTATATGTCTGCAGTTGTAACCATCTTGTCTCCTTTTTTCATTAAAGCAGTAATTGTAGCATGTATTGCGGCTAAACCAGAAGAAAAAACAAGCCCCTTTTCTGCCCCTTCTAAAGCTGCTATCTTACTAGCTGCAGCTTCCTGTGATGGGTTATTTAATCGTGTATAAACCATCATATCTGGGTCCATATTTGCCCAATCTTGATACCCCTTCTCATCTAAATAAAACGTACTAGATAGATAGACTGGTGTGTTAACTGCATTTTTCGAAGGATTAGTTCCTGCATGCACTGCCTTAGTTTCTTTTGACATATTTTTGGTTTTATCAGACTTAGACATTATCTATACATGTCAGTACAAGTTTAAAACGACGATGGCGTTTTCATTTAAGTTTAGCAATTCTAACCATAGATACTGTCCGATCTATGTTACTACCGTATCTTTCTCTAAATTTCATTAAGAATTTATCAAAATGTTCCATATCTGAAAATTGTAATTTTATCAGTAAATCAAAATTACCTGTAATCGCTGAAACTTCCGCTACTTCACTCTTTCTAAAAAAATCTTCACCGAGATAATTATCACTTCTTCCGGTAACCATCATGTAGACTGTAAATCCTCTTCCAACTTTATCTTCATCCAATTCAATCGTATATTTTTTGATTACACCCTCTTTCTCCAATTTCTTTACTCTATGGTGAACAGTACTGGCAGGCATACCCGTTGCTTTAGATAACAATTGTATCGAAGCTCTTGAATTTTGCTCCAGTAAAGTCAAAATAATTTGGTCTTTTTGGTCAATTTTCACATTATACAATTTAAAGTCTATTATAAAAATATTTGTATATTTTACAACATTTTCATTCCTTTTTTGTTTTTTATTCAATTTTATTGTATTTTTATCAAATTAACTTTATATCCTAACTGTATAAATTATAGTTATGACTGAATCCAAAGTTGCTGATTTATCACTTGCCGATTTCGGTAGACGTGAAATCGAACTCGCCGAAGTTGAAATGCCAGGTTTAATGGCCTGTAGAGCTCAATACGGAAAAGAAAAGCCGTTGAAAGGTGCTAAAATTTCAGGCTCTTTACACATGACAGTACAAACTGCTGTTTTGATTGAAACACTAAAAGATTTAGGAGCAGATTTGAGATGGGCTTCATGTAATATTTTCAGTACACAGGATCACGCAGCAGCTGCTATTGCGGAATCCGAAAGCGCCGCCGTATTTGCATGGAAGAGAATGTCTCTCAAAGATTATTGGGATTGTACCTTCCGCGCTTTGTCATGGCCGAATTCCGAAGGTCCAGATATGCTAGTTGATGATGGTGGGGATGCAACTTTATTGATTCACGAAGGTGTAAAAGTAGAAAAAATATATGCAGAAACAGGAGAATTGCCAGATCCTTCTTCTGCTGAAAATGAGGAATTTTCTATAGTTTTAGATTTACTTAAAGAAAGTTTAGCATCTGATCCTCAAAGATGGCACAAGATTTCTAAAAATGTAATCGGCGTCAGTGAGGAGACTACTACAGGCGTAAACCGTCTTAGACAGATGTCAGAAAGTGGCAATCTTCTCTTTTCTGCAATAAACGTAAATGACTCAGTAACTAAATCAAAATTTGACAATATCTACGGATGTAGACATTCATTACCTGATGGTTTAATGAGGGCTACAGATGTCATGCTAGCTGGTAAATCAGTTTTAATTTGTGGTTACGGAGATGTCGGTAAGGGCTGTTCTCAGGCTATGAAATCTGCTGGTGCACGAGTTTCTATATCTGAAATAGATCCAATTTGTGCACTACAAGCGTGCATGGAGGGGCTTTCTGTAGTAAGGTTAAACGACGTAGTAAGTGATATCGATATTTTTATCACTGCAACAGGAAACAAATCAGTCATTACTGCTGATCATATTTCTCAGATGAAAAATAATGCCATAGTTGCAAACATTGGCCACTTCGACAATGAAATAGACGTAGAAAATCTAGGAGATTATCCTGGCGTTGTTCGTCAAAACATCAAACCCGAAGTTGACAGATGGGTCTTTCCTGACGGACACGGGGTGATAATTCTTTCAGAAGGTAGATTGATGAATCTTGGAAATGCTACAGGACATCCTAGTTTTGTTATGTCGGCAAGTTTTACTAATCAAGTTTTAGCTCAACTAGATCTTTGGAAAAATAAGAACACAGGAATATATTCTAAGGAATTGTATACTCTATCTAAATCAATAGATGAACATGTTGCTCGATTGCATTTAGACAAGTTAGATGCAAAATTAACTACTTTATCTGATGAACAAGCAAATTATCTCGGCATTCCCTCATCCGGCCCCTTTAAGCACGAGACTTATAGATACTAGCGTATTGTATACTTGTGTTATTTAGAAAATCTTTCACATCCGAATCTGTAACTGAAGGACATCCCGATAAGATGGCTGATCGCATTTCCGATGCGGTCTTAGATGAAGCTCTTTCACAGGATAAAAACTCTCGAGTCGCTTGTGAAACATTACTAACTACTGATTTAGCCGTTATTGCAGGAGAGATAACTACTACAGGGTATATTGACATGGAAAAAGTTGCTAGAAATGCCGTAAAAGATATAGGTTATACTTCATCAGAAATGGGATTCAACTGGCAAAATTTCTCCGTTCAGCCACATATCCATTCTCAATCTACAGACATATCACAAGGCGTTACCCAAGGAGAAGGATTACACAGTCAACAGGGTGCCGGTGATCAGGGTATGATGTTCGGTTTCGCTTGCTCAGAAACTCCAACTTTGATGCCTGCTCCTATCTATTATGCTCATAAATTAACGGAACAATTATCTCATGTTAGAAAGCAAGGAGTGGTCGATTATTTTTATCCCGATGGTAAATCACAGGTTTCTCTTTCTTACGATGAGAACAACAACCCTTCTAACATAGATGCAATAGTAATAGCACAACAGCATGCAGATGGTGTTGAACATGATAAAATCCAAGAAGACATAATAGAACACGTTATCAAGAAAGTGATACCCAGCAATCTTCTCGACCCTATGCCAACACTTCATATCAATGCAACAGGCCGATTTGTTACAGGAGGGCCACACGGTGACTGTGGTTTAACAGGTCGTAAAATAATAGTAGATACTTATGGTGGTTACGCAAGACACGGAGGAGGTGCTTTTTCGGGTAAAGATCCTTCAAAAGTAGACCGTTCAGCAGCTTATGCAGCTAGGTGTGTCGCCAAGAATGTGGTAAGTGCTGGGTTAGCTAGTAGGTGTGAATTCAGTTTAGCGTATAGTATAGGAGTTGACAAACCGGTTTCATTAGATGTGAATACATTCGGTACTAATACTGAATCTGAAGATTCAATTCTAGGAAAAATAAACTCTGAATTTGACTTAACTCCTAGCGGTATAATCGACAATTTTGATTTGAAGCGCCCCATCTATTCGAATACTTCTGCATACGGTCATTTCGGCAGAGAACACCCAGACTTTACATGGGAAAAGGTCGACCTTCTATAGACGTCAAGGTTAAAGTACGGACTAATTATCAGTATTCTATGCGTCGTCTTGCGACAGTACTACTAACTCTCGCTTTTCTTCTTCCATCGTCGGTTGGAGGTTGGCCTATGTTCGCTCATGATTCTAATCACACAGGCCATTCAGATTACTACGAGAGATCCATAGGTTCCAAAGGTCCTGTACTCATGTGGGACTATGGGGATGTCAATCAAGCATCTGAAGAAGATGATGTTTGTAATCCAGATTCTGTTCCAATTTCTGATACTTTTCATTGTGAAGAGGTATTTTCCTGGAGTACTACCATAGGTGACTTTTCTTCAAATGTAGTTGGAAATTATGATAAAAATGTTTCACATATTGTTTATGCAACAGTAGAATATGATGGAAATAATCTCACAGGTTTCCTAATCATACGTGAAGGTTCTCCAGTAGGTGATCGCGGTGATTCTGGCAATTTAATGTGGCGCGGTTCTTTAGGAAATATAACTCAATATCTAGACGGCTTCGAAGATTTTGAAATTGCATACGGTACACCTTCTCTAGCCGATTTCGATCAAAATGGATACTTAGAAGTCGCCATCCCTACTCCTGACGGCGTTGTAAAATTCTTCGAACCAAAAATCCATTATAATTCTAATAATCAAACATACTCATCTGAACCATCTGTTTGGTCTTCTAATCAATCCTATAATACTAATTTAGAGATATTTCGTAGTAATCCTGCTATTTTTGATATAGATTCTGATTCAAAACCTGACATAGTTGTATCTGGTATTGATGACGATGAATTGCATATAATGGCAATAGATGGAACCTCACATTCTCTAATTTGGGATTTCAAACCTATTTGTCCAGATCCGGACAATCCATGTGATGTAACGGAAGTATCATCTCCCGTTGTTTTGGAAAATGAAGGAAATTCTAATCCCACTATTTTCAATTCTGTTATACAGAATAATCAATTATCTGTTTACGGAATTCAAGAAACAAGTAATGGAATTTCAGTTCTAAATGATTGGGCTCCTCATACTGTTGGATATGCATATTCACCTGATGATGATACTAGTTACCATCCTATGATTCCGAGTGTCGTTTTAGCTAATATGGATTCTGATAGTGAGATGGAATTGATTGTAGCACAACCTTTTGCAGGTGATTTTGAAGAGGACGAAGACGATGAAAAAAATGCACGACTCCATTTGTTAGATTTAGATAATTCCACTTCTACTGGTTGGTCTTCTCCATTTGTTTTAGATGGCGGTAATGGTGACAATGATATAGATGCAACACCCGCAATTGGAGATTTAGATGGTGATGGGGATTTGGACATAGTAGTGGTTAGCTGGGTCGATGAGGGTGCCTTTACTAGTGAAAAATCATTTGTTTGGGCGCTGACTCCAAATAAACAATTAAGATGGTCTGAAGCCTTCGATTCTAATTCTGAAGAGGGAAATGATGATGACGAACATTCAATTTCTTCACCCATTGTAGCTGTAATAAATACTGCAGATTCTCTTGAGGATTCAAATGATGATGTCTTTTTCTGTGTTACACCAACTTGCTATGCAATTGATGGCATGGGCGAATATGCAGGCGAAGCTAGCAATTCTTTCGAAATTTGGAACGTAACTTTACCTAATAGATTCAGCGATAATCGTATTTTTAATTCTCCATCTGCAAGCGATTTGGATAATGATGGTATTTTAGATTTAGTCATAGACGCTGCCATTCTGTCTGCAGATTTAGTTGAGCTAGAAATAAATCCTGAGGATTTTACTATTTTAGATGAGAATGGAGAAGAAGTCTCAAGCGCTCTACAACATCAAAATCTGAGTTTTAGCATAACCGTTTACAACACAGGTAATAGCAAAGCTGAAAATGTGGATATAGAGCTCAGAATCGACGATCCAAACGAAGGGGATTTGGTTACAGATTCTATTTCTGTAGATATCAACGCTGGCTCATTCATAACTTTAGAAGATATTACTTGGTCTCCATCTATCACAGGTTCTCACGATATTTGGTGCGTTGTAGTTCCAAATAACAACGAAGAAGTAAGATATGATAATAATAATGCCAGTAAACCTATAGACATCAGACCGGAACACGGCGTTGAACTTACTAATGAAAATAATGTACAGAATACTAACTCGGGCGAATCTGCTAATTTCACAATAGATGTTAGAAATATAGGAATTAATCAAGATTCGTTTACTGCATCTCTTGAACCATCTAATTGGTCTTGGTCTCTAAACGATGAATCTGCTCTAAACAATCTCGATGAAAATGAAACAGTACAGATAATTTTGAGTATCACTTCAGAAAGCACTACTTCTATTGGAAATTATAGTTTTAATTTTACAATCACTTCTGAAGGAAACAATAGTCAGTCAGACTCTCTAAATCTAACCGTCTCAATCAACCAAACACATGGCGTCACTCTCGAAATTTTGGGTTCTGATGAAAGAACAGTATTTCCCGATACAACAGTAAGTTATACTGTACGACTCCGCAATTCTGGAAATTATGAAGATACCTTTTCATTATCTTCAGACAATGGAGATTCGCAGTGGGATGATCCCGAAATTCATTCAGACGGTTCACAAATTTCAGAAGTAACTTTGGATAGTGATGAACATATTGATTTGGATTTCATTATACAGAGTCCCGAAGATGCATCTCGTGGCGATTTCAAAGTATTCGGAATACACACTTTTTCAGATGGCGATTCATCTGTAAGTGCAACTAAAGACGTTACAACAACAGTAGGCCAACTCATGGCTCTTACATTAGACCTAACAGAGTTTGCAGGAAGTGTTGCAAGCTTCGATTTACAATATACTGACTTGGCAGAAGATAGCACAGCACATAGTTATCGTCTTTGCATGAATGAGTCAGATTCTAATTGGCCGGGGTGGGAATACACTCTAGAATATGATGGAGATCCCTGTGTTGATAATTACTATATTTATTCTGGTGATGTGGGGAATGCTTGGTTGAATATCACCATACCTGATGACGAATCTGTCTGGGGAACTGAATTAACAATAGCCTTAGATTCATACATCTCCGGACATCAAGATACAGTATATCTAAATCTTGAAGTGCGTGGTTTATCTGGATTATGGATTAAAAGAACTGATGAAACTACAGGTCCAATCTATATCAATCCCGGAGAAGATTTACCAATCGGATTCAAAGTTTACAATTATAATGACGAGGATTCTGAAGTAAGATTAGACGCTTCTTCTTTGCCCAGTGATTGGGATGTATACTATAATGATGGAGATGATGATTGGCAAAAATCCCTTGCTGCCAATAGCAATACTTTCGTTGAAGTACATGTGGTCGCACCTTCCGATTTAGAATCAGGATTTTCTACATCTCTAAATTTAACAGTATCTTCAATTGATAATTCTAATCTCGATCCCGTTAGTTTGATAACTGAAATAAGTACAGATCAATTATTCGGCTTGAATCTTTCATCCCCTCTTGAATTAGAAATACTCGGTAATGTCAATCATTCGGTCCTCATCACTATTTCCAATACAGGTAATGGAAACGATACATTCGATATATCTTTTTCTGGCGATTGGTTAGATGATTTTTCCGATGACGTGGATTTCGCAGCCAACAGTTCTCAAGATTTTGTGTTTGTAATAAATTCAGGTATCGTTGGCGCAGGATCTTCTAGCTTTGCAACTTTACACATCATTTCTGAACGCTCAGAAAATGCAGGAGAAATAGTGGAAATATTACGAGATATCGAAATAACTGCAACAGGTTTAACAACTGAAAGTGAAAACGCTTCTCTCTATCCAGATGAGAGCGTCACCTTTCCTCTTCAAGCGGTGGCTTTAGATCCTAATCACAGCTCTAGTTCTATTATTTATTTAGAAGTTTGCGGTGACGCTTTCTATTATGAGGGTTTCTATAGAATTACAAATAGTGAAGATGAATCTGTTTATCAATCACACGATGTAACGTCAGATTGTGTAAATACAGAGAATCTCACTTTTGATGATGGTGTTTATACCTTAATACTTGAAGATGATTATGGTGATGCTTGGGATGATGGTAGTAAGGTTGGAAGCGTTACAGTTTACGACTCTTCAAATAATAACGTTCTATTATTTTTAGACTTCCCAGATTGTTCTGACACATTCCATAGCCATGATCACAGCAGTTGTGATTCATCTAATAATAATGGTTATTCGGTAACTGACACATTCACAATCAATAGTTCACCTGATACTAACATAACATTCGAATTTTCTGGTGATATTGCTGATTGGGCAATTATAGCTGATGCAGAACAAACTGAGTCTGGGTTTACAATTCCTGCAACAGTAGGTGAACAGAATAACGTTTCATTAGTTATCGTCGTACCAGAAGACACACTATCTGGGGTTTATTCTCTAACTATCAGTTCTTATGACGAAAATGATGGTACAGCCTCATCTGTAGATATTCTCATATCAGTTCTTCAACTTTATGATACATCTATTAATGTAGATAATTCAACCCTTGAAGTAGAAGTTGGAGATACAGCTAGTTATTCTATTGAAATCATTAACGATGGTAATGGCGATAATATTTTGAATTATTCTTTAGCCAATCTTCCAGATGATTGGTCCTTTGTATTGAATCCAGAATCAAAAACATTACAACCCGATGAATCTCATTTACTATCTATTTTAGTTACGCCAACAGAAGATGCTTTGGCTGCCACATATAATTTTTCTTTAATAATTGAACACGGCAATTCACCAATTTCCACGCCCCTTAGTTTAACAGTTTTACCATTCTATAACTTAGAATTTACCATTAATCAGAATTCACTTTCAGCCGCAGCTGGAGTGAATAATAAATTCGATTTTATAATTCGTAATTTAGGAAATATCAAGGAGTCAGTCTCTCTATCAGTTACACCTTCTGATTCTGGTGTAGGGTTGAATATCTATCATGCATGGAGTTCAGATGAAATAGAACCTGGAGGCTTAATTTCTGATTATGTTGGCATTACAATAGTCAGTGAGGGGGCTGTAGTTTCAGATTGGGCAATTCATTTACTTTTCACTTCTTCTTCAACTACCTATCAGGAAACAGTAACATTATCACTAGTCAAAACTCCAGATTTACGTTTTTATGACGAAGAGATAACTTTTACTCCATCTAATCCAAAAGTAGATGATATAGTCACAGCCAAGATTCGTATCACGGCTGATTTTGACGATGTCGATCAAACTATTACCGTTATCTTCCGTTTGAATGGTGAACAAATTGGTATCGAATACGTCAACGGTTTAGGTGATGGTTATTTTGCACTTGTAGATGTAAATTTCAAAGTTGAAGATGATGGTTTATACAATCTACAAATCGAAATTGATCCCGAAAATGAAATCAATGAAGGGACTGATGGAGAATCCAATAATGCAATATTAAATTCATTCACGGTAGTAAATGAAGGCAACGGTTTCATGCCATTTCTCTTGGTTTTCGGCGCCACTTTAGCGATTGGCAGTTTCATGTATTACCGTTCCAAGTCTAAACATCCTGGAGAGTACATGCCATCTCCTACTATCGAAACTACAAATCTTAATCTATTTCCTTTAGTCGTTAGTTGTCAAGATTGCTCTTCTAAAGTTAGAGTTACAAGATCAGGTGCTTTTCGCTGTCCAAATTGTAAATCTGTTTCTCAGGTCAATGAAACTGGAGAGGTATCTAAACGCGAAAAAAAACCGAAAACTCCAGAGCCTAAAACTTCTGATACAGACTCGAGTCAATTAGAGATTAGTACGCCCTCTTCTCCACCTATTTCTCAACCTAAAACAGTTTCAGTAGGTGGCGGTTCTACTTCGACAAAATCAAAGAAGATGGAAGATCTTCTAGGTCCTGCTGCGGATGTTCCAGCTCCATCTAAACCAGCTCCAATTTCTAAGACCCCATCTCCTGAAGTGCCGCAAACAGAAGAACAACCATCATCCGATACTACTCCAGTAGAAAAGAAAAAGAAAAAACCACCAAAAATCGATAACTTCGGCCCAAGTATAGGTGGATTGTAATGAAGGTAGGTTTAGTAGGAAAGCCGAATGCAGGTAAGTCTACTTTTTTTTCAGCTGCAACTCAAGCACCCGCTCAGATAGGAGATTACCCCTTCACTACTATTAATGCTAACAAAGGAATTTCACACGTTACTAGTCCATGTGCCTGTAAAAGTTTGAATGCTGATTGCAGTAATTGTGACGATGGTACAAGATTAATTCCAATTGAATTAATTGATGTTGCAGGCTTAGTTCCAGGGGCTCATGAAGGAAAAGGAATGGGAAATCAATTCTTGGATGATCTTAGACAAGCTAGCGTTTTGATACAAATTGTAGACACTTCAGGTACGACCGATTTAGAAGGCAATATATCTTCAAATTCTCCACCAGAAAAAGAGGTTGAATTTTTAGAAAATGAGATACATCATTGGATTTCATCAATATTGATGAGAAATTGGGCTCGCACTTCCCGTTCCGTAGAGGCTGGTGAAAAACTAGAAGACTTTCTTTCAGATCGTTTGGCCGGTTTACAGATCACTTTAGCGCAAATAACTACTGCTCTGAGACAGACCGATCTCCCCGCTTCCGTTCATTCTTGGACAGATGAACATGCTCTTTCTTTAGCTAAAAACATTCAAAAAATTGGAAAACCGATAATCATAGCTGCTAACAAAGCCGATATTTCTAGCGACAGTAATTTGGAGACTCTCAAATCATTAGGAGGAATACCTACAGCTTCTGATTTAGAACTAGCTCTTCGGAATGCACACAATTCAGGCGTCATCAAATACGGTCTCGGCTCTTCTAAATTTGAGGTACTGTTTCCTGATAAATTAAACCAACAACAGATTGCTGCTCTTGGTAAAATTTCAGATTATTTAACCAAATTCAATTCTACCGGTGTCCAAATTTGTATAGAAGATGCAGTGTTCAACAAATTGGATTTGATTACTGCATACCCAGTTGAAGATGAGACTCACTATGCCGATGGCCAAGGTACAGTTCTTCCAGATTGTTATCTATTACCTAGGAATTCTACAGCTTTAGATTTGGCTTACAAAGTTCATACAGACATAGGTGATGGTTTCATACGGGCTATAGATTGTAAAACGAAAATGGTAATCGGAAAAGATAGTGAACTAAAGGATGGGGATGTGGTAAAAATTGTTTCTCAAAAATCTTAAGGAATTAAGTATACAAATTAGCGACTCATGTAAAAGATATGACCGTAGTCCAACAGAGATTAGTTTAATCGGAGTTTCTAAAACTAAACCATTAGATGATGTAACTCAAGCATATGACGCAGGGCTCAGACAATTCGGTGAAAACTTCGTTGAAGAATTCGTAGAAAAAGAATCCACCTTTCACCCAGAGGATTTAGCATATCATTTCATAGGGCGTTTACCACGTAAAAAAGCACGAAAAGTAGTTGGCAAAGCGAATCTAATTCATACAGTAACTAGTATCGAGTTAGCTAATAAGATAAATTTAGTCGCAGAGGAAAAAAATATTATTCAAGCCGTTTTAATACAAGTCAATCAAGGTTTGGAATCTTCTAAATCAGGAGCTAATCCAGATGACGTTTTATCCTTAGCCAAAGAGATGAACACTCTTTCATCTATTCGATTATTAGGTTTGATGTCTATCCCACCTTTCGATCAACCTGCTAAACCTTATTTTGCAGATTTACGTCATTTACGTAATGAAATCTTCAAAACATTAGATATTCCATTACCGTTTCTTTCAATGGGTATGTCTGCCGATTTTGATGATGCTATTTCCGAAGGGGCAACACATATTCGTATCGGCACAGCTATTTTCGGAAAAAGAAATTAACTCCTTTTTCTAGCGCTCGATACTATTAGTATAGTAATTATCGTAGTCAACATTCCTATAGGTGGTATCTCATTTTCCTTACTTACGTTATTAGATTCATCAGTTAAATTTTCATTATTATTTTCTTCTTCATCAATCACTACTTCAGGTTCTTCTTCAGGCTCATTCTTAGTTATCCAAAAATCGTCTCCAACAGTTCCATCATTACGAAGATACTCATAATGCAACAATCCATCATTTGTAACGGTGAAGTATGTGTATCCATAGTCACTAGCTTCACGGTAGTAAGACCATTCAGGTTGTGGGTCTTCAAAATCATACAGAGACCTCCCTGCCATTCCTACAACAATGTGGATGGTGGCTCCCGGTTGATAATACGGTTCTTCTTCAGTTCCAGTCATGTCTGAATATATCTCTTCTTGATAAACAGGATATGATCGTTCATATCCATGATCATGACCCCATATTGCTAAATCTACTTGGTATCTGTATAACAATTCTTCCATTGCATCGCGAAATTCTGTTTCACTCCCGTGGTTATTTGAACTATACATCGGTTTATGTGCAAACACAACTATCCAAGGCACTTCTTCACGATTATCTTGTGCTGCTTCTAAATCATTCTCTAACCAACTGTACTGTGTACTTCCTACATCATAATTATGTTCGGTAGAGAGTGAAATAATATGCACACCTTCAAAATTAAAACTATACCAAAAACTACTACTTCCAGGAGAATAGAATCTAGTTTCATAAGGTTCAAAACCATGCGGCTCACCTTCTTCTTCATGATTGCCCGGGGCATACATATGTGGAATTTGAGAAGCTAATACTTCAATCTGATTCTGATATTCATCCCAAACTCGTTGATCCCCAACTCCATTACCAGATCCGATATCATCTGCGTAAGATATGTCTCCTGCATGTATAACTAAATCAAGATCTGCATTCAACATATTCTCTGTTGTTTCTTCCGCATTACTCGAAGTACCATGATCTGCTATTGCTCCAATTCTTATGTCATTATCTGCAATAAGTAAAGTGCTATGTGTTGTGAATGAATATACATCACTCCATTCTCCAGTTCCTCCAACACGATAATAATAGGTAGTATCACCTTCTAACTCTGGAAGAATAACGGTATGAATACAAGTTGTCCAATCATACATCTCGTTTGTTCCACTTTGACTCATATCAAGGGAATCTGATTCAGTACCATATTCTATTTCTGTTGGTGAATTACAAGATACTTGAGTATCTTCTTCTGTCCCCCACTGTACAACCATTTCATTTTGAGTTTCCGTCACAGCCAAATGGATTTGTTCAGGTTCTGCTCCAGAAGCTCCTATGGTAATCAAAAAGATTCCAATAAACCCAATCACAACAGTACAAATCAAATGTTTCGCGTACATGTTTCAAAATACAGAATACCTACGTTAATTTAGAATTTTGGCTTATAATATAACTCTAGACTCTTCTTTCACAGTATTGAGGACTAATGAGGTGTTCGTTCGTTCAATATTTTTCTGAGAAAGGGCCGTTTTGATGAACGAATCCATCTCTTCTCTATTTGTAAAACGTGCAAGCACCATAGAATCCCATTCGCCTGTCACATCATAAACACCAAACACTCTCGGATGTTCTGCAATAGACGATTGAACTTCCATAATATGTCCTTTCATTATCCTAACATGCATCACTGCCGTTAATGTAAATCCAACTTTTTCAGGATCAATATCTGGCAGATAACCTCTAATTATTTTTTCTGATTCAAGTTTTTTGAGGTGATTACTAACTGTTCCTAAAGCTACTTTTGTAGAGGATGCTAGTTCTCTTTGAGAAGCCCTACCATCATCATTTAGAGCTGCTATTAGTGCAGAATCGGTCTTATTTAACATGTTTTTGAACGTTTGTTCAGCTTATATAAGTTTTACTGTCTTTTTCAATCAATTTTAAGTTCCTAATATATACTATCTTCTCTATTAGTGTCCGTTGTATTATGGCTATGGCTAAAGGTAACTCTAGTGTCGAAACAGATATTTCTAAAATATCTAATTCTACGATAGATACGGACCCTGTGTATCATCGTTATCACATAGAAACAGCAATGACTGCAGATATGTCAAATTTGCCTAATCGTTTTTTAGTTGAAGTCAGTCGAATTAATTTACTAAAATTAATTATTAAAGAAAGTAGAGATTATTTCGGTAAATTAGATGTTATTTTGAATCGTCCTTGCGTTTATGGTGTTTTTTCAGGTCCAATAGGTGGTTTTGCACCTCGTCCAAATCATTGTGTTGGTTGTTTAAGGTGTACGATACAACATCCGGATGTAGTTACTATCAAACACAATCCAGAATGGAAATCTTGGGGAGATACTTACCTTTCTCCTAAGTTAGTAGATACAATTTTAACAGAAGCATCTACTGGAGCAGTACCAGTTAAGGGGCAAGGATACAGAGGTCGCTTTGGAGGTCCTGGTTGGGATCGCATTTGGACTGATATGTCTGAAATCGTTCGACCAACTCGCGATGGTATTCACGGTCGTGAATTCATATCGACTGTAACAGATATAGGCAGTAAACCAATGCATCTTTCTTTCAATTCGAAAGGAGAGATTATCGGTACTGAACCAGCTACTCTTTCTACTCAATTACCAATTCTTTTCGATTCACCTCCGCAGACTATCAAAAGTGCTAAGCTGTTGAACGTTTTGAGTAAATCAGCTCAAGAAATCGATTCTCTCGCTTTTATGCCAATAAATGGAATTCTTGGTTGTAAACTTTCTGGAAAACATTTAGTCCCTCAGGTGAATTCTTCAGAAATAGAGTTGATTCAAAAATTGAATTTTTCTCCTAGGTTAATCGAAGCTTTAGATATTAGTGCAGTGAAGAGTCTTTCTAATCAAAATATCAAAACCTGTTTCAGAATTGATTTTGATGAAGGATGGGAAGAGTTAATGCATAAAGCATTCGACATAGGGGTTAGAGTTTTTCATATGGTAGCAGATTATCACGGACGTGGTGATGGTAATTTTATTCGAGATTTAATAATTAAAACTCATAAAGATTTTGTAAAGAAAGGAATTAGAGATCAGGTAACTTTGATTGGAAGTGGGGGAATCGCAGCTGCTGAACATGTGCCTAAAGCAATCATTTGTGGTTTCGATGCAGTTGCATTAGATACTCCACTCTTAGCTGCTATACAGGCACAACCTAAAGGCGAATGCATCTCTTCCGAATTTTCTAATTTTGTTTTACCAAAATCATTTACAGTTAGTTGGGGCGTTCAGAGAGTAAAGAATCTCTGCGCTGCTTGGCGTGATCAACTTCTCGAAATAATGGGTGCCATGGGAATAAGAGAGGTACGACGTATGAGGGGTGAACTCGGAAGGGCAATGTTCCAAAAAGATTTGGAAAAGGAAGCATTTGGAGATATAGATGGCTACGAGTAAAAGTCCCAGTCCCGCAGTGGTAGAGAAGGTAACACATTACCTGCATAACGGTTTTCATGACCGTTCTCACGGCGTTGAAGAAATTCCTCCAGCATTGGGAGATGCTCGCTGGACGCCTGAACTTATTCTTTCAACATGGTATGCTGCTGAAACAGGTCTTCCACCAAATGATTTAGAACATCAAGTCGGTCATTCCGGAGGAGGTTTCGATAAGCTCGATTTCAAGTTTTTACCAGAAAATGATTGGCTCAGTAATGATGACTCTATCTCTACTTCAATGATTCTAAATCGTCGTGATCCAACTAGAAGGAAATTGAAACTTTCTATTCCTGTTTATGGAGGAGGTATGTCTTATGGTTCAGTATCAGAAGAAGTCATGGTTTCTCGTGCTCGTGCAGCTTCTGAATTCGGTACACTTACTTGCACAGGTGAAGGAGGTTATCCTGATGGCTTATTACCATACAAAGATAATGTCATAACTCAGATTGCCACCGGTCTTTTCGGCGTTCGTGAAGAAACAATAAAGAATTCACCAATGGTAGAATTCAAATATGCTCAAGGTGCAAAGCCAGGTTTAGGAGGGCATTTACTCGGCGATAAGTCTACTACAGCTGTTGCTAACATGCGGGAATCAGTTCCTTGGGTTTCCTTATTTTCTCCATTTCCATTTCATTCAGTTTATTCTGTTGAAGATCATAAAAAACACTTAGATTGGGCTATGATTATCAATCCTGATGCTTTAATTTCAGTAAAAGTTTCAACACCAACAGATGTCGACATGGTCGCAGTTGGTTCATACTATGCAGGTGCGCACGTTATACATCTTGATGGTTCATATGGCGGTACTGGTGCAGCTCCTGAAATAGCAAAGAAAAACATAGCCATGCCTATTGAATTAGCAGTTCCCAAAGTTCACAAACATCTAGTCTCTGAAGGTATCCGAGATGAAGTCACGCTAATAGCTAGTGGGGGAATTCGAACAGCTCATGACATAGCTAAGGCAATTGCATTAGGTGCTGATGGCTGTGTTTTAGGCACTTCAGAATTAGTATCAATGGGCTGCACCCGCTGTTCTAATTGCGAAAGAGGCCGGGGTTGTCCATTTGGTTTAACAACTACAGATCCAGAGTTAAAAGAATGGATTCATCCGGATTGGGGTTCTCAACGAATCGTCAATTTTTATTCATCAGTCCAATGGCAACTTAGAGAAATTCTTAGAAAACTAGGATTAGACAACGTTTCAGATTTGAGAGGAAGGGTCGATCTTCTACGTTATCTGCCAAGAGGTTTTGAAGTTTGAATCGTACAGAATGGATTGATTCAGTTACGAACGGTCGTTCACATATGAAGAGTTCTTCTGATTGTCCTACTGAAAGGGCAGCCGAAGGGGGTTGCGGTGTCATAGGTTTCGCTTCCACGGTTCAAGTTGCCGGAAAACATCTATTAGAATCATTATCTCAAATGCGAAATCGTGGTAACGGAAAAGGTGGGGGAATCGCAGCTGTTGATTTAGATCCATCGCAGTTTGGTGTAACTAAAGATATCTTGGAAAACAATTACTTATTGGCAATAGCTTATCTCGATATCTCTGTTAGAAACGAGATAGAATCTATTCTAGAAGAGAATTATTTTATTGATCATATTCATGAAATAGGGATTATAGATGATTACAAATCAATAGAGGGTTTAGATGTCAGACCTCCTGATGCTGTGGTTTATTTCGTTAGGCCTCGTGAAACAATGTTGGCTGAACTGAGTAAGAGTTTCCTACCACCGCATGGCGTACCTCCTACTGAACGAGAGATGGAAGATGAATTCGTATTCCAAGTTTCTTTCAAAATCAATACGGAGTTTTATGCCGGAGAGCGAGGTACCTTAGCTTTCGTACTCAGCCATGGTCGAAATCTACTCGTACTCAAAATGGTTGGCTATGCTGATGATGTAATACGATATTATAAATTGGAAGATCTAAAAGCCCATATATGGATTGGACATCATAGGTATCCAACAAAAGGTAAGGTGTGGCACCCAGGCGGTGCTCATCCATTTATCGGTCTCAATGAAGCATTAGTTCACAATGGTGATTTTGCAAATTACGAAGCTGTTTGCGATTATTTAGAACAGAGAAATTTATTCCCACTTTTTCAAACAGATACGGAAGTTTCAGCTCAAGTTTTCGATTTACACCACAGATTGTACGGCTATCCTCTGGAGTTAGTTATCGAATCTTTGGCTCCAACTACTGAAAGAGATTTCATTTTACTACCTAAAGAGAAGCAAGAGGTTTATCATCAAATTCAAACAACACATATACACGGTTCACCGGACGGACCTTGGTTCTTTATCATAGCACAATCTCTTCCAGAGGCTTCAAGATTAATAGGTATAACAGACACCAGTATGTTACGACCACAAGTTTTCGCTATTCAAGAGGGTGAGGAAAGTATCGTCTTCTCTGCTTCTGAAAAACAGGTTATTGATGCTGCTCTTTCCAGTCTATCTGAAGAGGATCAACGCTTCTGGCCTAGAGCTGATAAATATTGGAACGCTAGAGGAGGAAGTCATACTGATGGGGGTGCATTCATTTTCTCAATTGTAGACGGGGAAGATGGAAAAGAATTAATTTGTAATAATAAATTTGGAGAACAAATTTCTACGAAAGATTTGCCGCTTTCACACACTTCACAGATTCATGATTCCACTTATTCTGGTATCTCTTTATCTGATTACAATTCTCATCACGAGATATTTGATATTTTCACGCTCTCTATATTAGATTGGAATTATAATCACCTTAAAGGGTTCATCAAAGAGATAGGAGATTGGTCAAGTGAGAATAGAGGAGATGCTATTCTACTCTTAAGTAAAATGATAGATAGGGTGTATCCTACTGGTAATATCAGAAGAAGTAGTTTACTATCTCTTTGTGATTCACGTCTAGATGAAATCTTTTCTTCAATTAGTACCAATCCATGTGATTCTTATGTATCTAACAAAGCATTAGACGACAGCAGTCCAGATACGAGAACAGTCACTATAAATGCTGATGATTATGAAATAGAAGGGCCTTCTTCTTTAGCACTAGAACTCGTTAGATTGACTTCTGAAGGTTGGCATAATTTTGTAATTTATAATTGTAAAGGGCATCGCTTCATAGCTAACGGTTTCGGTCCAGAGACTGAGGAAGTTTCTATAGATGTTTACGGCTCTTCTGGCGATTATTTAGCATCCGGTTTAGATGGTGCACGTTTAGTTGTACACGGCAATGGTCAAGATCAGTTAGGTCAAATTTTGAAATCGGGAACATTAGTAGTTCATGGAGATGTAGGTCAAACTTTCATGTATGGTGCAAAAGGGGGTAATTGTTTCATTCTCGGTAATGCGGCAGGTAGGCCTTTGATTAATTCAGTAGGTAAACCACGAGTGGTGATAAACGGTACAAGTTTAGATTATCTTGCAGAATCATTTATGGCCGGCGATCCGCTACATGATGGTGGTTTCATTATTTTGAACGGTATCGAATTCGATGAAAAAGGCGTTCTTCAAGATTTACCAACTCCATACCCGGGAGGAAATCTATTCTCTTTGGCTTCAGGTGGTGCGATTTATGTTCGTGATTCTCAGGAATTGGTAACAGAAGATCAACTCAATGGCGGCGAATTTGCAGAATTAACTGATGCAGATTGGGCTGAAATGGAGCCTCTTCTACGTCAAAATGAGATTGAATTCGGCATACCACTTGAAAAGCTTCTAGAGGTTGACGGTATTCAGAGACCCTTCAATGAAGTATATAGAAAGATACAGCCGCAGAAAGTTAAAGCTCTTCAAGCTGAAGAGGCATGGGTCGCTCACGCTGAGAATTAATTATCTATTTTTAGCCAAGGCTAAACTTTTTATTAGCCTATTCTAAACCATCCTTATGGATTCAGTTGCAGTTGAGAACTATCTCAAGTCAATTTGGGAGCTCGGTCCCAACGATGTAGCGACTCAGGATTTGGCTCAACATCTGAACGTTGCACCGGCTTCAGCGACCAAGATGTTACAACGCCTCACTGCACGAGGGCTGGTTAGTCATATTCCTTACAAGGGTGCTTCTTTGACTCCTGAAGGTCAACGCAAAGCGCTCTCTGTTGTCCGTCGCCATCGTCTTCTGGAGACCTTTCTAGCTCAGACACTCGATCTGGGTCGTGAGCAACTTCATGATGAAGCCGAACGACTCGAACACGCTCTCTCTGCCGATTTAGAGGATGCAATCGCAACCTATCTTGGAAACCCAACAAGAGATCCACACGGTCATCCAATTCCAGGTCCAGATGGTCAGTTACCTGCAGATACCGATTTACTACTCAGCGACTCTCCATTGAATCAGCGTTTAATCATCCGACAGGTACCGGACCGAAATTCGGAAATGTTGGCCTGGTTAGAGCGAAATAAAATTTTTCCTGACACTCAATTAGAACTGATTTCAAGGGATTCTTTCGATGGCGGATTAACGGCCAATCTGAATGGCAAAACAGTACAGATTGCATCATCAGTGGCGAACGAAGTTTACGTCTCTTTGGAGGATGATTCGTGAATCCAATAACCTCGAAAAAAACCTCATTAGATTTAGATATAGGTGACACAGAGAATTTATTCAAGGAACGTTATCGCCGTATAATCGCTGCAGGTTTACTCTTCATTGCAGCTGTCTATCCCGGTGAACTGGGCGAAGTTACTCGCCTTTCAATTTTCGATGCATATACTCAAGTTTCTGTTTTCGTCGCTGCTACTCTTCTCTTCTTTTTCGGTTTGGAACGCTTTTTCAACATCGATGTCGGTAAGGTTATGGAGAAAGGTGGCGTATGGCAAGTCCCAACTGCTAGTTGTCTAGGTGCTCTTCCCGGTTGTGGGGGTGCAGTAGTCGTCATCACCGCTTTCGCTCGTGGAAACATCACTCTCGGTGCGATGGTCGCTGCTTTGATTGGAACTATGGGTGATGCTGCTTTCCTTCTTCTTGCAAAAGAGCCTACAACTTATGTGAAAGTGATGGCCATCTCAATCACTGCAGCAGTTATCTGTGGTTGGTTGGTAGATAGGTTTCATCGCGGTGACCTTTACAGTTCCGATGTTAAATTCTTAGGACATAGAGTAATCGGAAGATTACGTAATCGAGATAAACTCTACATGCTCATCGCTTTTCCAGGCCTTATTTTGGGTTCCATGCAACTCCTACAATACGATTTACATTCATTAGGTACTATCGTTCTAGCAATCGGTCTAGGTGGTGCTGCACTCTCTGTAGGTGTCTGGGCCATCTCACCGGTCAGTGCTGTGACAGTTCACAAAGATCACCCATTCACTCGCGCTACTGAGGAAACCTCATTCGTAACTGCTTGGGTTATCGTAGCCTATCTAGCATATGAGTACGCTTTCGCCTTTTTCGATTTAGATCTAGCCGGTCTCGCAGATGCAGCTTGGATTGTTGTTCCTCTCTTGGCTATTCTAGTAGGATTCGTTCCAGGTTGCGGTCCTCAGATTTTAGTTACAACACTCTATCTTAATGGAATCATTCCATTCGCTGCTTTAATCGGAAATGCCATCTCTAACGATGGTGACGCTCTCTTTCCAGCTATCGCTCTAACTCCTCGAATGGCGATTATAGCTACATTATACAGCGCCATCCCGGCTCTAATAATCTCCTACATTTTTCTCTTTTGGGGTTAAATCAATGGTGGGCCTGCCCGGATTTGAACCGGAGTCTATGGCTCCCAAAGCCACAAGGATGCCAAACTACCCCACAGGCCCATAGATTTTGTTATTCTAATTAGATACCTACTCGAACTCTATCTCATCATCAGGTTCTTCTTCTTCCAAATCATCTGGAAAATATTTCAAGATGACTACATCATTGATGTCTTGAACCCATCTATAAGGTATGATTATATTGGTTCCATTCGGAACCTTTCTCTTATTCGTTCCAGTAATGTAAAGTGCAGAGACTCTGCGTGTAGCTGTATCGAATAGCACATCATGCACCATTCCTAAACGAGTCCCCTCTCTAGTGAAAACCGCTAATTTCCGGATTCTTGAGGCTTCATGAAGCATATTTGTGCACAAAGTTCAGATTATATGCATTTTGCTGCGTTGATTATATATACATCTTCTTTTTCGAGCCATATTATGGGTAACGTCAGACCGACCTACATCAAACGAGTCGCAATAGAGCTTGTTGAGAAATATCCAGATCGTTTTACCGATGATTTCGAACATAACAAAACCATTGTAAGTGAGCTCACTGATGTCTCTAGTATCGTAATGCGCAACAGAATTACAGGTTATGCAACTCGATATCGTAAGAGAGAACAACTTTAGACACTATTTCTTTTCCGCAAGGTATAATAACCACATCCTCATCAAAATAGATAATGAATGATGACGATTTTGTGGAAGATGCTGAATTTACAGATACAGATGAGGAAGTGGGTACGGATTCAATATTAGGATATCCTGCCAAGAATGTTAAAGTAGGAGGTTCTCTATTTTTCGTTCTCTTTTTAGTTATTTCACTAATTTCTAGTAGTGTCGGTTTTTATCCAGGAATCGGTCAGATTAATCTCGAAATCCTTCCATTAGGTTCCAGTAATCCAGATGATTTTGGAACTTTAGATGATGAATTAGTTCTCAAAGTATACATCACAGCACCAACACTAGGCTGGCGCTCTGTCGATCAAGTCGATTATGAGATATCATATGATGGAAAAGTTAGAACTACTGGCAGTTTCGCTTACGAAGAAGCACGTTCAGGAGAGGGTTCAAAGGCAAAAGTCGAAATAGATGATTTTTTCGTTAATAATGGTAATTATAAAGTAAAAGTATCTGTCGGCGGTAATTCAGATTCTGCTGAAGTTTTCGTAGCTAGAAACGGACAATTCGTAGAAGGTGTCATGAATTATCATGGCGGTAGTTATGGGGATCCAGAATATCAAATGACCAACAATGATGTTCCGCAAGTAACTCTACGTTTCACTTCTGATGCTTCAAATTCTTTAGCTCCAAGAGTCAGTCCACTCGGTTTCGGCTATATGGATATCTTCTACACCGATCATAATAGTGATGATAATTATGATGAACACAAATGGGATTCCTGTTATTGGAATGATGATAATCCACAATGCAGTCCTACAGAAGACCGTCCATCGAATTGGGACAATGAACAATATCTTGCGCAGCGCATCTATTTCAACATATCTAGGGATTCATACTCATGGAGTGTAGATGGTGATAGCCAAGTATACAACGGTGTTGGAGAAGATTATACGATAGATTTAGTGGCCGATGACATACGTCAGAATCAAGACTCTGATTTTAGTATAAAGATTCACTTCACAAACACTTTTGCAAACGATTCCTGCTCATCATTATCTAATACAAACTGTGCTTCAGAATTGGATAACAATGAGTATGACGGTCGTTCTTATTGGGATTGGTTCTTTCTAGAGCGCGACTAATTTATTTTATCTTGAATATTGCAATAGCTGAGATTAAAGCTAGAATTGAGAATCCAATCATTATCATCGTTCCTTCTATATCTTTTAGAAGGACAATCATTAATGGCGCACCAAAGGATAATCCAAACCTAAGTGCAAAAGTCACCCCATATAGGGTGGCTCTACCACCAACTTCTGTCTGCTGAGCAAGATATGTATTTGATGCCGGTTGAAAACCATATGTTGCCATTCCAAAAATAATCATACCGAGTGCTACTAGACTCAGTCCACCCGGTATTTTTTCAGTAAGTGCCATAGAAAAAATTAGTACTCCGACAAGGACGAATAGGCTGGTTATGAACATCACATACGGCGGTCCACGTTTATCTATTACATTACTAACTGCTATGTTTCCAAATATGCCTGCTATCGTTGCTAAACTTATCATTATGGCTGATATTTTAGCCGCTTCTTCTGGAGTTTTTTGTAGGAAAAAATCTATCTCATCAGGACTCATTACTACTACACCTCGAAATGCCAATCCACTCAGAACATTCGTTATTTGAAGTAATATTATCGCAGTCGTAAACAGAGTCAGTATCGATTTCAAATCACCGGCTTTCGATTTCGTTAGCGAAGGCACAGTACCTATTCCTGAAGCCATGGTAAATACTCCTAGAATTGCAAAAATTAGAAATATATTTTCAGGTCCCAAGAATATCCAAGCTCCTGCGATTACAGGACCGGCTGCCTGTCCTATATTCCCTCCAATACCATTTCGTGCCAGTGCCTTTCCAGTATTTTCAGGATAGATCTCAGCCAATATTGCCATTCCCGTTGGATGGTATGCAGATAATCCTGTTCCTATGATTACAAATGCAGGTCCAATGTATTTTTCCTCTAGTATACCTGCTAAGAGTAATCCAATTATTATGAGAAATAACCCTCCATTCAAAGTAGCATATGCATTTCTAGTTGCTAACCATCCAGATGGAATGGCACCGAATCCATACATTATTCCTCCAAGTGAAAACCAACTTATCAAGCGTATAGTTTCATCAGTATCATTTGCTAATCCTAGTATCAATATAGGTATTCCAAGTATTACTGCATGTGTATATCCGTGATTTATAGCTAAGTAATAGTCTAGTCTATTCATTAGATTTCATTATCTCTTGGTAAACAAAAACCAGAGATTTTTCACTCCATCATTCCAAGTATTAAGTTTCACTTCTCCAACTCGTATGCGATACCTTACAGGAACTTCTAAACATTTTATATCCTTATTTTTCCAAGCTTCAATTTTAATCTCTTCAGATAGAGGCATCCCATCACTTGTTAAATTTATTTTATCCAATATCTCTCTTCTGAAAATCCACATCCCAGTTTGTGAATCGCCAATTTTTATTCTATGCAATAAGTTCGTGAAAAAGGTAAGCCCCCAGTTCCCAACTCTATGGCTAAAAGACATTGCGCCTTTATCCATTTTTTGTAACCTATTGCAAGATATAAAATCCAAATTCTCAGTTTCCAACATCTCTACCATTCTCGGTATCTCATCTCCAGGATATGTCGTATCACCATCCATTGTTGCAATAAATTCTGTTTTCGCTTCTTTGAATCCAGTTTTGTATGCGCGTCCATAACCTTTTCGTTTTTCCGTAATAACTCTTGCTCCTCTCTTCTCTGCTTCTTCTACAGTATTATCTGTAGAATTCCCATCAATTACCAAAACCCCTATATTCATTCCAGGGACATTTGATGGTATCGATTCGATTGTAGCTCCTATGGATTCACCTTCGTTCAGTGTCGGTATTATGACCGTAACCTCTTTTGGCATAGTTCAGTTATAGACAATAGAATTTAAGCTACCATTCACTACTGCGGCTAATCAATTATGTTGAGGCGTTCACTTTCTGCGATATTTTTAGTTTCAGGTTTAACATTATTACTCTCTTGGTTTCATTTGCCAGACGCTTCTTTTCTCTCTCTAATTTTTAGTATTCCTTTAACAGGCGTTGGTATCTATCTCGCCTTCAGCTCTTCTTTTGAAGACGGTGAGTAACACACATTCTTATTATCGGTCTTATTTCAGGAGTACTATGTCTATTGCAGTATCTGTTGAGAACTTAACAAAACACTTCGATAAGATTAAGGCCGTTGACGGTGTAGATTTCAATATCAAAGAAGGCGAAATCTTCGGTCTTTTAGGTCCTAATGGCGCAGGTAAGACTACAATCATATCTATTCTTTCAACATTACTCTCACCCACTTCAGGAAAAGCCTCAGTAGCTGGTTTCGATGTTATTCAATCGCCTGCTAAAGTTCGTAATAAAATCGGTATCGTTTTTCAAGATCCTTCTAGTGATGATATTTTAACTGGAAGAGAGAATCTCTATCTTCATGGTCTAATGTATGGCGTTCCTAGTAGTGATATCAAATCTCGTATAACTGAATCTTTGGATTTAGTCGGTCTTCAAGATCGTGCTGATGATTTAGTTAGAACATATTCAGGAGGAATGCGTAGACGTCTCGAAATAGCACGAGGTCTGATGCATCATCCAGATGTTCTATTTTTGGATGAACCTACTTTAGGTTTAGATCCTCAAGCTCGACAAAAGATATGGGAACATATCGAATCTATAGTCAAGGATAACAAAGTTACCATTATCATCACTACACATTATATGGAAGAGGCCGACCGTCTCTGCGATAGGTTAGCTATTATCGATTATGGAAAAATCATCACAATGGATACTCCTAAAAATCTTAAAGACGGTGTCGGCGGAGATACCGTTCAATTAGAAGTTTCAGATTCTGACAGTTTAGTAGATAAGATAAATTCTTTGGACTTTGTAAGTAGATGCGAATCTCGCAATAACAGGCTCGATGTTGCAGTCAAAGATGTCGCTCATAATCTTCCTACACTTTTTTCTGCAGTTGGAGAAATAAAATCATTCGACGTCCGTAACACAACACTAAACGACGTCTTTCTTCATTACACTGGTCACGACATAAGGGAAGAAAGCGCCGAAAAACCATCAGCTCATATGTTAAGAGTTAGGAATGTGAACAAATGAACGATTTGGTAGGTATCTATGCAATATGGTTACGGGAGTTGAAAGTCTATTTCAGGGAGTATTCTAGAATTATAGGGTCCGTTCTTACTCCTCTCTTGTGGCTGTTAATAGTTGGAAAAGGAATAGGGGCTTCTATAGATAACAGCGAAAGTTTTGGAGGGGTCGATTATCCTTCCTTCATTTTCCCTGGAATTTTATGCATGACTGTATTATTCCAATCAGTTTTTTACGGCCTTTACATCGTTTGGGATCGTAAAATTGATTTTCTAAAGGAAGTTCTCGCCTCGCCATTGAATCGTTCTTCCATTTTCATCGGTAAGGTATTGGGCGGCGTTACTGATTCAATGATACAAGTATCGATAATCCTTTTCTTAGGATATTTTATCTTTCCAGATTTAGTTTATACGCCAAAATCTTTACTTTTAACATACCTTTTCTTATTTCTCTTGGCTGTGGCAATGACTTCCATAGGATTAATCATAGGGTCTAGAATGGAATCTACTGAAGGTTTCAGTTTAGTTACTAGCTTAGTCGTTTTTCCAATGTATTTTCTAAGTGGTGCTTTATTCTTAAAGAAAAATCTTCCTGATACTCTATATTATGCTGCAGTGGCAAATCCAGTCAGTTACGCTGTAGATGCAATTAGGTTTACTTTAATTCCTAACGAGATTTTTGAGGAATTCGGTTTATTTGAAGATTTCATTGTACTGTCTTCCCTCTGTTTAGTTCTCATCTTCATCGGTACTTGGTTTTTCAAAACAATGAAACTTTAGGGTTATCCTTAAATCTTAGCCTCTTAAGTATCATTTTTAGAATGGGTAGCTTATACCGAAATCTGATTCGCCCAGTAACTTTTCTTCAGGATTCTGAGAAGGCTCATGATAGAATTATCAATCTTCTAAAATTCTTTAGTCAATCAAAGAGAAGAACTGCCATCCTTCGTCAATTATATTCAACTAAAGATTTATCTTCAACTGTTTTCGGTCTTACATTTCCCAATCCTTTAGGTTTGGCTGCCGGTTTCGATAAATTCGGATCAGCCGTACCAGCTTGGCCTTCCTTAGGTTTCGGTTTCACAGAATTAGGAGGTGTAACTTTTCATGCTCAGAACGGCAATAAAAAGCCTAGAATGTTTCGAGTAAATTCAGAACGGGCATTAATCAACCGTATGGGGTTCAATAATCCCGGTGCTGAAGGTATGTCAAACACTTTAGATGAATGGAAGGCGCGAGGTCTTTGGCCTAAAAATCCAGTAGGCATTAATCTCGCTAAATCAATGGTTACTCCCCTAGAAGATGCCGCTACAGATTATTCAAAATCAATAGATCTACTCTGGAATGCTGGAGATTTTTTTGTAATTAATGTAAGTTCACCCAATACTCCAGGATTAAGAGATATACAAGAATCAAATTCAGCATTAAATCAGATAATCGATGATTGTTCAGAAATCAACAAACGAAAAGGGGAGGAAAATTCTCTAAATCCAAAACCAATTCTTATCAAAATTTCTCCAGATTTATCCTCCGAAGCTTTAGACAATATCCTATCCTCTTCTACTGCTAAAATAGATGGAATAGTAGCAACTAACACTACTACTACACGCCCAACCTCAACACCTCAAACTGAACAAATATTTTCAGAAGTCGGAGGTTTAAGCGGCGCACCTCTTAATGATAAAAGTACAGAATTAATTAGGCATATTTTCAATAAAACCGATGGCAAATTACCAATTATCGGTGTTGGTGGAATTATGAATTCTGATGATGCTTGGAATAAAATAACTGCAGGTGCTTCTTTACTTCAAATCTATACTGGATTAGTTTTTGAAGGTCCAAGCATTACTAATGAAATCGTCAGTGGCCTTCGTAATAAAATTAAAGAGAAAGGGTTTACAAATATTTCAGAAGCAATCGGTTCAGAGGCTTAATCACCATTCTTCTTCATATTCTTCGTCATCATCATAATACTCATATTCATCATCATCTCTTCTATAGAAATAAGCTGCTAAACCTATTATCAAAATAACTCCAACTGCTATTGCTATAGTCATCATCATAGATTCTTCGTCCCCTTCTTCTTCCCCACCAGGTAGTATTACATTCACAGTGGCCATTCCAGCAAACGAACCTCCATTCGCTTTAATTTCAATCTCATTATTTCCGGCCGGCGCACCTACATTATCAACTGTAATCTTAACAGTCACAGTCCTAATCCCTTCGCCTTCAACGTATTCTGAATAGGTCGGCATATTATTGTAAAGAACAGATATTCCACTAGGGGTTTCTGCAGTAACTGTTATCGTTGTTCCAGAACTCATAGGATTGAAAATATCCATCGATAGTTCAAAGTAACTTCCCGGGGTCAAATTAATTTCTATTGTATCTGATTTAACAATTAGAATTCCATCTGAAATTGCAGAATCAATCCATTTTCCATCTCGGTATATCGATACTTCTAGTGGATAATTTCCGACGTCAATATTATCTTTCGCTGTAATCATTAATTCACCATTCCATTCACTATTACCGTCTATAGTCTGTGGAACTGTACCTATCCACGCCGTAAGAATTTGATTCGAAATATCTATCCTCAAATCTAAGTCTAGAGATGACGATCTGAGATTCTTTACAGTTACTTGAAATACGTTCGTTCCACTTGTATCAACTTCGTATTGTGAAGGTGACATCTCTATTTCTGCTATCTTTGAATCTTCTACATAGACGTCTTCGTTTATTGAATAGTCTCCTGCCGTTATCTCTATTGTCGTATCTCCTGAATTATCCGGTCTCCAGATAAATTCTACCATTTTTTCTTCCCCTTCATCTAAATCCTGATTTCGTTGAGTTATGTCTTGACCATCCACTCTCAATTTTACATTCGCAGTTCCAGATGCATCTCCTATATTCTTTACAGTTACTCTAACTGAAGTATCTTCATTCACTACTGGTGTTTGATAATCTAAATCTTTCAGATAGAAATTGGCCTCTCCTTGATTGCCTCCATTATTATTTCCACCACTTCCTACGTTAACTTCACGAGTATATTCATTGTTATCATTGTTGGGATCATTATCGTTTCGTGCAACAGCCCTTAGGTCATGTTCTCCATCTGTAGCCACCCATTCCGTTTCGTACGTAGTACTGTTTCCAGAGCCTAGCGTTTCTTCATTCTCAAACTCTTCTATCTCTTCATTACCATCGTAGAATGTAATACTATATTCTGTAACATTATCAGTTCCAATATTTTCCACTTCAGCAGTTAAAGTAACAGTTTCCCCCTCTTCAGGATTCGAAGGGTCTAAATTCAAATTTTTCAGTTTCAAATCTTCTCTTGCTGGTCCAATTCCAACCTCTATCTCTTTTTCATTATTGTCAGAATTTGCATCTTCTGGATTTATACCATATAATTCAAACTTTAATGTAAAATTTCCTTCCGGCGGTTCCCAATTGTAAGTTAATGTTTCTGCCTGTCTTGCTTCCACTGAACCATGAGAATCTGTCTGATAAATCATTCCATCAACACGCATTCTAATTGAGAAACTTGATATGTCTTCTAATCCTCTATTTCTTACAGTTACATTTATGGTCAGTTCATCTCCCCATCTAGGTTCGTCCGGATCTACATTTACACTTCTAATTTCTAAATCAGGTTCTTGTGATCCAAACAAATCATATGCGTTAATGTATCCCCATCCTGTTTTGTTTGCGTAATGGGTATTATTCGCATTATCTGGATCAAAACCACGATCTGCAAAATCTCTCATTGCAAATTGAACAGGATTATCATAAACTTCATAGTTATCACTACTATTTCCTCCATTTCCTGTCGGTCTTAGACTTTCATCAAATTCCAACATAAGTGCTGCAACACCAGCAACATGCGGACATGCCATCGATGTTCCGGTTTGCGTACTTTCTCCCGAAGTCGAACCTTCTTGAGCTGCAGTTATCCCAGTTCCAGGGGCCATTACATCCGGTTTCATTTCGTCCCATTCATCTTCATCTCCATCATCCTGTCTTGGTCCGTAATTGCTATAACTATCATATTCATCGTCATCTCGTAAGATGGTATTTCTATTATCCATTGCACCAACAGCTATGGCGTAGTCTGCTGCTGCCGGTGATCCTATATCTTGATCACCATCATTACCCGTTGCTGCAACAGCCACAATTCCATTTGCGACAACAGCATTAGTCATCTGTGAAGCTTGGTCAGAACCATCTGTACCTCCTGAACCTAATGACATAGATATTACATCCACTCCATCATTTTCTGGACCATCATCTTCCCAATCAGTATCTTTGTTATCAATTATCCATTCCAATCCTTCTATGAGGTATCCACCTGCTCCAAGATCAGATAAAACTTTCACATCTATCAATCTTGCACCCGGTGCAACTCCAGAACAATTATCATCACAGTAGTTCGTTTCTCCCGCAGTACCTATGGCGGTTGATGCTGTATGTGTGCCATGTCCTGCTCTGTCATCTGGGTCCTTTGATCCATCTTCTGGACAATTAAAATCTCCTTCTTGAACACAATATGCATACGGTTGCCAACCGGCAATAAATTTCGGATCATCAGTTAGTGGGTCATCATCCATATCATCAAGCGATTCATGTGCCTGTCCAAAACCAGAATTATCTACACCAGTATCTATGATTGCTACGTTAATTCCTTCACCGGTCAGCCCAAGTTCTGCTGCACCGTCTCCATATTCTTCAGAACCTCTTGCCAATATTCCCGGTACCGAGGTATCTAGTAGTGGATAATAGATACTCTGCCATTCTATCAGTTTTAAATCAGTAATATGGAGCAAATCTGGGATATAATAATAAGGCAGATCATAGAATATCATAGTTGGTATATATTTCGAAACAAAATCAGGTTCTAATCCAAGTACTCTCAATTCTTCTAACTGTGTTTCATCAGGCTTTTGATTGAATACTAAAAAAATATTCAAATCTTCTTCCTTATCTATTAATGGATATAATCTATCATCTATTCCATCGCCATCTTTATCGAAATAAGAAGGTTCAAATTGAGGGTAAGCTTGTGAGCTGGCAGGAACCAAACTCAATAACATAATCAAACCAACAAAGATTTCTTTCCTCACAATAAAACCTCAATCACGTACATTCTCCCGCCTTCTCCTATAGTGGGCTAAATTTAAACTCTTTTCGAAATCTCTTTTCGTTCTACAACAATCTCTTCACCAACAGTTTGTGAGAGTCCATAGTAGACAGGAATGCCTATCATTGTAAATGTAGCTACACTAGACATCATATGATAGAGCATAAATGGAATTCCTAACATGTACACTGTAATCATGTTTTCCAATGTATGTTCATAATTCAAAAACCATACACCAAAATTAGTCCATATGTCATATATCAACGCAAAAGAAATCCCTGCACCACTAAATTTTAGAACGGTACCGCTTCCGAATTTTCCAGATATCCAGTTTTGAATCTTTGTTCCAAAAATATTAACTAATAGAAATCCAGAATAAGTAAACACAATTATCGATGCTAGAATATTTCCCGAGTCTGGAAGGTATCCCAAATACCAATCACTCAGTACGATTATAGCTAAAGAAGTTATTATTGAAAGATGTCTAGGTAAGAGTATTGCAGCTAGAAAAACAGATACCATGACCGTCTCTATGTTTGGGTAACTATTCAGTACGATTCGACCCCCTGCTCCAATCATAAGTAAGAATATGACAATCTTTCCAATTTCTAAATTTCTTTTTTCCATATTTACTGTACTGTATTCAACACGGGTACAAAAGCTATACCTATCTTTTCAAAACTTCAAACACGTCTTTGAACATTTCTGCATTCAAGCGTCCCGTGTTCAAGTTATATCTACTTGGATGGTATGAATCAATAAGCTTCCATTCTATTCCATCAAGCTCATGCTCAGCACCATGGCTAAACGGGTATTCACTCTGTTTCAAAGACATCGTTCTCAACACTGCTCGATGCGCTAAACCTCCCAATGCTAAAATAGATTTCAAATTTTTCATCATACAGATCTCTTCTATTAAGAAATTACTACAATTATTAACTTCTTCTGTTGTTGGCTTATTGTTCGGAGGGGCACATCTTACGGCATTAGATATTCTAGCATTTTTCAATTCAAGATTATCCCCATTATTCAATGATTCAGATTTATTACTCATATCGAAATCATAAAGAGTTTGATATAGTAATTCACCCGCATAGTCTCCTGTAAACGGTCTTCCAGTTCTTCCTGCTCCATGCGTTCCTGGAGCGAGTCCAACAATTAACAATTCAGCATTTATTGGGCCAAACGAAGGTACAGGTTTACACCAGTATTCTTCTTTCTCATATCCTGCCTTTCTGCCATTCTCTTTAACATCATCAGCATATTCAATCAATCTCTTACAACTCTTACAAGATATTACTTCTAAATCAAATTCATCCATTATTTCTAGGTTTTACTCGTCTAAATGGGTGCAAAAAACTAACTAAATTATGCGTGCTTCTTGACTGTACCCAAAGTTTTCCATGTCCTGCAAAACGAGTTATCAATTGATCTCCAAATAGGAAATTTTTCAACCCTCTTCCAGCAGTACTAACTGAATAATTCAAAGTCGGTTCCCAAGCAACAACATAACCGTTATCGACTGCATATCCGCCCTTAACATCAATCTCTTGTATGTCTCCATAGGCATTGAAAAACAACGTTCCATTTCCTCTGGCTTTAAGAGCAACTAATCCTTCTGAGAACATTCCTTGAAACCCTTCCCAACTTGCGCTGACTTCTATATTTCCTGCCGATGCCATGTAAGCACCTCTTTCGGTTAAAATTTCTCCATCAATATCTATTGCTACAACATCTCCAGCAATTCCAGGGGCCAAACCAATCTTACCTCTTCCTGAATTACAGACATAGGTATTCTGAAAGAATGATTCTCCAGCTACCTTTCTTTTAATTCCTGCCCAAAGTCCACCTTTCATTTTAGTCTCTACTTCTATGTTATCATCCATCCAAGCCATCGCACCAGGTTCCGTTACTATTTTCTCGCCTTCACTCAATTCAACTTCAGCAAGCGCGTAACTCGGTCCAGTTAATATTTCGTATTTCATTAGGCCTCCTTCGGTGGTAGTTTCGGCCCAACTGCCCTACCAAATCTCTCCATATCGTGTGATTGAACTAGTATTTTTCCACTTCCTTTAAAAGTCAAAACCAATCCTTCTCCAGATAACATAGAGTTCATCCATCCTTTCGCTGCTTTACTCACGGTATATTCTAATCCTTCGGTAAATGCTACTATATGTCCATTATCAATAGACACTCCATCTTTAGCTTCAATCTCTGTTATTCTTCCATAAGCGCTAACTATCAATGGCCCATCTCCTGAAGTTTTCAAATAGAACAACCCTTCTTTTGAGAACATTCCTTTTATTATTCCTTGATATTTAGTATCAACTTTGACTCCACCACCAGCTGCCAAAAATGATCCACCAGCACATATCCAATTTGTTGCACCGACATCGACACGATGTACTTCTCCAGGCATTGTAGGTGCTATTCCAACTTCAGCTTCTTTGCCATCAACAGATGTATAACTCGACATGAAGAAACTCTCACCAGCCAATACAGATTTCATTCCCTTCTTCAATTTTCCGAAAAATCCAGTCCCTTCTTCACTTCTAGTCGTAGTTTCAAATTTGACATTGTCACTAGCTCGGTACATTTTACCAGCTTCAGAGAAGAATTCCTCATCACCACTAATCTTGACCAAAGCCGAACCATATGCTCCTCTATTTTTTATCTCTACTTCCATTTTATGGCCTCAATAATGGTGAAAGTCTGTCAACTAATGCAGGTACAGTTCTTGTCTGTAGGTATATTTTTCCATGTCCATTAAATTTCATTACAAGTCCCTCTCCTGACAAAAAAGTTGATTTTAGATTTCCCATTCCTGTTATTTTGTAATCGAGAGTCGGTTCCCATGCAACAACGTGAGCATTGTCAACTGTGAATGGTCCGTTAAGATCTCTCTCTATAATTCCGCCATACGAGTTGAAGAATAAATCACCATTTCCACTCGCCTTTATCAAGAATACACCTTCTTTAGAAAACATCGCTTTCATTCCTCCAAATTGCGTACTTAAATTTACATCGGGTGTACACGCCAAAAATGAACCGGCCGTTAGGTAAAATTCGTCACCAGTCATTTTTCTATGCATCACCGTACCGGGCATACTTGGTGCAAACGATACTTCACCACCCTGCTGATTACTAAAATTACCAACATACAACGATTCACCAGTAGTAGCTTTTCTGAATAATCCCTTAAGCATCCCTCCAATAACTTTTCGTTCAACTTCAGTATTTGCCGACATCCTCGTCATTGCACCCGATTCAGAATAGATGTTTTCTCCAGGTTCTAATCTTACAGTAACTTCTCCAAAATCAGGATTCCCCTGTATATCATATTGCATTCTCTTATAGTTAGAGATGTAGTTTTATGCTTTAGCCCGTAGATTCAATATTTGCGTCAGATTCGTATAGATAAACCGAAAAGCTGTTTTGAAGAGAATTTATATAATAACACCCCCCCTCGTAACATGTTGATAAGTATGGATTCAGTTGTTTTACAAAAACGCTTCGCGTATATTGTGATGGCCATTCTAGTGACATCTACTTTGGCAATTGCACCATCTGCACAGTCTGACGTGACAATCGACCTTAAGCTCATTCATATCAAACTCAATGAAGAAGAGGGCCATAATCCTCCTCCAAAAGTTGATGAAGATAGAGAATATCAGTTAAGGTATAAGATAAATAGCGGCGAGCCAGGCACATTCCAAATTGCCATCGAAACATGTTCAGAACAATGTAACGAAGATGCTAATTGGAATGAAGTAACTAGAGATTTAGATGGCGATGGAAGTGATGACAATTACGATAGCGACAACAGTGCATTCACTAACATCGAGTTCACAATAGCAATATCAGAAGAAGGACCAATTTCAGTTCGAGCTTATTTAGATCCGGACAACGAAGTCGAAGAAGTTAGAGAAAATAATAACAACCATTTATCTTCCAGCTTTTCAGTTGAACCTGCTAGCGGTAATTCTGATTTATATGTACACAATCTGGCCACATCTGTTCTTAATGATGACAACGGAGAATACGATTCTTCTTCAAAGTTCGAGGCTGGAGATACTTTACGTTTGGATATCGAATACGGGAATAACGGTGATGTCAGTAGCGCTTCAGCTTACATAACTCCTATGAAATTCAGTCTCTTTTTCCATGATGGGGATTTATCTCCAAATGAAGGTGACCAATTTAATGAAAGCAATTTTGATGGAAATATAAATCCAGAATATCCATCTTCTTCTATCGATCAAGATGGAGTCGATTATTACTATGTAGCTCCAACTGATCCTGATAAACCGGCTCTTACACAAGTAACATGGGGCATCCCTGTATCTGGTATGGATGACGGTTTCTACACATTCACCTTTATTATAGATGCAAACGATGACGTTTCTGAATCTGACGAAAGCAATAATGAACACTCTATCGAGATATGTTTATTCAATAGAAATTCTAATTTCTGTGAACTATCTGATTTAACAGGTCCTATTCACAGTAATCCTAAGCCATTTACTGCAGCTACCAGTCCTGAAGGGGATGACGGCGTTGAATATCCAGGAGATATGGAATGCGGTCATGACGGCAAGCCATGTATCTCTGGAACTACTACTTACATTCTATTCAAAGTTAGAAATGATGGCAGTTATACAACCCACAATCTTGCAGATGCTAGCGTAGAACTTTCAACCCGTTTCTGCGGTGAAGTAGATTCCGAAGAAGATCCATCGGAAGCTAATTGTAATGAGTGGGGTTCTGCAGGTGAATTTCAACCATTTACAGATGAACTAGAGGTGGCAGGTCCTCAAAGAGATCAACCAGTCGACAATTTCTTTGTAGTTGAATGGGATGCACCCAATACTCCAGGCTACTGGGATTTACAATTAATTTTAGATTCTACAGATGTATTGGATGAAGAGGACGAGTTCAACAATGAATTTTCATTCTTCAAGACAAACGATCATTTCCTTCAGTTAGTTGAAAGAAAAGCTGATTTACAAATTTCTTCATTTAATACTGCTTCAGAGGTTGCAGTTCAAAATTATACAACAACGTTAGAAGTTTGGGTGGATCAAACCGATTTAGGCACTCTAGATGCTGAAAACGTATGTGTTACTCTAGATATAGATGGACCTACTGATGCCACAAGCGGTCATATAGTAATTCCAGGCCCAGATGGCAACCCATTACTCAAAAACATAGGCTTTGAAGATCAACCGCTATTATTCGCTTATGAGTGGGTTCCAGAAGAAGAAGGATTGTACAATATCACTGCTACAGTCAATCCAGCTACTAATGATACATATACGCACATAGTTGAGTGGGATGACGACGACGAACCTCCTAATGAGAATAATATGTTTACATTAGGTCCTTTCGAAGTCATGCCGATTATTCCAGATTTAGTAATCTATCCAGAAATTTCAAATTTCATTCCAGTTATGGATGTTTCTCCAACCACAACTAACGGTTTCGCGATGGTAGGTGTTGATAGTATTATTAATTTCACTATCAAAAATGAAGGCTACAGGGATGTTTTTTCCAATGAATCTTTTGTTTTAAAAATACAAGACAAATATCAGGCAGAAATAGATGAAATCTCTCTTAGCGGCCCTATAGCTATGGGCGAATCAATTTTGGTTCAATATTCTTATACTTTCGAACAGGAAAAGCGATACGAATTCCATCTTTCAGTGGATGCTGATGATGAAATTACTGAAATTTTTGAAGGTGTTTGTGATTGGCAACTTCAAGGTCAAGAAGATAATTGTCAGAGATTCGAAGTCTACGCCGTTACGGTTATAGATACTTGGATTAGCAATTTATCACTTGCAGAAGAAGAGGCACTTCTCGGCAACGATCATCATCTTGATTTCCGGGTTGGTATGGATTTCTTAGCTGATGGTGCTCAACATAATGTATACTTTGGAGCTTATGCCAATTCTGCACTTACAGGTTACAAATTGATAGTCGATGGAGGTAATTATCAGACAACTCTCCTTTGTGATTGTACAACTGGAGTAGACAGTACCGGTATTCCTTATGTCAGTTTAACTGGAGATGGCAACGAATCTGTTTTTGTTGACATTACTATATTGTGGGAGCCTGTTGGAATTTCTGCTGGCGAGTATGACGTGTATATCGAATTAGACACTTCTTGGCTCTCCGGTCTCAATGCCAATCTTTCAAATGATATAGTCTGTTTTGCAAATAATCCAACACTTTACAGGGATGATGGTGGTGATTGTGCAGGTGGTTCTATTTTCGTCAATACGTTCACTACCGATCTTAGAATTATTGATGTTTATGCCGAACCCGGTGAAGTAGGTATCAATATAGTCTATGTCGAGATAGATTATCCTGCAGGTGAACTTTCAAATTTAGATAACGTTTTCGTGAATGTTTCTATTTATGTTAGTGATTTCGCCTTAGGGGCTCTGTCTGAAAGTGAGACCTTTGTTGAACATCTAGGACTTGTAATGGTGATTGGAGGTATGAATGTTGGAGAATCCAAGATTTTAGAATTTGAATGGACTGCCCCTTCAGGTTCATACGTAATAGTCGCAGATATCGACCCTACAAATTTAATCAATGAATACAATGAATACAATAATCGTTTAGTTTCAGGATTAGTAAAAACTAGTACCAGTACTAATGACGGCTCCGAAGAAGAAGCAGGCCTTATCCCTGCACCACCTTTGATTTCTGTTGTACTTCTACTGTTAATAGTTTCATTAGTTAGAAGAAGAGTTTGAATAAATGGCACATACTGCACTTCTCTACTTTGTAGGACCGGCAGGCGCGGGTAAGTCAACACTCGTTGCATCGTTTCAAGATTGGATGACTGCTAATGGTTATGAGGCTGTTACAGTTAATTTAGATCCGGGTGCTGAATCTGTACCTTATGAAGTCGGTATAGATGTCAGAGAAAGATTCACTTTAGCAGAAGTTATGGATGAATACAGTTTAGGACCTAACGGTGCGCAGGTAGTCTGTTCAGATTTATTGGCTTTAGAGATTGACTGGTTGGGAAATCAGATAAAAGATATCGATTGTGATTATATTTTAGTCGATGCACCAGGTCAAACAGAACTATTCCTCTATCGCGAGGCTTCCAATATATTCATCAGAGGCCTTTCTCCTTCAACTGGATTGGTGATGCTTTTTGATCCTCTACTTTCTAGTACTCCTTCCGGGTTTGTAACACAGTTACTTCTCGCTTCAGCTGCTCATTTACGTTTCCCAGTTCCTCTTTTTCCAGTTCTCTCTAAGTGCGATCTCATAGAACAGGAAAAAGTAGATTCTGTAGTTGAATGGGCATCTAATTTAGATATCTTAGAAATGTCTTTAGATATGAGTGCAGGAATGGAAGGTGTCCTCTCTTCTGAAATGTTAAAAGTACTCAGAACATTAACACTCGAATCACACCTTATTCCATCATCTTCTAAGGAGGGACAAGGTATGGAAGACCTTTACAGCCTAGTTCAAGCTTCCTTTGCTGGTGGAGAAGATATAGAGGCTCATAGAGATCCTTCATAGTTTTTAATAGATAAAATTAGGCTTTAAACCACATTATAATTGCCTAATTGATGTCTCAAGAGGGTGTAGTGATTACAGAGGCTAAAGGAGAGGTCCTTTATCTCACTCTTAACCGTCCAGAAAAAGGCAATTCAATAGAAGATAATATGATTTCTGCTTTAACAGATTTCTTTCAAAATCATGATAATTTTTTAGATTCAAGGGCAGTTATTTTAGCCGGTTCTGGAAAACATTTCTGTACAGGTGCCGATCTGTCTTGGATGGGCGATGAGCCTACAGAATCGCAATCATTATCTCTTTCGGAGATGTTCTTTAGTGTTTCTAATTGTCCCGTACCTACAATTGCTACAGTACGTGGTGCCTGTTTAGGTGGCGGCATGGGGCTAGCAGCAGCCTGCGATTTCGTACTTGCAAGCAAGGATTCAACCTTCGGTTTTACTGAGGTAAAAATGGGGTTAGTTCCAGCTTTAATTTCTCCTTATGTCATTTCCCGAATAGGTATTCCAAATACTAGAGAGTTGTTTCTTACAGGTTCTAAATTCGGTCCCGATAAGGCGAAATCTATCTGTCTCGTTCGAGAAATTTGTGATGATTTAAACAGTTCAGCTTTAGCTCTAGTTTCGGAATTAAAATCTGGCGGACCGAAGGCTCAGTCCACTATCAAAGAACTTCTACAACAGTTACCGGAATGGAATTCTGATAGCTACAACGAAAAACTCTCTAAATTAATAACTGAGTTACGAAAAGGCGAGGAGGGTCAAGAGGGGATCTCTGCATTTCTTGAGAAACGCAAACCCTCATGGGATGAATGACGCTGAAGAAAGTTCTTATTGCCAATAGAGGCGAAATTGCCTGTAGAGTTATTCGGGGTTGTCAAGAATTAGAGATACCAACCGTAGCCGTCTGTTCCGATGCCGATCTAGATTCACCCCACGTAAAACTCGCTGATGAACACATAGTTCTAGGTCCACCTACTCCTTCTGAATCCTATCTCAATATTGGAAAAATTATCGCAGCAGCTAAGAAGAGTAAAGCTTCAGCTATCCATCCAGGTTATGGTTTCCTTTCCGAAAATGCCGATTTCGCTCAGGCAGTTGAAGATGAGGGATTAATCTTCATCGGACCTACATCCGATACTATTCGCTCAATGGGTGACAAAGCGGCAGCTAAGGCGGCCATGCAAAAAGCAGGCGTTCCTACAATCCCAGGATTTTCCGGTCTAATTGGTGATGTGGCTGAAGATATAGCGGCCGATATTGGTTATCCAGTTTTAGTGAAGGCGGTTGCAGGCGGGGGTGGAAAGGGAATGCGTGTAGTTCATGATAGTTCAGAATTAGAAACAGCCATCTCGGCTGCTCGTAATGAGGCACAGAACTCATTTGGCGATGATCGTTTAATCTTAGAAAAGTATTTGAAAAATCCCAAGCATATTGAGGTTCAAATCTTTTCAGATAATTATGGCAATAATATTCATCTATTCGAAAGAGAATGTTCTATTCAGAGAAGGCATCAGAAAATTATCGAAGAGTCTCCCTCTCCAGCTATCGATGATAAAATGCGAAAAAAAATGGGCAAAGCTGCCGTTGATGCAGCCAAAGTTGCTAATTATCGAAATGCAGGAACAGTCGAGTTTCTTTATCAATCTGGAAAATTTTATTTCTTAGAAATGAACACTCGACTCCAGGTCGAACATGGCGTTACAGAGATGGTAACTGGTATCGATTTAGTCAAACTTCAATTGAAAACTGCTGCAGGTGAAAAATTACCATTTACACAATCAGATATTGCCCTCAGAGGTTCATCCATCCAATGTCGAATTTACGCAGAAGATCCATCAAATGGGTTTATCCCCTCTCCGG
>MIYU01000020.1 GCA_001875425.1 Marine Group III euryarchaeote CG-Bathy1 | reverse complement strand
AATGGACCGGACACGTTTGAGGTTGCTTATTCAGGCCTCTGGATTCAGAATGAAATGGATACATTTGCATTTGAGGGATTTGAAACCAGAGAGATTACGATCCTCGTCAACTCGGGGATGGTCGCTCCAGGAAGTGAAAGCACGGTTTTGGTACAGGTAAATTCAACCAAGAGCCGGATTGCAGGAAATGAGGTCTCAGATACAACCACGTTATCATTCATAGTTACTGGAATGATAACCTATAGTGAATGGGGTTCTGGACCTGTCGGTCTGAATCAAGGTGAAACACGTTCATTCGATGTTGCTATCCTGTCCCTTTTTGATTCAGGTGTACCTACTTCTCGAGTAATAACCGAAATTGGTGGTAGTGCGGAGACCTGGGTCTCCTTCGATAACATAGAGGAATATGAAGGTGAGGATACGTTGGTCGTCCCGGTTGGTGAGCCAGATCTTTTTTCAGTTACTGTAAATGTTCCAGAGGTTACTGCCGCAGGTAATTATCTATTCAGTTTGACCGTGACCGATTATAATGATAATAGTCATGTGTCAACTTTGTGGTTTACAGTCAATGTTATTCAGGATTTCAACATAACGGTCGAAATAATAAGCACGCCACCTTCAGTTAATCCAGGTTATAGTGCTGAATGGTTGTTGGATCTGACCAACAATGGTAATGGTATTGATTCAATAACGATGAACAGTACGGATGCTCCAGAAAGCTGGCCTTTCACATTCTCTGATTCAGTTGTGGAACTGTTGTCGGATCGTAACAAGATAATAGTCTTCACTCTCGATATTCCAGAGGGGACCAGTTCTGGAGAGTATTTCCTTTCAATTGATACTCAATCATTAGGTACCTCGGTTTCCGTACCCTTGAATATAACCGTTAGTTCGGTTCATAGAGTCTCAGCATCTGTTACTTCCGAGATAGAGCTTACTGGTCAACCGGGGGAAACCGTCTATTTTCAATTTGACGTGACCAATATTGGGAATACCAATGATACGGTCTCTGTAACGGCCACCGGTACCATGATGTCCCAGGCCACTCCTACTGATTTTGGCTGGAGCACTAAATCCCTTTCAATATCAGAAACTGGAAGTAATTGGCTCAAGGCGACCGTACCTATGAGTAATGATGGTCCTTGGACCGCAATCGTCACGGTGGCATCCGAGGGAGATCCCTCACAGATATCCACTCTTCAATTCAAGTTGTTTGGAGTAACACTTCCTGATGCGGGAATCCGGGATTTGATTCTGACGCCTTCGGATCCCAAACCAGGAGACAATGTTATGGCTCGTTTTACCATAACTGCAGCTAATGCACCTATTGAATCAATATACTATACAGTATACTTGGATGGAACTATAATTGGTGGAGATAGAGCCTATTCTATAGAAGCTGGAGGCAGCAAGTTGATTTCGTACTCCTTTGAGGCCACAGAAGGTAGCCATACTTTCATGGTACGACTGGATGTAGATGGTGAGCTCGAGGAAACAGATACCACTAACAATGAAATTCAGCAGTCCATTATAGTTGAGAAGTCCGGTGTCAGCAATCTACCGATATATCTGGCAGTAGTTGCGATAGTTCTGGTTGGCGGAGCGGTGCTTTATCGTTATTCAACTCGGGATAACCGACCTTCAGTTGAAACTAAAATGGAACCAGTTGTCACTGAGTCTAGCGTTACCTTCCCCCTGGTCCTGAATTGTATTCAGTGTGGTTCCCGCGTCAGGGTTGCCAGACCAGGAGCCTTCCGTTGTCCTTCTTGCAAGACGGTTGCAGGTGTGAATAGTAATGGTGAAATCGGTTCCGTTAAGGAGAAATCATCAGACAAGTCTTCCGAGCCTCCAGAACGACCACCTTCATCCACTGAACGCAGACTTCGTATGGAAGAGGTTCTTTCCGAAGATGTACCAGAAGTACCTGAAGAGCCAGAAGATGAGGAGAGCGAGCCTTCTGAACTTTCAGCATCTGAGAAATTGAAATTGTTTAGACAGGAGGAGGCTTCTCGAGCTCCTGAAATTGTTGAGGAAGAACCAGAACCAGAGCCTGATCCCCCAAAGAAGGAAAAAAAAACAAGAAAGCGTAGAGGTCCACCGAAGGGCGGAAGTTTTGGTCCAACCGTCGGCGGATTCTGATGAAGATAGGTTTAGTCGGAAAACCGAACGCCGGTAAATCAACGTTTTTTACAGCAGCTACCTCAGCCACAGCCCAGATTGGCGACTATCCATTTACCACAATAGACAAGAATGTGGGTATAGCCTATGTTCGAAAACCATGTCCTAGTAAGGAATTGGGACTGGAGCCCAATCCCAACAATTCACTTTCCGTTGATGGGATTCGTTTCATTCCGATTGAGGTTATCGATGTTGCAGGTTTGGTCCCTGGTGCACATGAGGGAAAAGGAATGGGTAACAAGTTCCTTGATGATCTACGGCAGGCAGATGTCCTAATCCAGATTGTTGATTGTTCCGGAACGACAGATCTGGAAGGAAATACAGTTGAAGGCGTAGACCCCTTGAATGAGATCAAATTTCTGGAAGATGAATTACACCATTGGATCGGCGAGATTGTAGTTCGTAATTGGTCGCGTAGCGCTCGAGCCGTTGAATCTGGTGAGAAGATTGAGAATTTCCTTTCCGAAAGATTGGCAGGCTTGAAGTTTACCAGAGAGCAAGTTATTCTATCTTTGAGGAAAGCCAAGATTTCCAAACCAGTTATGCATTGGGGGGCCGAAGAAGGGTTAGCCTTAGCAGGATATCTTCAGGAGATTGGAAAACCGATTGTGATTGCAGCGAATAAAGCAGATATATCTTCAAAGGACAATATTGAAAAACTGGACAAAGCGTCTGCGATAATAACCGCTGCTGACTACGAATTAGCATTAAAGAATGCCACGAAGGCAGGTTTAATCACATATAATTCTGGTGATTCTGATTTCAGTTTAAATGATGAAGGCCAACTGAATGATGGGCAGAAGAAGGCACTTGAGACTATCCGGCAGTTTTTGAAGAACAATGGTTCAACAGGTGTTCAGGATTGTATTGAAACTGCAGTCTTGGAAAAATTGGACCTAATTGCAGTTTATCCAGTCGAGGATGAGACCCATTTTACAGATAGTCAGGGCCGTGTTCTACCAGATGCCTACCTTGTTCCTCGTGAATCTACGGCTCATGATCTGGCCTATAAGGTCCATACAGACATAGGGGACAGTTTCATACGTGCCATAGATTGTCGCAGCAAGCGGATAATTGGTAAGGATTATGAACTACAAGACGGTGATATAATCAAGATTGTGGCAGGATCTTAATTGAGAGTAGACGAATTGGATTCACTACGGGCCACAGCTCTGGTCCTGATGCTGGTCTTGAATTTTGTGACCGATCTCAACCATTTCGGGCTAATGAACACCGAGACGGGTGATATGTGGTGGTGGCTGGCCAGGATCACAGCTTCATTATTTGTTGGAATATCTGGTGTCTCATATTTTCTAGCGCACCGACTGGAATATGATTTCACGAAGACCTCTGGAAGGACCAAGCGTTTGATATTCTGGGCATTCGTGATTACGATTATAACCTATATATTTGAGCCATCAGTGTATGTTCGTTTTGGTGTCCTACATTTGCTGGCATTGGCTAGTATCGTAGCTTTTCCTGTTGCACGTAAACCTGAATTTGCGCTTGGAATAGGTCTAATTCTTCTTATAATTCCATTGTCATCAAATTCCAATCTGGTCTGGTTTGGTTTGAGCGAAACCGTCATTGCGGTAGATTATTTTCCCTTGAATCCTTGGTTGGGCATATTTTTCATCGGTTTGGCGCTTGCAAGCAGGATTTATCCCGAAGGCAAGCCATTGACCGAAATTCAATGGCCTGAGAAGTGGCTGTGGTTTGGCCGCAATACTCTGACAATATATGTCATACATCAGCCAATCTTGATAGGATTACTGGTTCTGACAGGACAGGTCCCGTTGGAGGCTATTCTATGATAGCACAGAATCTGGATGCGATTTCCAAGAAGATTGGAGAAGCTACGATTGCCGCTGGCCGTGATGTATCTGAGATAACTCTGATTGGTGTTACCAAGACCAAACCTCTGGAAATGATAAAGAAGGCATTCGAGGCAGGATTGACTGATGTTGGGGAGAATTATGTCGAGGATTTCTCGGATAAGCAAACTAGCTATCATCCTTCCGGATTGAATTATCATTTCATAGGAAGATTACCTACCAAAAAGGTCCGGAAGATAGTAGGTAAGGCCCACCTGATTCATTCTGTTGGTTCCGTGAAACTGGCCAAAAAAATAGACTTCGTCTCTTCCGAGGAAAAAGTTTGTCAAGATATCCTGATTCAAGTCAATCAGGGTGGTGAATTATCCAAGTCAGGTGTAGAACCTGACAATCTCGAAGCATTGGTGAAGGAAGTCTCAACATTACTTAATATCAAAATCCGGGGTTTGATGTCCATACCTCCTTTTCATGAGCCAGCCAAGCCTTATTTCACCCAACTCAGGCATTTCCGAGATAATTTACAGGAGAAGACAGGGACTGAATTACCATGTTTATCAATGGGGATGTCTGGTGACTTTGTTGAAGCTATTTCTGAAGGCGCTACACACATACGTGTGGGAACTGCGATATTTGGTTCCCGTTAATTATCAAAATATTCGACTATAGCTTTTCCAATTCTTTCTGCTGTTTTCCCGTCCCACAATTCGGGAATTCTACCTTTCTTTCCACCTGTATTAACAATATTCTTCCATTCTTTGACTATATTTTCAGTAGAATTTCCAACCACTGTATTCGTGCCTTGATCAACGGTTATCGGTCTCTCTGTATTCTCTCTTATGGTTAAGCAGGGGATTCCTAGTGCCGTCGTTTCTTCCTGAAGCCCTCCGGAATCAGTGAGTACTACTTTGGCATGTTTCACCAGGGCTAGGAAATCCAGATATCCCAATGGTTCAGTTACTACAAAATTCGGAATCTGTTTTATTCTACTATCAAAACCAAATTTGTTTATCATCTTCGAGGTTCTTGGATGAGCTGGAAAGACGATTGGAATATCTTTACCAATCGTTTCCAGGGCTTCCATAATTCCTGAAAAGGTATTCTCATCATCTACATTTGAAGGCCGGTGCAAGGTAATTAGGGCATAATTCCCCTTGGAAATTTTCAGCTTGTTATGTATATCACTCTTCTCAGACTTTTTGGAGTGATTCAATAAACTATCAATCATGATATTTCCCACCAGTTTGATGTTTTCGGCATTTACACCTTCATTAGCGAGATTCTGGTCTGCATCCGAAGATGGCGTGAAAAGCAAGTCCGATATCCTGTCAGTCAGGATACGGTTGATCTCCTCTGGCATGGTCATATCGAACGATCTCAGCCCAGCTTCAACGTGAGCCACAGGAATCAAAAGTTTGGCCGCAACTAAAGCGCAAGCAATAGTCGAATTGACATCACCCGCTACGATTACCATGGAGGGATTTTTTTCATTACACACTTTCTCAAAATCGAGCATTATTCTTGCAGTTTGTCCAGCATTAGTGCCTGACCCAACCCCCAGATAAACATCCGGTTTTGGCATTTCCAGTTCATCAAAGAATATTTTACTCATATTCTCATCATAATGCTGTCCCGTGTGGAGCAGGAGAACTGGTAATTCTCTTGATTTTAGTTCGTCATACAGCGGTGCTATCTTCATGAAATTCGGGCGTGCACCAACAACTAGAATTATGGGATTCACGATTTTGTAGAGAGGACGGTGATTTAATCCTTACTTAAAGCACTAGAGACCCTTATCAATTCAGAACCAAGCTCTTTGATTCTACTTTTTATATCTGAATTGACAAGTTTATCTTCTTCAAAGTCATTTTTAGTGGCATAAACGAATTTGGGGATGATATAGCACCTGAAATCCAGCATCAGTGAATTTGCGAGAGACATTACGGACATGTAGCTGTTTTTCCCACCGGCAGCACACATAAATCCAAATGTTTTGTCATAAAGCATTCTTCCCCCTAATTCAACTATATTTTTAGCACCTGAACTAACATTAAAGTTGTAGACTGGTGTTGCCATTATGATTCCATCGGCTTCCTTAATTTTTTCTCGGAAATCAAGAACTTCTGGTAAATCATAGCATTTGTCACCGTCACACATTGGTAATGGATTCTCCTGTAGATCAAAGAGTTCTACCTCTTCTTTACCAAATGATTTTTCAAGATGTTTCGCCATTATCTGGCTTCGACTTCCTGAGCGTAGACTAGTACTAATGATGAGATACGTCACGTTTCATACAATGGTGGATAATCGTACCTTGGGTCTTTATCTCCATCGTATTGAACAACATAAATTCCACTTACCATTTCAGATATGTAAACATATCCTCGTGGATCATATTGCAATCCCCAATCAAAAGGAATCATACAAGAGGCCCAACAGTCAGCCATATCATATCCCAATTCCTCAGTTGCATTAGTAACCCAATCAGGACCATGTGGCAAATAGTAACCTAATGTATCTGTTGTTCCTAATTTTTCTATAGCTTGCCATCCTTGATCAGGTGCCACAATTCCATCTTTCCATTCAATGGTCTCCCATATTCTATCATGGCCAGTTATCCAAGCACCTGCATGATAGTGTGTCCAGTAAACATTACCATTTGTACCAGTATCTCCGTTATGTGGTGAATAAATATAGATGTTTGGTATGTAATGATGTTCATGCTCACTACCATCATCTCTTACGCCCTTTCCAGGTAATTTCCATTCAGATACCAGAAATGGTTCTTCTGGATTGGTAGTGTCTATTGTTCTTACATATCCAGTGTGATTATTGTTAGAACCATATTCGGGTGCTATCAATGTGTAATGTCTCCAATTGACTCCGTATTCAAGGTCGTCTGGTCCAGTACCGCAAGAAGCAGGCCATTTTGATTCATCTACGTATTCAGATATTCCATTACATATTAAATGATCATAAGGGACAGCATAGTGAATCCATCCATTCCCTTCTAATTTAGAGGTCCATTCATCTGGAGTCATACCTGCATGTCCACCACCTTCTGGTCCATACCATCCAGAATCAGCAGTAGGGCATCCCATCCATCTTCCAACCTCGTTGTTTTGAGGCCATACAAGTCCATTTGGATCAGGGATAGGAGGTGGATTTGACACATCAATTATCCGAAGTCCAGCGTCCCAATATGAAGCGTAGAGTAAAATTTGATTAGTAATTGGATGTCTGTGAATCACATGGTCGTGGTTGAAAACAGTTCCACCGCAAGTTGTGCCAGGGTCAGGAGAATATCCACCCCATCTTGCTATCTCTTTGGACTCATTATTTTCACCTTCACCAGGTATGAATGATTCTAAGCCGTCTGGAGCATAGAAAATCTGCGTTCCTTTGTATAGTCCAGCTCCATTAATCTCAGGATAGGGGTCAGCTCCAAATAAGAAAACTTCACAATCATTATTGGATCCAGGCATATTCACGTCACAATAAACATGAATATCTTGGTTGTGAAAACCAGCAGGCGGGTTGTTCCATTGAGCTCTCTTAACGGGATGTGATTTATCGCTCACATCTATTAAATCTAATCTATCAACTCCATTGTTTAGATCGCTGCCTTGTGGGTTAGGATCTAATTCAGAATTTGTCAATTCGTGATTAATTAGAGCCCAATTGTTGTCAGGAGTTACTTTGATGTCGATGATTCTAGCAATTTCAGCATAGTAAGTCGAGAGTAACACTATATTGTTTGGTTCACTTATGTCCAGAATTTCGAATTGGTTATAGCTAGAAACATATGCAAAACATCCACCACTTCCATCACCATAAATTTCACAATCTTCAAGAAAATTCCCCTCAATAGCTATTTCAGAATTGTCTCCAGGAGTAGGTGCCAGATTTTTGTATTCAGGTTTGCAAGGTCTCCCTGCAGAGTCATCTAAAGCATCATCATCAGGCCTTTCATTTCCATCACAATTCAGGTTGTGATAATCTATCAAGGTAACATTGTGAGTTTGTAGAAAATGCTGCATGATATCAGTATGTTGGTGATTTGCATCTTGCCCAGTACAGTTCTCACAGTTTTCAACTTCAGTAATTGGGTCCAACCATGCGACATTGTCTGAATCTGAACTTCCGTTATCACTATTATAGTACGCAATTACCGTGATTCCAGAAACTGCCAGAAGGACAACAATCCCTATACTCAACAGTTTTTCTTGACTGAGGTCCACTTATACACCTATTCTGCGGATATTAGCGGGATTATATAGTTTGTTTATCGCTCAATTATACTAAATGGCATGCTTGTATTGGAACTTCCGCAAATCTGGCCATTATTGTTTATTCCAATGACTCCTACTCCTGTATCTTTGGGCAATAGTCGCACCCCCCATTCCATCGCCTCTTCGAGATTCTCACTATGTTGAGCTACCCTGTAACAGAGAAGTTGCTCGGTTATCGCCTCACCGACACCCGTAGCAACAATACCGATTTTCTCGTCACAATAGAATCCAGATCCCCATAGTGGCGTATCTCCGACTCTTCCTACAGGTCTTCCTCTAACCCCACCGGTGGATGAAGCCACTACAATATCACCTTTTGAGGATTGGACTACGGCTCCTACTGTATCACCGGTCCATCCCTTTTCGGAGCCCTTGACCTTGGTCTGTTTGTACCCTTTCTTCAAAGCAAACTCAATAGCCCCTTTACCTGCTAGCATGACTGGGAATTCATCCAATAATTCCTTGGCAATCAGTACTGGGTTCTTGAAATTCCGAAGATTTGCTATGGCCCCCATTCTCCCATCACTGGTCGCCACTGACGAATCGTTCTGGACACTACCGTCTTCCCGCAAACAACTTCCAGTACCAGCATTGAACCTGAAGTCGTCCTCCATGATTATAACCGCTGTGATTGCAGCTTCCAGAGCGTTATCGGTCTCTTTCAGAACGCTCCATCCTTTCTCAGCTGCCTTATCGACCCCATCTTGGACTTTGGGTGTGTGACCTGCGCCACCATGGCAGATTATTTTCATTCGTCTGTCCGACGCGTTTGACTTAATACGGGTTTCCTTTCCAAGAGCATGGCAGATGAAATCTCACCACTTACATCGATACCAACCCTCAGGCAGTTGGCAATGCCAAAGGATACGAATGCATTGGGTACTATTTTTGGAGGTGTGATTCTTAGTCAGATTGATCAAGCAGCTGCGATTGAGGCCCACAAATATCACAAGGGTGCCGTTGTCACGGTGGCTATGGATGAGATAGAGTTCAAACAACCAGTGTTTGTTGGAGATGTGATTTCATATTACACACAGACCCATAAATTAGGTAGAACTTCGGTAACGATTGATGTCCATGTTTATGCTCAACGCCAATTTGCTGAAGATGGTGACTTTCTACCAGTCACAGAGGCACGTGCAGTGATGGTGGCTGTTGATGAGAACAATCAGCCAATTGCCATGAATAAGAAGTGAAAAGAAAATATCTTAATATAATCCGGTTTCCATGAAAAGGCAGGACGTGTTATGCCAACTTTCGTTGACCCCAATGCTTGTAATACTTGTGAAGGTGAGGACAAGGGCCCGTTGTGCGTCTATATCTGTCCGAATGACCTTATGAAACTTAAGGGAGATAAGGGATTCAATCAGGAGCCTAATCTGTGCTCTGAGTGCTATGCATGTGTGAAATTATGTCCTACAGAGGCGATTCGTGTCCGCGGTTACGCAGATTTCATACCGTTGGGAGCTGAGGTTCAGCCCCGTCGCGTAGAATTGGGATTGACTTGGACAGTCAAGTTCCGTGATGGCGAAGTGCTAGAGTTCACTTATCCTTCCCGTACCAAACCCGTAGGTTCTAGCATACCTTACGAGGGATTTACAGAAGATCCCATTGCAGATCTGAGAGGTCAGACACTGGCAGGTGAATCGGTTTGGTTGGGCGTCGACAATTTGCCAACTTTTGCTTCTAACGTTTAAATCGGAAAATCATGTCATTACCAAACACTGAAACCATAGAATGTGACCTCCTGATTATTGGAGGAGGAATGTCCGGCTGTGGAGCCGCTTTCGAATCAAAATACTGGAGTGGTGACATGAATGTGGTTATGGTCGAGAAGGCTGTGATTGAGAGGAGTGGAGCTACTGGAGAGGGTCTTTCCGCTATCAATTGCTACATGGGCCAGCGATATGGATGGAATACACCCGAGGACTTTGTCAAGTATGTTGTCAATGATATGATGGGTCTGGCCCGGGAGGACTTGGTCTATGATGTGGGCCGTCATGTCGACTCCTCAGTACATTTACTGGAAGAATGGGGCCTTCCAATCTGGAAGAAGGACAACGGTGACTACGAACGTATCGGTCGTTGGCAGATTCCGATCCATGGAGAGTCGATTAAACCTATCACTGCCGAACCTGCCCGGAAAGCTATAGGACAGGAGAACATCTATGAGCGGGTCAATATCACTCATTTACTGACCGATGCTAATGATCCACAACGTATTGCAGGAGCGATTGGGTTTGGCGTAAGGGAGAATAAATTTTACGTTTTCAAGGCCAAGGCGGTTTTGATTACTTGTGGCGGAGCATCCAATGTTTTCCGGCCACGTTCGATTAATGAGGGAATGGGACGCACTTGGTACTCCGTGTTTGCTACCGGGGCCGCTTATGGGCTTATGATTCCAATCGGGACCGAAATGACCCAGATGGAACATCGTTTTGTCCCGACCCGTTTCAAGGATGGTTATGGCCCGGTAGGCATGTGGTTCCAGTATTTTGGTGCCAAAATTACGAATTCTAAAGGAGAAGACTACACAGTTACTAGGGAGGCTGAATTGCACAAGTACAAACCCTATGGTCTAGTTGTGCCGACACCCACACCTCTCCGCAATCACCAGATGTTTCTGGACATCAAGGATGGTCTTGGGCCAATGTATATGGGAACTGACAAGGCAATGCAGAAGATTGCAGGGGGCGATCCCAAAAAGATGAGAAAAGTCCAAGAGGAAGCATGGGAGGATTTCCTTGACATGACAATATCTCAGGCACTTACGTGGGCCTCCCAAGATATCCGGCCTGAATTGACACCTTCCGAGGTCGTATTGGCTGAGCCCTACATCATGGGTTCTCACTCTGGTGAATCCGGAGCCTGGGTCAGTGGACCGGAAGATTTGGCACCTTCCGACTACTTCTGGGGCTACAACAAGATGACCACCATCAAAGGCCTTTTTGCAGCTGGTGACGGAGTTGGAGCAGCTCCTCACAAGTTTTCATCTGGTTCATTCACTGAAGGCCGTCTGGCGGCCAAAGCAGCCGTTAATTTCCTGAATGATAATCCTGAGGACTCAACCCTCAATGACGGGCAGGTCGCCTCCCTTCGTGATAAGATATGGGCACCACTGGAAAGATTTGAAAAACATAAGGGAGCTTCGACCGCTGAAGAGGTAAATCCTCATTATTTGACCCCTTATCAGGGACTGGTACGTTTGCAGAAGATAATGGACGAGTATGCTGGAGGGACCTCAGCCTGGTACACTACCAATAAACCGACTCTGGAGCGAGGTATCCAGCTGATTGAACTATTACGTGAGGATTTGAATAAATTGGCAGCACGGGACCGCCATGAACTGATGAGATGCTGGGAAGTTGTCCACCGTACTTGGGTTGGTGAATCTCACATGCGGCACTTGCTGCATCGGGAGGAAACGCGTTGGCCAGGATACTATTATCGCAGTGATTTCCCAGATTTGGATGATTCCAAATGGCGAGTATTCGTTAACTCCCGTTTCGACTCTGAGAGTAATGAGTGGGAATTGTTCACCAAACCGTATATCAATCTGATTGAATAGTAGCCATAAGGCGCTGTTATAGGATCTATAGTAGACCCACCAAAGAACAAAACAACCACAGTATTTTAATCTCAGGAGGCGTCAGGGGGTGTATGAACTCACTGAGAATATTTCTGTTAGCTGCGCTGATTTTCGTTGTTTTTGGCAATGGAGAGGTTGAAGCGGAGACTGAATTGGAGTGGAACTACTCTACTGGAGGTGGGGCACTGAAGGTTGCCGTTTCAGCAGATGGTGAGTATATCGCAGCAGGTTCTAGAGATGGCTCCGAAGTTGGGCACGTCTACCTTTTTCATAAAGATAGCAGTACTCCCCTTTGGAACTACACAACTGGAGATAGGGTGTCTGCAATATCAATATCAGCAGATGGTGAGTACATCGCAGTTGGTACAAGCTCCTATGAGCGCAAGGTTTACCTCTTTCACAAGGACAGTAGTACTCCTCTCTGGAGCTATGAACTTAGCAGTTCGGTGAGTGTAGCTATATCGGCCGATGGTGAATACATCGTCGCCGGTTCTGGTATGTCTTGGCTTGCAGAAAATGGGAACGCCGGAGTCTATCTCTTTCACAAGGACAGCGGTTACCCACTCTGGAGTTGCTTTATTGCAAAAGACTATGATTCAGCATCAGCTGCAACAGTGTATGCAGTAGCCATATCAGAAGATGGCGAGTACATAGCAGCCGGTTCTGGAGATGGAGACTACCAGATCTACTTATTCCACAAAAGTAGTAATGACCCACTCTGGAGCTACGCTGTAGGAGGAACGGATTCGTATACAACAGCAGTATTAGGAGTAGCAATATCGGCAGACGGAGAGTACATCGCAGTTGGTACTACTAGAGGTAATTCACAAAGTTACTGTGAAGACTGTTCTGACGTCTATCTCTTTCACAAAGACAGTAGTACTCCTCTCTGGAGGAACTCTACTCTCGAAGGAAGTGTAGGTGTAGCTATATCGGCCGATGGTGAATATATCGCGGCTGTTTCTACAGAGTGGGAAACTGATGAAGGGGAGGTCTACCTCTTTCACAAGAGCAATAGTACTCCTCTCTGGAACTATACCATCTGGGAAAATTTTAGGGCAATATCAATCTCGGCCGACGGCGAGTACATCACTGTTGGTTCTGGGGCAAATAGTGGTGATACCGGCGAGGTCTACCTCTTCAACAATTACAGTTCCACGCCACTCTGGAACTATACTACCAGCAGTTGTTGTACTGAAATCGCCATCTCTGCAGACGGCAAATATATAGTTGTAGCTGGTTTCGATGAGACCGGTTTTTTCGAGTATAGTAATGGCAAACTATATCTCTTTGATAGAGATAAGGATCGTATTCCTCCTATAGCCTCATTTTCTTGGTCTTATACAAATTATGACAATGTGACCCACTGGTATGAGGAGGGTGAAAATATTGCAGGAGTCTCAATTGTGGGCAGCCCAACACATTTCAATGCTAGTTCCTCATATGACAATTCTGGTGATTCTTTGACCTATTTCTGGGACTTTGGTGATGGAACCAATGGAACTGGGGTTATGGTAAATCACACTTTCAATAATTTCCAAGACAACGGATTCGATGTTGTTTTAACAGTCACTGATTCAGCAGGTAATCTGGATATTATTTCTTATAACATCAAGCCAGCTCCAGCAGCAGTCCCAGGATGTATGGATAGTACAGCTAATAATTTCAATGCTGATGCAAACGAGGACGATGGTTCTTGTACCTTTGATGCAGAACCAGAAGAAGTGGAAAAGGAGGATAAAACCGATGATGAAGGGACACTTGCAGGGCAATGCACCTGTCCAGATGGAAGTAAAGGCCAAATGGTAGGTCCAGCTGACGATGATGGCGTTGATGACGGATGTCTTTGTAGTGATGGCGGCGATGAATCGCCGTTACCTTCAGTATCTATGATTCCTGCTTTAATTTCGATTGGATTAATAGCGAGATATCGTAGGTAAAAACCACGGTCTGCTTGACCAAATCTTACATTTACGAGGTTGGATTAAAACTAGAAAAAAGCTGTGACCAGAACAAAACAACCACAGTATTAAATTTAGGCTGAAATAGGAGATTATGGAAAGTGGTGAAAGGCAAGCTGTTGGATTAGGACTTGTCGTTGTAGGTTTTTTTTAATTTTGATAACTGTTGTTGAAGATGTAGAAACTGTAGGCGAATGTAAAGAGAGATTAGGAGTTGGCACTCCATATGAGATATCGGGTGATGCAGAATGGTGTGAACAAGATAGAGCGCGTTACGGGAGGATACAATTGTTTGTGTTGTTTGTAGGTTTCGGTCTATTTTTTGGAGGTTTTGTTTTTTATGATAGAACTACACGGTTAGCTGAAAAAGAAACAGAGGAAAAGAGGCAGAGGGATTACGAACTAGCAGAGGAAAAGAGGCAGAAGAGGAAAGAAAATGCATTAAAAGAAGCCAACGCTTATTTCCAAGAAGGTGGACTTACTAACCTCCAACAAGCATCATATATTTACACTAATTTGTCTCTGAGCACACCCCGAGAGATTAGAGAAGAAATAGCAAGGGAAAAAGAAAAACTTTTAGATTTTAAAGGAGCTCTTTCAATTTTTGAAGAACTTGAGATGCACCAAGATGCAAAACGTATTCGCCAGAAAATGCGGGAAGAAGGGAAAGTCAAGGTCGACCAGACCGTCGTTCACGGTGATTATGTCGATGACCGTGATACGATTGTCAAAGATAGTGTTCTCAATCGTTCTAACGTCGGTGGTGGTGGAGATGACAAAATAACTAAACTAGAGAAACTCGCAGAAATGAAAGAGAAAGGAATCATCGACGACGACGAGTTCAAGCAGATGAAGATGGAAATCTTAGGAAAGTAAGACAAGCCGGATGAGGAAGCCTGAGTCTAAATGTATGTTTTACCAGGAACTTTCATAGCTTCCCGGATATCTCGAAGACCTTGTGTTGAATTTTCAGCTGTAGCATCTTCCAAATTCAAGTAAAGCAATTCATCAATTCCTTCACAGGGATTATCCATTTCTTCTTGGCTGATAGGTTCAACGGTTTCAAAAAGATATAATAGATACCAATGATTCTTTTCGTCATTCCAGTGAGACTGTGTACCTACTAGAACTATCTCCCTATCAGCAATTTCTAATTCTTCCGTAAGAACGCGATGACCAGCCTCTTCAGGATGCTCACCAAATTTCATTGCTACTCCAGGAATATAGTATTTTCCAGCCGAATATGTCCCTGCATCTTTGGAAACTTTTTCAACCATTACATTTCCTTCTGGATTTCGGTTGATCAATTGAGCTTGCATCATAACCAGATCAGTTGTTTTGTAATCAATTTCTTTCTGCCTAACAGCATAAGCTTTGTGATTTAGAGTGGACATAAACTTGGTCTGATATCTGATTATATACACCTTATGCTGATTAAATCACAAATGCCCCTCAGCACTCATAGGGCTCTTCAACGCGTAAAGCTCAGCCACATATTACATCACAGGGGCGGACCCCTATCGGGTGGTGGAAAAATAATTTCGTAATAGTTAACATTAATAGGAGCGTTCAATCTGAAAAATAAGTGCTCGCAAACGATAGACCTGATCGCTTGCCGGAATGGTTCAGAGTAACCTTGCCGTCTGGCGATGACATGGAGCGCTACAAGTCCACTACAGCTTCTGTAAAAGGCAATCAATTACACACTGTTTGTGAAGAAGCCCACTGTCCCAATATACATGATTGCTGGAGCCGTGGAACTGCCACTTTCATGATTGCAGGCAAGGCCTGTACCCGTGGCTGCCGTTTTTGTGCAGTGGATACTATTCGCAATCCCCCTCCTCCGGATCAGGATGAACCGGAAAATCTGGCAGATGCTATAGAATCCATGGGCCTCACCTATGCAGTTATCACGGTGGTCAATCGTGATGACATGCAAGATGGTGGAGCGTCCCACTACAGGCAGTGTCTGGATGCCGTTCATCAAAGACTTCCTGGAGTTGGATTGGAACTTTTGTGTAGTGATCTGAGCGGTAATCTCAAAGCTTTGAAATCTCTTTTGGATAATGCACCTCTTCAGGTCTTTGCCCACAATGTCGAGACGGTCAGAAGACTGACCCCTAGAGTCCGTGATCCAAGAGCAACTTTCGAGCAGAGTATACTGATTCTGCAAAAAGCCAAGGAACTTAGACCAGATATAATGACGAAATCCAGTATTATGCTGGGTTTGGGTGAGACTGAAGATGATATTATCGAGACATTTAGTGAACTGAGAAATGCTAAGGTTGATCTCCTGACCTTAGGACAATATCTGGCACCGGGCCCAGGTTATCTTCCAGTAGTCTCCTTTCCCAAGCCGGAAAGTTTCGATAATTTGGCTAATATTGCCAAGGAGATGGGTTTCAGGGCGATTGCCTCTGGACCAATGGTCCGTTCATCATATCGCGCCGAATCTCTGGTTGCTGCAGCCAATGGCCAGATATTTGATTCCGAGTTAAAGGTGGTCGCATGAGCAAAAAGAAGACGTTACACGTACCGGATGCCCCTTTCAGACCTGGTGAGAAACCGGACTTCAGTAATTTGGAATTGCCAAAGGCTGGTGACGCCAAGAGACCGAAGGTCATGGTCGAACCATCTGAGATTCGTGATTTAGCCTTTAGTTTAGTTAGAGTTCTGGATGACAAGCACGAGGCAGTAGGTCCGTGGGATCCTAAGCTTGATACTTCGGTTCTCAAGGAAGGATTGAGGCATATGTGCCTTCTGAGAATATTTGATGATCGTATGTTGACCATGCAACGGCAGGGTAAATTGTCATTTTACATGAAATCATTGGGCGAGGAAGCGGTTGCTATAGCTCAGGGGATGGCCCTCAGGCCAGACGACATTCTTTTCCCATCCTATCGGCAACCAGGTCTGCAATTTGTCAGAGGCCGGGACTTAGTCGACATGATATGTCACTGCATCACGAATGTCAAGGATAATGTCAAGGGTCGGCAAATGCCAGTCCATTATTCTTGGAAGGAAGGTAATTTCGTTTCGATTTCAAGTCCGGTTGGTACCCAATTCCCTCAGGCAGTAGGTTGCGCAATGGCATCTGCCTACAAGGGTGAGGACAACGTATCAATCTCTTGGGTTGGTGACGGAACTGCAGCCGAGGGTGATTTTCATTATGCGCTAAATTTTGCTTCTGTCTACAAGGCTCCAGTTTTGTTGAATGTGGTCAATAACCAGTGGGCAATCTCAACTCATAAGAATATTTCCAGTGGAGGAGCTACTTTTGCAGCTCGGGGAATTGCGTATGACGTTCCCAGCATTCGTGTTGATGGTAATGACTTTCTGGCGCTTTATTCAGTGACAAGTTGGGCTGCCGAGAGAGCTCGTAAGGGTGGTGGACCAACCTTCATTGAGGTATTTACTTACAGAGGAGAAGCCCATTCAACCAGTGATGATCCAACCCGATACAGGCCCAAGGATGAATGGGAATCCTGGCCGTTAGGCGATCCTATTGAGCGCCTCAAAGCCCATTTGATAGGGCTGAAAGCATGGTCAGAGAAAGAGCATAACAAACTTGAGAAGGAATTAGATGCTCTGGTTATCAAGTCCTACAAGGCAGCGGAAAAGCATGGTACCTTATCAGAAGGTCCCTGGGCTTCCGAGGACACACTGTTCGAGGACGTTTACAAGAAACCTCCACGTCACCTTAGGAAACAGAGGCAGGAGTTTGGATTTTAGATGTCACAGATGAATATAATTCAGTCAGTGAATTCAGCTCTTGACATTATACTGGAAAAAGATCCTAATGTATGCATTTTTGGAGAGGATGTAGGCTATTTTGGTGGCGTTTTCAGATGTACTGATGGTCTTCAGAAGAAGTATGGAAAACATAGGGTTTTTGACACTCCACTTTCAGAAGGAGGCATTCTTTCGACCGCCATAGGTATGGGTATCAATGGACTCAGACCGGTTGCTGAGATTCAATTCTCGGACTATATTTTTCCTGCTTTTGATCAGATTACTAATGAACTGGCCAAGCTCCGTTACCGAAGTGGTGGTGAGTATTGGGCCCCTGTTACGGTTCGAACACCTTGTGGCGGAGGCATTAGGGGTGGCCACTATCATTCTCAGAGCCCCGAAGCATATTTTACACATACACCAGGTCTGAAAGTTGTGATTCCCTCTAACCCTCATGACACTAAAGGCCTATTGATAACCTCAATTGAAGATGATGATCCAGTGATTTTCTTTGAGCCTAAAAGATTGTACAATGGTCCTTTTGATGGAGACCATAAGAAAGCGGCACTCAAATGGGATATACATCCTAAGGGCGAGGTTCCGGAGGATTATTATTCAATACCTCTTGGAAAGGCAGCAATCGAACGACCCGGCAATCAAGTCACGGTCTTGGCTTATGGTACGATGGTCCATGTTGCTAGAGAAGCGGCTGAATCTAGTGGGATTGATGCTGAGGTCATAGATCTGCGAAGTCTGGTTCCACTTGACATAGATACCATAACCGAATCCGTCAGAAAGACGGGAAGATGTATTATTGTCCATGAAGCTCCTAGGACCAGTGGTTTTGGTGGAGAATTATCTGCACAAATTCAAGAAGAATGTTTTTATCATCTGGAAGCGCCAATTGCAAGGGTTACTGGATGGGATACTCCCTTCCCTCATTCATTGGAGTGGGAATATTTCCCTAGTCAGGAAAGGGTTATAGAGTCTATGAAGAAGGTGTTGGGGAGCTAAGATGGCGAAATACGTGTTCAATCTGCCGGATGTCGGTGAGGGCGTCGTTGAGGGGGAGATTGTGAAATGGAACGTCAAACCTGGTGATACAGTCAAGGAAGATGAACCTCTGGTAGAATTGATGACGGACAAGGCAACGGTTTCCATACCTTCCAGTGTCAATGGCAAGGTCGTCTCCACCACGGGAAAACCAGGAGATATGGTTCCCGTTGGAGCTGAATTGATTGTTTTCGAGGTCAAAGGGGATGGCAGTCCCAAACCAAAGTCGAAACCCAAACCTGAACCTGTGGTCGAGCCTGAACCAAAACCTGAACCAAAACCTGAACCAAAACCTGAACCAAAACCTGAACCAGTTGCAGCCCCTTCTCCAGTATCTGCTCCTGCACCAGTAGCTTCCACAGGTACCAAACCTTTAGCCTCGCCAGCAGTTCGTCGCAGGGCTAGAGAGGCAGGTATTGATCTTTCCCAAGTCAGTGGAACTGGACCTGCAGGTCGTATTTCTCATGATGATATGGACACCTTCATTTCTGGAGGTGGTAGATTGGCTGCAGTTCAATCTGGTGTCAAGATGACGGGCGTGGAAGAGGTGCCAGTTATCGGGCTTCGCAGGAAGATTGCTGAGAAGATGGCTACCAGTAAACGCAGTGCAGCTCACTTTTCCTATTTTGAGGAGGTAGATATTACAGCACTCGAGAGTCTCCGTCAGCATCTTAATTCTACGAGGGCAGAGAATCAGCCCAAATTGACCTATCTTCCATTCATTATTCAAGGCTTAATCAGAGCAGTCAGGAAATTCCCGCAGTGCAATGCATTGTATGATGAAGAAAAAGGAATTGTGTTCAGACACCAGGCAGTTCATGTAGGAATATCGACACAGACCGAGGATGGTCTGATGGTCCCGGTTATCAAGCATGCTGAAGCCCGGGATGTCTGGGATACGGCGAATGAACTGGTCCGCGTTACTACATCGGCACGGGAAAAAACTGCAACGGTAGATGAATTGACAGGTTCCACGATAACCATAACCAGTTTGGGAGCTATGGGTGGATTAGGGGCAACTCCGATAATCAATCATCCTGAGGTTTCCATTGTCAGTATTCATGCAGCTCGTGATCGAGCAGTTGTTAGGGAGGGGGAAATTGTAGTTCGTAAGATGATGAACTTGACCTCATCTTTCGATCACCGGATAATTGATGGCTATGATGGTGCACTTCTGATTCAGGAATTGAAATCCATGCTCGAATATCCAGCAACAATTTTCATGTGAGGTTCTATGGCTGAAGTCCGTAATTGTAAAGTTCTGATAGTGGGTGCTGGCCCGGGAGGATATGTGGCTGCTATACGAGCTGGCCAACTTGGTCTGGATACGATTATAGTTGAAGGGTCAAGAGCTGGAGGAACTTGTCTGATTCGAGGATGTATACCTTCCAAGGCAATGATTCATGCGGCTTCGTCCTTTGAGGAATTGGGGCAACATTCAGGGGCTGGTAAAATGGGGATCAGTGTTACTGGCAAACCCAAAGTCAACATGCAGGATCTGGTTTCCTGGAAGGAATCTATAGTAGACAAATTGAACAAAGGGGTTGAAACCCTTCTCAAAGCTGCTAAGGTTGAGTTAATCTCGGGTTGGGCTAAATTCAGGAATGCCAAGACTTGTGAGGTTAGTGGTGGAGAAAAGGAGTGGATAATCAATGCCGAACACGTTATTCTGGCCAATGGTTCCAAATCAATTGAACTGCCTTTCATGCCTTATGGTGACAATGTAATATCCTCTACAGAAGGCCTTGAGTTGCAAGAACTCCCAAAACGACTGGTAGTGATTGGCGCGGGGTATATCGGGCTTGAATTGGGTATTGCTTACCGAAAACTGGGTTCCGAAGTAACCTTCATCGAAGCTTTGGATACCATATTACCAATTTATGATACTGAAATGACACGTCCTATCTCCATGTGGCTTCGTAAGCACAAGGTTACGATCAATCTTGGGGCTAAGGCTAAGGGAGTTTCTACCAGAGGTAAGGTGACTACGGTTGAGTATACAGATTCTAAGGGTCAAGACCACAAAATAAAGGCGGACAAGGTTCTTGTCACAGTCGGCCGCAGACCTAACACTCAGGGATGGGGTCTGGAGAAGATGGCTGTCGATATGGATGGTCCTTTTGTTAAAGTTGATGACCAGTGTCGTACTTCCATGAAGAATGTGTGGGCTATTGGGGATATTGTTGGTGAACCTATGCTGGCCCACAAGGCATCTGCTCAAGGCGAAATGGTGGCTGAGATAATTGCCGGACATCGAAGAGCCTTTGACCCGGTTTCAATTGCGGCAGTCTGTTTCACGGACCCGGAAATAGTCGGTGTCGGTTTGACACCTGATGAAGCAAAAGAACGAGGTATTGAGACAGTGATAGGTAAATTCCCATTTGCAGCCAGCGGTCGGGCACTAGCTATGGATGCGGGTTCTGACGGTGGATTTGTGAGGATTACGGCTCGAGCATCTGATCACGTTATTCTGGGAATTCATGCAGTCGGTTCACACGTTTCTGAATTGTCAGGTGAGTTTGCACATGCAATCGAGATGGGTTCCAGATTGGAAGATGTGGCAGGCACAATTCATGTGCATCCAACTCTGACTGAGGCCTTTGCTGAATCAGCACTAGCAGGCCTAGGCCAAGCTATCCACATTTCCAAGTGATCTCGGTCGATCTTATTGAGGCCGGAAATGCATCTCATTCTGATGTTGACCACTTAATGGTTGACTTGCAAGAGAAACGCATTGATGACAAGATACCGGACACTTTGATATTCGTGGAACACCCGGAGATAGTTACGATTGGAAGAAGGGGAATGCTGGATGGTCTGGAAGCACCTGATGGCTTTGCATCATCCAATGTTGATCGCGGTGGTGGGATTACTTGGCATGGGCCCGGACAGTTAGTGGGTTATCCGGTGTTCAAGTGGCAAGAGGAATCAATTAGAAAGGTGATTACGACGATAGAGGAATGGATAATCATATCTCTTGACAAATTAGGAATTAAGGCAGTAAGGAACGAAGCCATGCAAGGCGTATGGTATGAGGATCAGAAGATTGCCAGTATCGGATTAGCGTTTAGCAAGTGGGTTTCACGACATGGTTTTGACATTAATCTGGCAACACCACCAGGTCGTATAGAGTCCGTGGAAGGATGCGGTTTACCTGTTGGTAAGCATACTTCTCTCTCGCAATTTGGTTTTGATATATCTATTAAACAAATGCAAGATATACTCATTGAGACCATGCCACAAGTCCTTGGAAGAAATGTTGTGGAAAAATCTACTTTAGAAACTTCTTGACCAGATGCTGGTTCTGATCCTTTAGTTCATGATGATTTTTCATCCACTCTGAGGCCTTTTCAATACAGATTGCTTTCATTTCACCAGTTAGTAGTTCTCCAGAGACGTATTCATTCCGTACCTTTTCCAGTTCTTTATCATCCTCTTCAAAGAAATAACGGAGGTATTGATAGGCCACATCAACGTCTGGGTTTCCACCCTTCTTTCGATGTTCCTCAGCCGTGGCTTGTCCTCCGGAGAATGATGACTTTATCTTCTTTTCAATGGTTTTCATTGAATCATTCAGGAACATGGTAGTCTCAGGTTGACTTGAGCTCATCTTGCCTCCAGTCATCCCAATAGCAAACTGGTGATAGGTCGATGATGGTTGCATGAATCCCAGACCTCCCAGCTTCCGTTCCAGACTCAATAACTGGTATCTCAATTCGTTACGGTCACTTACAGATGCATCCTTGATATCGATCTTACCATGCTTAGGATTAGAACTCACTTGGCTGAATCCAGCCTTGTTTATGGCCCCAACAACTTTGTCAATGACCTTGTTTCTTTGTTTATCATCAATTTCACCGTTAGCCTGAATACCCATTACCTCCAGATTATTGTCCTGGATTGACAATCCGATGGTCATACCTCCGGATTTGTTTGCATTGACATTGAACCAGTTTGTCTTGGATACCATCCCCCTCGTAAGCCGGATGTGTGGATCCTGGTCGATACCAACTGGGACCACGATCGGCCTCAATCCCCCATATTCGTCCATTTGGGGATGCACAATGTCTCCTGCCTGAACCAGAGGTGATTGTACATGGGCCAGAGTTGTTTCCCCCGAAAAACCATAGATAGCTTCCATTTCGGATAGATTTGTTTTCTTGCCCAGTGTGAAACCTAATTTCTGGACAATAGGCCTTTCTGATTGGAAATAAATTGAGGTCTTATCCGGATCCAGACCCATTCCGGCATAATTAGTCACGTATTCCTCAATTGCGTATTTCCTACAAGCTTTCAGACTCAGCCCACGCGTGGCATGTGCCTCTAGGTCTGCAACCGTAATAGTCACATCTCCGCCAAGTTCCTGATACCAGCGGGCTTGGTCAATTACCATTTTATGACCAAGGTGGATTTGTCCAGACGGCATCAGACCAGATAGCACCCCGAAAGGCCTTCCAGCTTTTTTTGCTTCTAATACGTTATCCAGATCCCTGTGGGCAAAGATAATTCCACGACGATGAAGATGTGTTGGATTTGGCAATTTAGTATAATCTACTATCTCCAGTCCAAATTTATCGCATATTTCTTTGTAGTTTTGGACTCCTTCGTTAGCCCAAGGGTCAATTTTCATTACTAGCTTAGAGCTTAGGGGCTTAAAGGTAATTCCCACCTAGTAATTAGTGTGCATATTTCCGTCATGTTCAAGTGTGTTTGTGGGAACATTACCATACTGGTTGGGATGGTCTTGCCCCTCCAAGATTCCGAAAACGAAAAGGGCAACAGAACCTAGTATAGGAATTATGGTAACCAAGAATAACCATCCACTCTGACCAAAGTCGTGTATTCTTCTAACTGTCAGGGCTATGCTAGGCAAAGTCATAGCTAATGTTGCAACTATAGAGACACCTCCATATCCGAATTCCTCAACAAATTCTGGACCAAAAAGGACGATGTCTATTATTATTGTAATAAATGAAATAAGCAAAGCAAAAAGGAGGAACCACCAGTATTCTGAGCGTGACGCCCTTCCTTTGAAACCTACATAGTTGTTAATCAAGACATTCGTGACTGCATCGGTAAAAGACATAATGTGAGCAGGTCGACCACCGTTGGCGTTGTACGGTATTGTTTGTTCAGTGTAGGTTTCTCTTTCTTCTGACTTAGTATCGCCTTCCTTCCATTTTCTATATTCCTCGGTTCGTTCTGCGTCGGCGTCCATATAGAGGGATTAGTTAGGGGCTTAAAGGTAAGGTAGGCTTCTGTTAGCAGACTGTGGAAAGAGTAGAGTGGCCGAGAGCAATCCTTCATGTGGACATGGATGCCTTCTTCGTTAACGTCCACTTGTTGGAAAATCCAGAGGACGAGGGTGTACCTCTAGCAGTAGGGGGTAAACCCGGACAGAGAGGTGTAATCGCTTCGGCCTCCTATGAGGCTCGTGAATTAGGTATCAGGTCAGCTATGGCTTCCAGCAGGGCCCTCCAACGGTGTCCAGAGTTGAAGCTGGTTTCTTCAAATCGACCAATGATCCGTTCCTGTTCAGCTCAGGTCATGGACATCCTGTCACGTTACGGTACACTTGAAAGAATGAGTGTTGACGAGGCCTTTGTAGACATCTCGTCCCAGAAGAATCCACCTGCTCTGGCAAAGACTATTCTGGAACGTATAAAGGATGAAACAAAGTTGCCGGCCTCAGGTGGTTTATCCACTTCGAAATTGGTGTCCAAGATTGCCTCTGATTTTGAAAAACCAGAGGGTTTCACGGTGGTTTTACCTGGGACTGAAAGCAAATTCCTAGCACCTCTGGAAATTCGGAAGATTTATGGAATCGGCCCTAAAACGGCATCCTTGCTTAACAAATTGGGAGTGAAGATATGCTCGGATCTGGTATCGATAGATATCCAGAAGTTGTTACCTGTTTTTGGCCAATACTCGGTTCGTTTGAAAAATAAGGCCAAGGGAATAGATGACAGGCCAGTTGATTCATCACCTTGGATTGCCAAGCAGCAGGGAACCGAAAGAACATTTGAGAAGGATGTAAGTGATTCGACCATTGTAGAGGATGCGCTTCTGGAACTTTGTACAGAGGTCTCGCAAAGCATTGGTCGTATGGGGCGTTCAGCCCGTACTGTAACTCTCAAATTGCGATGGTCCAATTTTGATACTATTACCAGACAGAGAACAGTACCGGGTGAGATTCATCAGGCCGTAGATATTTACAAGGTCGCCAAGGCTCTGCTTTACGACAACTGGAAACCAGGAAAACCAATTCGGTTGATGGGTGTTTCAGCTAGTCGGCTGGGTGTTTCAGATCAACAGAAGCTACCGTTAGAATTCGAATAAACTCTTTTGTTTGTCGTCTGCCTTGGGTGTGATTCTCTTTGGTTCTTCGTCTTCCTTTTCGTGGATAATGGGATAATCCAGAGTAACTACTTCTCTTTCTTGCCTGAAATCATTTGATTTTTCCATAATATCAGTTATTCTCTTGTCTTTCTTGTCTATTCCCATCAAAGTAGCTAGTTCATTCACGTTCAAATCCAATTTTCCAGCAATACGGGCGGCCTTGCCATGGTCACTTTGACATACTAGGGATATGACTGCCAGTTGTTCCATTTTCGATTCCTTTATTGATAGGTGTGTTGCCCTTCCAATCTTTTTGGCTAGTGAATCCCTATATCCTCTTTGAAATCGGCTGGCCCCCATTTTTCTTATCCATGAAGGAAATTGTAGCCGTCGTCCGGTGGTTGGATGATTCTTGGACAAGGCAACGCCGCTTGACATCAATTCCGAAGCGTATCCCCAAAGTCCGTAGTTCTGGTTATTTATTACACGAGCGAGTAGCAAATCAGCATATGCCACTTTATCGTAGGCACGCTCAATGTCACTGGGGTGCTTGTACATAATCGGAATATTGTCACTTACCCAGGTTGCCACATCTCTTGGTTGTTCATTCAAATCGAATATAGCAGTTCGGGGGTCATCGTAATTATCACTGTTGAATATCACGTTTAGCGTGTCAAACATTTCGATTTCACGGTCCCGCGAGCCCAGTTTCTCCACGTCTTCCACCAATATTTTCTTATTACCTTCCGCAAGAGATTGGAGATCATTGATTGCAGCTCTTAGATCGCCTTTAGCAGCCTCGGCCATGGCTCTGATTGTATCCTGACTTATCTCAAGTTTCTCACTATCACATACCTTGTTCAGTACCATCGCTACGGAAACTGCTGATGGTCTCTGGAATTTCAGTGTCAAGGCCAGTCTTTTTATCTTTGAACCAGTGCCTTTGGTAAGATTGTAAAGATCATTGACTGTAATCACTACAGGTTGTTTGGTCTGTTCCAAAGTCTTGGCTATAGCCTTCTTCCCACCTCTATCACTATAGTTTTTCACCTTTTTCTTTGATTGTTTGGCTCTTTCGTATAAATTATCAGCTTCATCAAGCAGAATCAGGTTCCTGCTAGACACACCCTCATTTCCAAATGTCTGGAATAGTCCAGCCCGTAGTGCTATACCTTCGATTACAGCCCCAGATCGGGTATCAGAGGCATTGAGTTCAATAACTTCCCACCCCATATCGTTTGCTAATCCAATGGCTGCAGAGGTCTTTCCACACCCAGGTGGACCAGATAGAATAACACCTTTCTTTGTAGTCTTATTTCCCCATGAATTCGCCCAGTTCTTCAGATCATTTATCGTCTTAGTATTCCCAATCAGGTCCGAAAGACTTTCGGGCCTATATTTCTCAGCCCAAGATTCCATCAATCACCCAGTTTCATTGCAAAGTGTAAACGTTGATATTTCAGAATCGACTTTGCATTTCTGGAAACTATCCAGAAGCAGAAGAATATACAAATTCCACAAATAATCATTATCGTTCCAAAAGAGGATTTGAATTCTGTACTATCTAGTTTAAAGACAGACAGATCCCAATCTCCGTTTCCCATATAGATCATAATTCCGGATACAGCTGATGCTAACAAACCGGCTAGAATCAGAGACCTACTCTCTGTCCTACGGTATAGTTGAAGAACAGGGGAGATAATCGTTAAAAATAGTGCAATTCCAAATAGGGTGAAAAATAGTCTCATGAATTTGGTCTGATAATAATTCACGGATGAGGATGGAAAACCACCGGACATCACACTCTCGGCAATCATTGGTAGAGGCGCATAGGCTGCAACAATACATCCCAGAAAGAAGAATCTGGCCATAAGGAGTAGAAACTGTGATCTTTTACTATCTATTTCCATTTTCTCCAATTTCTTGTATGTTCTCTTCAGGACCCATCTGGAAATGGCCATGGTGCTAGAGGCCAGAGGAACAAAGACGGCAGTGACTAAAATTAAACCTCCTACCAGTTGACCCATAAGGTCTGCACCAGAATCCTTGCCTAGCAATGATGATAATGACAGTACTTTGTCGGTACTGGTGTAAACCAGAATTCCTTGACCTACGTAGAGTAGGGCCAACAAGAACCCGGCTATGAAAATCCGAGTTCCAAAACTACTGTAGATGTAGGCGTCAGGCTGGTCCCGAATAAAACGTACCACAGTTCTACCACAGGAGCGCTATTAATTAGCCTAACTCAAAACGGGTTTGCTCAGGTTCTTTCTTACCTGAAAGTTTTCCACCCAGTTTGGGGCCTATTCCTGGGATTTCAGCTAGTTCTGATGGCCTTGCATCTCTTATTGAGCCTTGACTTGTGAAACCAGAATTAAAAAGTGCTCTGGCTCTTACTCTTCCTATTGATTCTATCTCCAGCAGTGGTAGAAGTTCCTTACGAACCCCGCTGTTCACACGTATCTGTAGTTCGGTTATCATCTTAGTTGATTCTGGAGAAACCAATTCCGATAGTTCTCCCATAGCATAAAGGATCCATTTAGCAGTCTCAACCTTTGCCCTGATGTCTCCAGGAGTTGTTGAATATCTCTTCAGAAGATGTTCTTCAGGTGTTTCTTCGATCCAGTCCATTAATAGCAAGGCTGTCTTCAGATCCCATAAATAGAACTCCAATTCGACATGCTCAACCGGAGGAGGAAGCATGAGGTCCCCTTCCATCTGCATCAGATGTGTAAGATATGTTTCCATTTCATTTTTCCGGACGTATAATGAGTATACATCAGGAGTTCTGGTGATAGTATGCAAAATCCCGAGAGGATTCGCATCAACTTCAGATTCCAAAGCATTGCGGATGATAACTCCTGATAAGGGATCGATATACAACTGCGAAACCTTTCTTCCAAAGGCCGTCGGTCTAAATTTCTCTTTTAATTGGTTATTTGCAGATACAAATTCCCCATCCTGCCGCCCCTCAATTTCTATCAGGTTTTCCTTGTCCAGGAAATCGAGTACCTTGTTCAAACGGTGTTGTGTCCTCCAGAGTTCTCCTTGAACCCCAAAGAGGGTCTTTCCAAGAAATTCGTGCAATCTTTTCTTTGTATTTATTGTACCTGAGGTTATCAGTGAGAGAAGATGAGTTCTGAGCGCTGGTTCACTACCTAGTCTAGAATTGACAGGTTCAGTTTCTCCCTCGAAATAATTCTCCGTAAAATAATCAATTTGTTCATTGTTCTTTGCAATAAGTATACCTTCTCCATCTACATCAAAGCCAGGCCTTCCAGCTCTTCCTAGCATTTGTTGAACTTCCAATACTGGTAAAGGCTGGTTTGACTGAAATGAGGATTCCCAACGACTAAGATCCCTGATTATGACTCTCTTTGCTGGTAGGTTTACTCCAGCTGCGAGAGTTGGAGTAGCGCATAGAGCCTTCAACGTCTTGTCCCTGAAAGCGGATTCAATTATCTGTCTGTGGCGATTTGTAAGGCCAGCATGATGGTAGGCAACACCCTTGGTAATCAGTTTCGAAAGGTTTGAATCTACTGATGTTACTTCGTCAGCACCCTGCTTTATTCTATCTGAGTACAATTTTAGCTTCTCCATATCTTCAGAATTCAGTTTTTTCCCGAAAATCCTACCCAAATTTCGGGCCTGTGCCTCAGCGGATCTTCGAGTTCCTACGAACACTAGGCATTGTTCAGGTAGGTTGTCCATGGCAATCCCCTCCACACCACTTAGTCCAATGCCTTTTTTTTCGCCATCTTCCCATTCTATTTCTTTGTCTAGGGCAATCCCTCTTCTAAGAGGGACTGGTCTAAAATCGCTTTGGACCAGGGTCGCATCCAGCCATTCAGCAATCTCTCTTGAATTGGATACGGTGGCTGAAAGGCCGATGATTTGGATTGTTGGATTAATTTCTCTGAATTTGGAAAGTGTCACTTCCAGAGTTGGACCTCTTCCCGAATCATTGATCAGATGTATTTCATCGGCCACTAGACATTCTACTTCTGTCAACCAGGTGGGGTTATGTCGGATTAATGAATCAGCTCTTTCCGAAGTGGCAATTATAATGTCATACTTTGACAAACCTCTGGCCTTGTCAAAATCCCCTACAGAAACCCCTATCTTGGCTCCATTCAGGATATTTTTACAAATATCCCTTAATTCATTTACCTTTTCCCAGGCCAGTGCCCTCAGGGGAACCAGATAGATTCCTTTTTTCTTTGATCTCACAGCTCTCATCAGCGCAGCATAGGCGACCAAAGTCTTGCCGGCAGCAGTAGGCACGGACATGAGTACCGAATCCCCTTTTTCAACAATCTTGATTGCTTCTTTTTGGGGAGGATATAATTCTTTGATGTTCAGATACTTTAGCAGTTCAGGTAACAACCTTACCAGCTCTCATCCTGCTCTGCTATACCAAATTCGGGTCGGCTTTGAAACGTCAAATAAAGTGCTATTGCCCCAAGAAGGGTTGATAACAACAATCCTCCTAATCCAACTATGGCAGCGGAACAGCCGATAAGGACCATATTGTAATTCTGCCTCATCATCAGGAGAGCCCCTCCAACGAATGCCAGAATAGCGCAGATGAGTTCCCAGATCATCCCGAATTTGAGGATCGTGCGAACAAAGTCTTCGTCAATCTCTTCTTCTTCCTGTTCTATCTCAATTCCCATTTCACCCATAACATCATTGTACTTTACCGTCACACCCTGTATTTTTTCTTCATCGTTGAGAATTCCATTCATCATTGTGGCTGTCGCTAGTAGAATGAATCCTGCGATAATGAGGACCAGTGCTGCTTGACTTGGTTTGCTAGTAGCTGGATATAGAGCAACCAGACTACTACTCTCCTCTTCATCACCCCAATCTAAAGATTCATACTGTGTTTCTTCCCATCCTTCGGAATCACCATCCTCATCCATCAATCAGTCAATACTCGACCTATAATAATGGTTGCTCTATTCTTTCTCGAGTCCCTTCAAGGTTCCACTGGTTCTAACAGTCTGTATTTCCATTTCCGTACCATTTCTATTCATGAACTCTCTTGCCTGTTTTGCCAATTTATGGTCAACACGAACAATTCCTCTTTTGGAATCATATTTCATCAGTTTCAATCTTATTTTACCATTCAGTTCTTTACATCGGTCATTTAAGAATCGATTAATTTGATTCTTAGTAGTACTGACAGAATGTGTGAACAAGATATACCTTTTCCGCCCTCTTTTTTGTTTAACGACCATTATTCAAATGCTTTCGTAAGGTTTTTGATTACGTTCTCCAATTTTTGAATTCTATCTCTTAATTCAGCCACTTCAGTCCTTAGCTCCCCCTCACTACCATTATCACCTTTGTTTTTGAGTTGTTCTATTAACCATGTGTCAGTTTCTTCCTTTAATTTAATGATTGATTCGATATCTTCATTCCTTTCAGAACCTTCAGCTTCTTTTGTTTCCATATCTTCAGTAGTTTTTTCTTCTGGTTCATTCTGATCTTCATTCAGTTGTGACTTCTTGCGGTCATAATCTTGTACGGTCATTATGTTTCCATCACCATCAGTTTTAATCTGATTCTCCTCAGATAATTCTTCTAGTGCCGGTGAAAAGTCACTCATTTCTCCTCCGGCTTCTTTAAAGGCTTGAAATAATTCTCCAGAATCCAGTTTGTAATCCTCCATTTTGAGTATATTTACAATATTTGTTTTTGCTTCTTCCAGTCTTTCTGAGTCGCTCAAGGGATATCCCACGAGGTAGATAATTAGTAGTATAATTTTATAGTTACTGGCGACTCAATACGTTTAATCCCCCCTTAAATCTGAAGCATCGTGTCCCTTACTGATAAGATTGCAGAAATCGAGGAAGAAATCACCAATACTAAATACAATAAGGCAACTCAACATCATATTGGTAAATTAAAGGCCAAGTTGTCCCAATTAAGAGAAGAAGTAGTAATTAGTTCTTCAGGGCCTAAAGGTAGTGGCTATGGAGTACGTAAGGCAGGCGATGCTACTGTAGCCTTGGTAGGCCTACCCAGTGTTGGAAAATCCACCTTGCTTAATTGTCTGACCGATGCGGAAAGTGAGACCGGTTCCTATGCTTTTACTACATTGGACGTTGTACCTGGCGTTCTAAAATATAAAGATGCCAACATTCAAATCCTTGATTTACCGGGATTGATAGAGGGAGCTGCCCGGGGTGCAGGTAGAGGCAAGGAAGTTCTTTCCGTAATACGTTCGGCAGATCTGATAATCCATATCATAGACGCTTTGGAACCGGCACCTCATGTTATTCTCAAAGAATTATTTGATTCTGGTGTTCGTCTCAATAGCCGACCTCCCAATGGTAGCGTATCCAAAACAGGAATAGGAGGTATAGAGGTTATTTCAGTTACGAATCAGGAAATAGAGGAAGAGGCTATCAAGACTGTAGTCAGAGAGTATGGTATGGTAAATGCTCAGGTTGTTCTCAGAGAGAAGATCACTTTGGATGACTTAATTGATATACTAGCTAAAACTCGGGTTTACGTACCTTCTTTCAATGTATTGACCAAAGTAGATATGGTGAACCGTGATCAATTGAGAGAGGCTAAATCAAAATGTGGCCGGGAAAAGATAATTGAAATTGCAGCACCTACCAGAAAAGGTGTAGCCAAACTGAAAAAACAGATTTATAATTCATTGGATTTCATATCCGTATTCATGAAACCCCAGGGAGAAAAGGCAGATATGGAAGAACCGATGGTAGTAAGGAAGGGAACCACGATAGCTGAGATATGTCAGCGCCTACATCGTGATTTCAGACGTAAATTCCGTTACTCACAAGTTTGGGGCCCTTCAGCTAAGTTTCCAGGACAGACGGTTGGATTAAATCATAAAGTCAAAGATGGCGATATAGTCAGTATCATTACGCACCGCTGAACTATTTTTGGAGCCTTTTGATTAATTCAGCCTTATTACCCGATGTGGCAAGGCCTTTCTTCTTCAGTTCGGCCTTCAATTCAGCTAATTTCATAGAACTATAATCGGTCTTTTTCTTAGCTGGCCTACCCCGTTTCTTCGATTTAGGTTTTTCTTCCTTATCACCTCTCCTAAAGATCCCAATCACTCTTGAGGTTCCCCTTCCGATCCCAGATTTAACAGCTCCGGCACCACGCCCTACAGCAGATCCAGCTCTGCCAAAAGCAGCCTTGGTTTTTGTTCCTCCAGATTTTATTCCACTTCCAATTCTGCTTCCAATACCTGGTCCGTTGTCAACACTGTCGGTTTTGACCTCTGATTTTTTCTGCGGTTTTTTCTGCGGTTTTTTTTCAACAGCAGGTGCACTTCCTGCTTTTGGCGTCAACTTGAGCTGTGACCTTTCCTTGAAGACAATTCTTGGCTTATCAGAATCGGCCTTCTTTTTCTCATTGTACTCTTTTCGAGCTGGATCTGCAGTTACTGAATCGGGTAGTGAATCACCAAATCGGTCTTCATATCTTTCCTCTAGACTTTTACCCTTGGAATCCATCATATGGTCGAGTCTCTTGTGAATATCCTCTATGGGCCTTTGACTTCGCTTTGACCATCCTGTCGGCTGTGGGGCTGAAGGAGCATCTGTTGAAACAACAATATCAGCATCCGCAACAACACCAACGGGTGCCACTTCTATCACAGGTTGTTGTACAGCGGGCACAGCTTGAACTGCAGGCGTAACGTTAGCAGGTTGTACTATGCCAGGTTGGGCTACAGGTGCAACTTGCGCCACTGGAGCACCCACTGGCTCTAGAACCGGAGGTTTCTTTCTTGCTTTTTTCTTTTTTCTGCCGAACCAAGCCATATTTTTTACCAGTATTTTTTTAGTATGGTCATCAGTTTTTCAAAGAGACTGACAAGCGATGGAGAACTCTTTGCTCTACCATTAGAGCGAGAGCCGTTTAATCGTATCTCAGACTCGTTGCTTCCGGATGACATCTTTAGGCACTTATAGTAATCAATTAAAAGTTTGTTTCACTAAAATTCTTCCTGCCAGCTCATCTGCTTACGTAGAGTTCTCTGTCGATTATAGGCCTTTACTATATCTCCTTTGGTGATTATTCCAACCAGTTTCTTTTGGTTGGTCTTATCGACAACAGGCAAGTGGCTTATCTCACGATAGCCTAGTGAATCCAGTGCCTGAGCCAAGTTTTGTTTAGGTGTGACGGTAATCAAATCTGTTACACAATAATCACCGACAGTTAGATGCCTTTCATGTCTTAGGGCAGCAATATGAATGTCTGCCCACGTTATTATTCCGATTAATTCTCCATTGTCATTGACTACGGGCAAACTCATGTGCCCCGTATCTTCGATTATCTGGAGAGCCACTTCCAGAGGTCTTTCTGGTGTAATGGTCATCACGTTCTCGGTCATGGCATCTTCCACTTTTATCATTCTCATCAAGTCTTGTTCAGCTCCCAAATCAATGTTTATTCCACGTCGTGCTAATTTTGCAGTGTAACATGAGTGCTCAGATATAACATAACACACAGCATCCGCAACAACACAGGATAGCATCAAAGGCAAAATAATCTCATATGTCGCAGTCATTTCGAAAAGCAGAACTATTGCAGTTAGTGTAGCTCTGGTTGTAGATGCTACGAAAGCAGCCATTCCTACCAGTGCGAAGGCCCCTGGATGGTCAACCATTCCCATATCACTCAGGACCAATCCTAGAGCAGCCCCGAGTGCAGCCCCAATAAACAAACTTGGAGTGAAAATTCCTCCGGATCCTCCACTCCCAATAGAAACGGAGGTGGCAATTATTTTTAGCAACATGATGGAAATTATGAAAATTAGGAGACTCGCAATTCCTGACCCGATATCAAGATTCACTGGGAAGCTGTTTCCCGGAATCATATTGCCATCTTCATTGTAATCTAGGGATATTAAATCTGATGTAACGCCAAATCCGTTTCCTAGAATTTGTGGAAATGATAGTGCAATTAGACCCACACATAATCCTCCTAGACAGGTTCTGAACGGTACGGGTATTATGTCTATTTTCTCAATATTGGTTTCAACCCAGTTTAATAATTTTATGAACGCTGCTGCAGCCAAACCAGTGACTATTCCTAGGACGATATAGAGAGGGTATTCCGTGGGAGATCCCAAAGGGTATTTTGGTATACTATCAAATGCGGCGACATCCCCCGTTAGTCCTCGCCCTACGGTAGTAGCTATAACTGCAGCTACTACTATTGGAATGAAAGAACGTGTTCTTAGTTCAGCTAAAATTAATTCTATCGCAAATAGTACTCCACCTAGTGGAGCATTGAAGGCCGCTGTTATCGCACTTGCAGCTCCACAACCGACCAGAGTTCTTGTTTCATCAACTGTTTTACCAGTTCTCTGACCAATCTCGGAGCCTACTGTAGAAGATATCACTACCATGGGACCTACTCGTCCTAGTGACATGCCAGTTCCAATACAGGCAGCAGCTGCAAAACACTTGGCCACAGCCTTTTTCGCACTTAATCTGGCTTGTTTGAAAGTAACAGCTTCCATCACGAGTGGAACTCCAGCACCTTTTGCATCTTTGGACCAGTACTCGATTATCAGTCCGGCGACTAATCCTCCTAATGCTGGAATAAAGATAATCATCCACTCATTTTCAGAATCGACTAATGAATTATGGATGAAACTATCTCCATAGAATATTCCTTGGATTCCTTTGCTCATGGATATGAATACCCATGTCAACACTGCAGCGCAGGTTCCAGTTAATGCCGCTAGCAGATTCATCTGAAGCATCGGGGATTTTAGTACTGCCTTAAATCTTTTCACTGCTTCAAATTCATTCATGCAGTCAGGACCTCTACTCCGCTGCTGGTAATCATTATGGTATGTTCTGATTGGGTCACTATGCCCTTCCCCAGTTCATCTAAGATGGGGTAGTATGACACCACCCCCGATCGAATCAGTTTTTGCAGGCTCTTCGTAGCATCATCCTGAATTGAATGCAACCATCTTTCTGCAAAAGGCAGACCATGATATCTATCTTGAATCTCCATCATCAGTTTCGTTGCCTTCTCATCCCTAATCTTCCGAACTTGTCTAAGATGATAAATATTGGAATTTCGTTTCCCACCTACTCGCCCAGCTCCGTCGGTGACAAATGGTTCTATGGCCACAACGTCTCCACTTTTAAGTACCGAACCACCTCTTTCCCTGATACTGGGTATGGATACACCGCTGTGTAAATTGTATCTTTTTATTCCATGGCCGGTCAAATTGGCAATCGGCCTGTAACCATAACCTTCAATCGTATCTTGGACAGCTTGCCCAATAATCCCAACGTTCACACCAGGTGATGCAATTTCTATAGCTGTATTCAGAGCCTCACGCGAGGCCTCAATCATTTTACTGTATTTGTCACTTCCAATCTCAACAGTTAGGGCATTATCACCAATATACCCCTCAATATGTACACCTACATCCAGTTTCACTACATCACCTGTATGAAAAATCTCCTTGCTTTTGGTCGATGGTGTCCAATGTGCACCCACATTATTAACCGCTAAATTAGTTGGAAATGCCAATTCTCCATTTTTTTCGATCACGAAATTTTCAATACTTTCAGTCACATCCAGCATCGACGCTCTGTTTTGAATTAAGGTCTTACCAAAGTTAAGCGCATTACGAGCCAGCTTTCCGGCTTCTTTCCATTTTAAAATTTCTTCAGAATTCAATTATTCCCTCTAGAATGGACGAGTATAAAGCACCAATGCGCTTTATTTCGGGCTTATCTTTGGTCAGGTCAATTATGGTAGATTCAACCCCCATCGGTTTCTCCCCGTCTAAATATACGCACTGGGAACCAAATGTCTGAATTGCTTCATCCATGCTCTTGGCAATCTCGGAATTGTGCTTATTCGCGCTTGTAGTCACGACAGGACTTTCTTTAGCCAGTTCCAAAGCAGTTCTATTCGACGGTATTCGGACAGCAATATTGCCATCTCTGGTTACACCTTTTGCAAAATTACATTTTGATCTTAGAATCAAAGTTATGGGGCCCGGCAGGAATTCTTTGATGATTTTCTCGGCTGCTTGATTTACTTCACAGTAATCACCAATTATGCTCCTGTGGTTCAGCATTATACTCAGGCCGTCTTCTTCTTTTCCTTTAACTTGGAATAATTTTTCCACGGCAGCCTGGTTGAAGGGGTCACATCCCATCCCCCATACTGTATCTGTGGGGTAAACTACGATTCCACCATTTTGGATTTCTTTTCTAGCTTCTGTGATGGAAATCATTAAACTTGCTCAGAAATAGCAGTTTTAATGTTTTTGGATACGCTATCTCTGTTCTATAGGTCTAAAGGTTCGATCTATAGGTCCCACATATCTGGCTCTGGGTCTGATAAGTCGGTTATTACCATATTGTTCTAACACATGTGCAGTCCAACCAGCTACACGTGACATTGCAAAGAGCGGAGTAAACAAATCGGTGGGAATCTCAAGCCCATAGAGCAATGGAGCCGAATAGAAATCGACATTGGTTATTATTGGCTTTCTGGACTTGACCTGTCTTTCAATCTCTTCAGCGACCTCATAGAGAGTCATATCATTTCTTTCTTTCCATAATTGAGTTGCCATTTTCTTCAAGTGTGGTTTTCTGGCATCATCTACCTTGTAAACGCGATGCCCAAAACCCATTATCTTCTGTTTTTTCGCAAAGGCATTTTCGATGTAGTCGGAAGCCTTTCCAGGTTTTCCAACTTTGATAATCATCTCCATTGCTTTTTCGTTTGCACCACCATGTAGAGGCCCGCTGAGGGTTCCTACTGCAGAGGTAATTGCAGAGTGCAGATTCGCTAACGTACCTGCGGTCACTCTGGCTGAGAAGGTTGATGCATTAAATCCGTGGTCTGCTAAAAGAATAAGATAGAGGTCTAAAGCTTGAATCTGGGTCTGACTAGGTTCTTTTCCAAGTAACATTCTCAAGAAGTCTTCAGCGTGTCCTCTCTTAGGATCGGCTTCTAACAGTGGTAAGCCTTCGCGCAACCTGTGGATCATTGCCACTGCAGTTGCGATTTGTCCAACCAAACGTAGTGCCTTGGGTGGCAGTTCACTGAGCGGTACATTATTCTCGTAATGACCAAGGGCAGAGACTACGGTTCTCAAGGTGCTCATTGGTGAAGTTTTACCGGCTAGTTCAGTAATCACCTTCTGTATCTCCTTTGGAAGAACTCTGGCTTCTCCAATTCTCTCAGTCATGTTTTCCAGTCGTTCATGGTTAGGCAATTCAGTATCATAGAGCAAGCATACGATCTCTTCAAAAGTAGTGTTGAAAGCTAGGTCATCTATGTTATAGCCACAATATCTCAAAATCCCCTTTTCACCATTTACTGAACTCAGTGACGTATCAGCTGCAACAATCCCTTCTAGACCCTTGACTGGTTCGGGAATTGAATCCTTGTTATCTTTTGGTAATGACACATCAAAACATTATGGAGTGCAATATTTAGTATTTGCCGAATTTCAGTCATTTTTGTATTCGGTCACCCGGATTCCAAAATCACCCATTATTGCAGGTCGTTTCATTATTTTCTCCATTTTCTGGTTGAATGCAGTTTCCAGATCCACTTTCATGGCAATGGCGTGTCCGATTATCAATATTAGCAGGTCGGCTAACTCTTCAGCCTTTTCAGAATCGGGTTTGCCTTTAGTGAAACACTCTGCAAATTCACCTAGTTCTTCAACTGTAAGTAAAATTCGGTAGGCCATATCGTGTCCTTTGTTCGTTTTTTCATGGAAACTATGCTTGTCGTGGAATTCCTGAACTCTAGCTAACATTTCAGAGTAGGTCTGATTCATGGATACCGATAGGCACTGGAGTTTGTTACTCTTTCTGCTAATTTTTTGGGATAGATAGCAGAATTATAGGAAACTGTTATGATGCTTACTCCAAATAAGCAAATTAGAATGAAATTTGATATGAGAGTATTAGGAATTTGCTTTCTGCTCATTATGACAGGTACTACGGGTTGTCTTGAAGATGAACCTGAAAAAGAGGAACCTATTGAGGAACCCTCAATTCCAGAGGGAACTTTCATCACTGGATCTGATGGATTAGCAATAGAAGGTGAACCCTTAGCTATGGATTTTGTTTTTAGTAATGTGGGTGAACAAGGAGCTGAACCAAGTATTGGAGTTACCTCTAGTGGCTGTATCTTTTTCATAGCGTTCGAAAAACCAATGCGTTCATGTGACCATGGACAAACATGGGCAAATACAAGAGATATAACACAAGCTCCTTTTACAAATGATCCATATGGATGGGTCGATCCAATTACAGATCGAGTGTTCAATATTCACATGATGGGGCTTCAGACTACTTGGGTTGGTTGGTCTGACAATGATGGTGAAACTTGGGCAGGAAATCCCCATGATTCTGGAACAACTCCCCTAAATGACCATATTAAACTCGGCTCAGGCCCATGGACTGGTGAAGGGCCATACGGCTCAATAGGCGGAATTAGTTCCAATATTTATGAGACTGCAGTATATTTTTGTTACAACAAACTGGCTGGAATTTTTTGTTTCACTAGTTTTGATGGCGGTGCTACATTTGAGGCTGGAGGACAAATTATAGGTTTAGCCACAACAAATGGTGGATTACATGGAGCTATTACAACAGCCCCAGATGGTACTGTTTATTTGCCACCTCGTGTACAAACGCCAACAATTATTCTTTCTAAAGATAATGGATTTAGTTGGGAAGAACGCTATATGGGTGAAGATGTTGGTACACCAAGTATACGTAAAAATGGAGAAGTTGCTACAGACACTGATTCCAACGCTTACAATATATGGGTCGGTAATGACCAAGGTGTCTACATGTCACGAAGTATAGACTCAGGTAATACTTGGGAACAAACAAGTATACGAATTAGCCCTATAGAGGTTATTTCAGCAACATTTCCTCATACTTCTGCTGGAGATCCTGGTAGAATTGCAATTACATATCTTGGAAGTGAAAATGCTGATGCACTAGGTCAACCAGATATTGATGGAGAGCCATGGGATGGAAACGCACACTATGCTACCACAAATGTTAGTCACTACCTATATGTTACTTACAGTCTTAATGCACTGGATGAAAATCCTATATTTCATACACAAAAAGTCTCGCCAGATCCTGTCCAAGTTGGAAGTATCTGTCTAAACAGTGGTGATTGTCGCTCAAATGAGGGAGGTTCTAATCGTAATCTTCTAGATTTTAATGATTTACATATTGATTTGGAAGGTAGAGTCTACATTGCTTTTGCAGATGGATGTACTGGAACCTGTGCATCTGGAAATGATACTACTGCGTCAAATTCAAGAGATAGATTGGGATCTGTTTACTACTTAGGAAATGGACCAAGTCTCTATGAATCTGTAGGGGAGTTGACAGAATTTTATCCATCCAACTCTGAAACCTTTTCAGCCACAGATACACAAGCCATAAAATCTTCAGTTGTTTCCCTCAAACTTCCCAGATTTGGCGCTTTTATGACTGCGTATAGAATATTTCCTTGAACATTTGTCTCAACCCAACCCTTGTTCTCAGGTTCGGTGGCCACAATTATGGAATTGGCTATATCTGGGGTTTCAAATTCAAATTCTAATTCGATCCTGTGTTTCATTAGTGATTTTATAGCTCTTTGGCTTCCACTGCCGTATTGGGCAGCCTTCTTTTTTCTCTGGGCTATTTCCTTAGGCAGCCCCATTTCCAAAGCAGCTTTTCTCAAAGGTTCCTTTCCAACTTTTCCAATTCTTTCTTTGGGACTATATTTTCCAGCGGCCTTAATGACTGATTCTGCGAGATAGGGGCATGCCAGTTCTAACCCAAATTTCTTCGCTATTTTATTCTCTCTATCAGGCAGCCTATTCACTAAATCAGATACTTCTTTCTCAAGATCATATTCTGCATCTTCAGTCCTGAAACGGGCATACCCTCCAAATAGTTCATCAGCTCCCTGTCCACACATTAGTATAGAATTATCTGAATTCTTGGCTGCAATCCAGAAGGGAAGCATGAATTCGACCTCGATAGAGCTAAGATTCAGGCACTTCTGCATCTCCATTCCCTCAGTGATCATATCCCTAGGTTCAACTTCGATTATTTTCAATTCCATACCAATCAATTCCGAAGCACTTCTGGCAGCTTTCAGATCGTGTGCATCTGGAATTCCAACAGCTATCAGTTCAACATCACAATATTTCTGCGCTAGAAAGGCTATCAAGGTTGAATCGATTCCTCCAGAGAATGAAACGGATATCCTATCTTTACAACAGTCCTTTACAGATAGTTCGATTGAATCACAGAGCTTTGTTAGCCGTGAAACCCCCATCTAGGCGTCAACGCTGATATCGTTTAGAAATTTTTCCAGTTGATTCAGAGCTTTCTTGGCTTTTCCCTCGCTTATTACATCCGTGACTATCAAGACCCCAGACTGGAAAAGAATAAAACTGGATTGTGGATCATTCATCCTTATGACTAGTCCTTTGAATTTGGTTGGTTCATACTCCGAACCAGGTATTGCCAGAGCTATTGCCTGCAAATCAAACACTCGGCCTAAATTCGCTTTGGCAACTACATTTTCTAATTTTATGGCTCTTTTCATGTTAACTTTCGGATCAACTGTTTTAACCATTTTCCTCAGGGATTCCATGACCTGACGACCTTCTTCTAATGAACCGATTCCAGTAACCAGAATCTTGCCATTCCCAAACAGGACTCCTGCAGCCCTTTTATTTCCACCAGCATCAACCTCCACGATTACAGATGGATCCCCAGAACCAGAGTACCTAGCGTTTGGCATCTCCGTCGCTAATTGTATCAATTCAACCTTTTTTCCAAGATGAGAGGCGGCAATAACATTCTCAATTTTCAGGTCTGTCACGACAAGTTCAAAACGGGTAAGTTTAATAGCTTACCCTTTCACGCAAATTCATCGAATGGATAGGGCTCAGCTTCTCTTTTACCCATTAAGATTTGCACTTCTGGAACCGTTAGCAATGGTATTGGCCAGGTAGGCCCATCCTCAATTGCCAATCTTGGACAAGCGGTGATGACTGCTGCTTCTATGCCCATTCCCAGAAGCTGGTCATGTGACTGGTGAATACTTCCGATCATCATGGTTTCTCTTCCATCCGAAGTCAATAAATCAGCTATTTTATCAGCTAGGTCTATTCTCTTCTGACCAATCTGGTTGGAGAATAGCACGGCCCATCTCCGTGCGTCCTTAGCTACAGATATGGCGGCATAACGCTGTTTGAGGAATGGTTTGGCGTTTGCTTCTGTAACCTCACCACTGTGTGGATCGATACAAGCCACTTTTTTACCGGTGGAAAGAGCTACAGTAAGTGGGTGAAACAATCCAGTTCCAATGTATAGGTAACCGTCAACATCCAATTTTCTGGCCGCAGAAGAATTACAGCCTAATAATTGTCCGGCTGCGGCGAGTCTTGGTCCGCCGGTGGTCACGCTTGTGTCGAATCCAGATTTTTCTAATTCCTTTCCGGCTTCATCAATCATGTGTAAATGCTGTGCGGTTGTTACAATTCCAATTTTTGAAGGAAGTATTTCCTTGATTTTCCTTATTCCTTCTTTGCTCAGATTCAGTTCACCCGTATGCCTGACTGGCACAAAATAGGTAGGCACTGCATAAAATTCGGAGTGATAAGGCATCGGCAAATGTCCCATGTGAATGAGGGCGTCAGCTCCTATTTCTTCCAGTGGCCGGTCCGCCAGATCACAGGCACCGTAGGTCGGTTCTCCCCACAAAACAATCTTCGCTCCTGTGAGTTCCCTTACCCTCTCTACAATCTGGTGGGCTCTGGGTTTCAGTCCTTCAGGTACCTGAATACCTATCCTTTTCTTGCCTTGTAGTTTCAGGCAAACTTCTTCGATTCCAGATTCCCAGTCGAATTTGACTTCAGTCATTTGTTAATCCGAAGCCCGCTTGGGGTGGATATAATAATGATGTTTGATCATTTCAGTTCAATCAGGTTCAGGCCCAATAGCGTTTCTAGAAAGATCTGTACCCTGTCCGGTGCAGGAGCGACCTCCTCCCCGAATTTTCCATCGAACTTGCGTACTACATCAGCTACAGTGTTCTCCCCGTCACATATTTCCCAGATGTATGACGAGAATTTGTCCAATGGCCGCCTGATATCCTCTGGTCCTCCGATTCTGTTCTGGAGCCATTTCTCCATTTTCCCGAATTTTTTTGGATAGGTGATAACGACTATTTCGCCCTCGTGGAACCATTTTACCTCCTCATTATCAGTACGACAGGGTTTACGACCTAGAATGTCATTCTTGTTCACAACTTCTCCATTCCGATGATCATCACTGCTATGGTTGCAGCCCCACTGATGGCAGCATATCTTACGGTTAGTTTCTGGTCTTCCCAAACAAATCGGGAGACCCAGACTAGCCACCCGCTGGATAGTGCTACGAGTAGTAGGAATGCAAAGACAATTGTCCACCAATTCATATGTTCTTATTGAACAGGCTTTAATTATGGGTAATGTTGCCTGAATAGTGACTGAAGACGTGATAGGAATTCTGAAAGAATGACCAAAAAATGGTAGCCCCGCCAGGATTCGAACCTGGGTCTCGGGATCCAGAGTCCCGAATGATGGACCACTACACTACGGGGCTAGTAGGTCTTTAGCCCCATTAGGTGCATAAAAAATCGACGTTAGTAATCGGAAACTAGTTATCATCATAGAATTCATCTTCATCTTCATCGAAAGAGAATTCATCAATCTCTTCTTTTTCAGTGAATTCCAACTTATCAGGGAAATGCCTCAGAATTACTACGTCATCCAAGTTCTGGACCCACCTGTAAGGTAAGATTATGTTTGCACCACCCTTCACCAAATTAGGAGTTGTTCCAGTTATCAGAAGTGCAGCTACAATACGTTGTGAGGTATCGAATAAGACATCGTGTACGACACCCAATCTTTTCCCGCTACGGGTGTAAACGGTCAATCCAGGTAGTCTTGAGGCTTCGTGTAACACAAACCGTTATCGGCTCAGGATATAATTATTTGCGTGGTTTATTTGAGAGTCTTTTGTGACAGATTATAAATAGAGCCCAAAAGTGAAGCGCATGTATGGGTAGGGTCAGACCAACTTACATCAAACGCGTGGCAATAGAATTGGTAAGGAGCCATCCGGATAGGTTCACTGATGATTTTGACCATAACAAGGCAGTTGTTGATGAATTGACAGATGTGGACAGTATAACCATGCGAAACAGAATTACAGGGTATGTCACCCGTTTCCGGAAACAGGAACATAATTGAGTCATTTCGATGTTGTAGTGGAGGGTGCTGGGCCCGCGGGCGCTACAGCAGCTTACTACTTGGCAAAACAGGGTAAGAATGTCGCATTGGTCGATCGGGCAAAATTTCCCCGTGAAAAGGCATGCGGTGGGGGTTTGTGCGTTCATATCGAAGAATTTGATCACATTATATCAAACTGGGATGATTTCCTCGAGTCAAGATGCTTACGTGGGATAGTCTACGGGCCTGATTTTACACCTGTGGATTACGTAAGCGAAACACCTTTCTTTTACAATATTCGAAGATTGAAATTTGACAATACCTTGGTTCAATATGCGGTTGCAGAGGGAGCCACTCTTATGGATGGTATAGCTGTTAAGAATTTTGAAGTTCATGATGATAAAGTAGTAACTAAGCTAAGAAACGGAGAAGAACTTACGTGGGATCCTCTAGAG
>MIYU01000019.1 GCA_001875425.1 Marine Group III euryarchaeote CG-Bathy1 | reverse complement strand
GAGCGCAACCTTGCCAAGGTTGAGGTCGCGGGTTCGAACCCCGCCCCCGGCACCATGACTTTACTAAAAATATTTAGGAAAAGAATTTTTCAAAATAATCTTGTCTTTTGTCTTTTGACATGCCAATAGTTTCATCCATGAATCTGTTTCTATCGTCTCGTTTTTGAAACACCCAAATACAGACGCTATCTTTGCTATGATAAATTGCTTTCAGCTCATCATCGATATCGCATATCTCTTGAGGTATTTCTGTTTTGATACAGAATGCACTCATTCCCACTCAATAGTTCCTGGTGGTTTGTCAGTAATATCATAAACAACTCTATTGATTTCACTTTTGAGTGTGTTAGTTATTCTTCTAGAAATTCTTTGTTGAACGGCCCAGGGTATTTCGGATGCCTGTGCAGTCATTGCATCGAAGCTTTGAACTGCTCGTACTGCGACCGTGTTTCCGTACGCCCTGACATCGCCTTGAACGCCTACGGTTTGTACAGGCAGTAAAACAGCGAAATATTGCCATGGAGATTCCATTTCTCCATTTTCAACAGCTTTGTCTATTTCATCTTCAGCTATATGGCATGCTTGACGAACGATCTCTGTTCGTTCAGGTGTCGCCTCGCCAATCACTCTAACCGCTAAACCTGGACCAGGGAATGGTTGACGTTCTGCAACATCTAAATCCAGATGCCTTGCTAAAGTTCTTACTTCATCTTTGTATAAATCTCTAAGAGGCTCTACTATTTTCATATTCATTTTTTCTGGTAGGCCGCCCACATTGTGATGTGATTTGATCGTATCTCGTAGGCCTCCGCCAGATTCTATCCAATCTGGTGCGATTGTGCCTTGTATGAGATAATCACCACCATATTCATCTGCAATCTCTTCAAAGACCTGAATGAATAGTTCACCTATTGTTTTTCTTTTTACTTCGGGATCAATAACGCCCGAAAGAGCTTCGTAAAATCTAGTGGAGGCATCTACTATTTTGTATTTTAAACCTAAATTGCGTAGGATTTCTTCTATTGCTTCAGTCTCATTGAGACGCATATAGCCAGTATCCACATAGACTGCCAATAGATCTTCTCCGATTGCTTTTGCGACGGCTGCGGCTGCGACTGTTGAATCTACCCCTCCCGAAACTGCGATTATGGCAGGACCGTCAATCTCCTTTGGAAGATTTTTAAGGGCACTCTCCATGAATTTTTCGGGACTGAAAAGAGACATAACTAGGGATTAGATAGGGGTTTAAGGTCCTAATTTATGTTTTAGGTATCCGGAGTTGTGTAAATATGGTAAATGAATTGGTATGGATTGATTTAGAGATGACCGGCCTAGAACCGAAAAAACATGTAATAGTTGAGATTGCGACTGTGATAACGAGTGCTGATTTAGAGATTCTAGCAAAAGGTGAAGATATTGTTATTGGGGCTTCAGAATTAGAACTAACGGAAATGGGAGAATATGTTAGAAACATGCATACTGAATCGAATCTTTTGAATGATATTGAAAATAGTAATGTAACGATGAGAGAGGCGGAAGAGAGAACTATTCAATTTTTAGATTCCCATTTACCTGCTAATTACAGGCCTCCTTTGTGCGGAAATTCGATAGGGATTGATCGTAGATTTTTAGCAGAGTATATGCCTTTGTTAGAGAACAGAATGCACTATCGCTGCGTCGATGTTACATCGATTAAAGAATTAGTGTATCGGTGGTCTCCCAAGATTCTTCGAAAGGCCCCAAGAAAGGGAAAGCAACATAGAGCAATGGATGATATCTTAGAATCTATAGAAGAATTAAAATTCTACAGGGACAATGTGTTTAATTTATGAATGGAAAAAATGTACTAGTTACAGGAGCCAATGGACATGTTGGATATAGTTTAGTTGAACTATTGATAGAGAGGGGATACAATGTTAGAGCGTCGGTGCGAAATAAAGATGACGAAAGTCTTACGCGCCATTTAAAAAAATTAGATGTTGAAATTGTTCAAGCAGATTTGATGAAAATAGACACTTTAGAAAGTGCGATGAAGAATGTGGATGGATTGTTTCAGGTAGCAGCTGTTTACAAAACATGGGCAGAAAATCCTGAAAAAGAGATTATAGAGCCGAGTATTGTAGGAGGGATTAATGCACTTAAAGCTGCGAAAAAGATGGGCGTTGAAAAGGTAATATTTACATCGAGTACAGCCGCTGTTGGCAAAGAAGCATTAGACGGAGGCGCCCTTACTGAAGAGGATTGGAATGATGGGAGTGACCAACCGTATGCATATGCAAAAACTGAAGCTGAAAAAAGAGCCTGGAAATATGCAGAAGAAAATCAAATGAAATTAGTCGTCATAAATCCAACGGCAGTAATAGGACCTAAATTCTATCGCCATACACCTACGACTATGATGTTTCGTAATGTAATGGGTGGAAAATTTCCGTTGATACCTCCGGTTGTATTTGGTTATGTAGATGTAAGAGATGTTGCAATGGGTCATCTGTTAGCTTATGAAAACGAAAATGCAAATGGAAGACATATCTTGTCTACTGGATGTCTTTCTGCTAAGGAATTAATAAATATTATTAAAACAATAAAACCTGATATCTCGATGCCTAAAAGAGAAGCGCCGTTGTGGTTAATGAAAATCGCCGCCTATATCGAAGTTGGAAAAAGTTGGTTTGGTCATAAACCGATGTTTACACCATCAATAGTGCGTGAATATATGGGGAAAAAAACAGAATATAATTCGGAAAAAGCTCGTGAAGAATTAGGATGGAAACCGATGAACTTAGAAAAGAGTATCAAAGACACTTTAGAATGGATAGAGGGGATGGAATAATGAACGGTATATTGGTATTGATAATGACTGGGCCCGATGAAAAAAAGGGGAGTATTAAGGTGTCAGAAGGATTACACATTTTAGAGTCAGTTGCTGTAAAGGGTAAAGAAAAAATAAGAATTGTTTTGAAAGGAGAGGGTGTGGAATGGATTAGAGAACAGAAAGATGATGTGGAGAAAATGATTATAGAATATTTAGAAGTTTTATCTGGATTGGGAGTTGTTGTGGGTGCCTGTTTTTCATCAATACAGCAAAGAGGTTTAGAAATGCATTTGAGTGAATTGGGGATCAATGGAGTCCCTTCTACTGAATGGTTTGCTAAAGCATTAGAAAATGATTGGGAAATTATGACATTCTAAAGGTTTTTATATCCTATCTCAAATTAAGATAAACTCGTCTTGGAAGTGATTATATGGGTGAAGGAACAGTAATTGGAATAAGTGATAATGATTTTCAAAAAACGATATCTGAAAATCCTTTGGTGTTAGTTGATTTTTGGGCCCCTTGGTGCGGACCTTGCCGTGCAGTTGCTCCTGTATTAGAGGAAATTTCAACAGAGACAGATAAGGTTCTAATAACTAAAATGAATACTGATGAAAATCAACAAACAGCTGCGGCACATGGAATAATGTCAATACCTACGATGTTGATATTCAAAGATGGAGAATTAGTTGATCAAATGGTTGGTGCACAATCGAAAGCGCAAATCATGAGTAGGATAGAATCTCATTTCTAATATTGTAAAAATATTTTTCTAAGCATCAATAATACGTATACGTTCTTTTTGAAGTTCTTTACGTAGCTCTCTTGCATCTGAATTTGAAAGTGTACATTTTAATGAATGTATTTCATATATTTCTTTGAAGGTGCACGCTTCTATTTCTACTCCTTCTTTCTGATTTGAAAAACTGATGTTTAAGATTGCTGGAAATGGAATGGCTCCTGTATTTGGTTCCATAAAAAAAGATTTGATATTATCCCAAAATGACAACTCTTCACTCTCTAAAACTAAATAATCTCCAAAGATAAAGAGGTGTTGGTTTGGATTATTAAGAGATCTCCATCTATTGTTAAATTTAGGATGTTTTCGTTCTTTTATTATGTTTTTAATTAGAATGGATTCTTCTAGAGGTGACCAAGAATCTTTCTGTTCTTCCGATGTATATGGAGATATGAAACAAGAAGAAGAGAGTTTTCCTTCCAAAAAATCAGCCACTACTCTGTCAGCACTAATTGGACCATAGATGATACCAGATACTTGTATCAAATAAGTATCTTGATTTTTTATTTCTTCTGTGCTTGAAGAAGTCATGTACTTCCATTTAATGGTGTTTAATATAATCAATAGTCCGAAAGATTCTTAGATTTTATTATTTCACGTAAAAAAGAAGTTGCGTAGCTTCCTTTGTTTAAGGCAAAATTTACTGTGACGGCATCATCTGTTATTTCAGTTGACAGGTTTTTTGGGATTTCATGTAAAGCTCGTCTTTTTCCGAAGGATGATAGTACGGGTAAATGTGGTATTGTAAAGTTTTCTTTATCTACGTCAAAAAGAGAGAGAGTTTTGTTTTCTATTTCTCCTTGTATTCCTCCTGCAGTGCTACAATCGACGCCGGGAATTAAACCAGAAACCCAGGCCCTACCCTCTAGACATCTTTTCTCTATTTTTTCTAAATTAAAGGATGTAACTTCGATTGCTCTGTTTGAATTGGGGCAACCATTACTATCTTCTGGTAAAATTAAATCACCTATTTGGGGGGCGTTAAGTGGAATTCCTGAATCTAATCTGGATTCTATTATTTTATTGAAAATCGCCCCTTGATAAGCATGAACGAATAATCTGGAGAGATTTAGAGGTAATTTACGTATAGCTCCTTTAAAATCTCCATCTTTAGAAATTAAATGCTTTACTAAATCTCGCTCATAAAGCCAACGTCCTGGTAAGTTTTCTAAAGTACTTTCCCAACTATCTAAACTACGTAAGAAACTTCTATCTTCCTCTTTTACATTAGATTCAGCATATAGATATATTTTAACAGCTTCTTCAAAATTATTGTTAACGATTTCTCTTCCGACTAAATGAGTTATAGGCCTAATAGAACCGAAGCGCTGAACGCCAAAATAGTTTGGAAATCCTTTTTTCAATATTGAAATTAAAGGAGGGAGGTGCTCTTTTGCATTTTTAGTATTTGTTATTTTAATTGTGAAATCATTTCCTACCAATTCACCTAGCTTTATTTTTCTGTTAGTTTTGCCTAAAATATCGATTGTTACATCTTTGATATCTAAGTTAGATACTTGGTTTTCACCTACAGGAAATGAAAGTAATTGTGTAGTTACTGCTCTTTTGTCCTTAGTTCCAGCAAACCCTATTCTTTCGGAATAGATTCCTAAATATTTAGCTAGAATTCTAAGTAATGTATTAGTTTCCCAATTTCTTGATGTTACTTTTGCTACAGTATGTTTACCAGTAAGAGATAGAGAAGGGATTATGCTGATTTCTCGAACTTCGAAGTCATCAGGAGTGTCGCGGAGTTTTCCACCAATACCAGATAATTCTGTAGAATATTTTTCATTACCTACCTCGGAAAGATAGGAATTTGGCATTACTTAGATATTGTCTTTTGAACCGTAGCAATATCTTTGAGTACGGAATCTGTAGCAGACAGAAGTACTTTGTGTGGAGAGCTCTTTTTAGTTCTCAAATAAAAACGAGGATCATCTAAAATTATGTGTCCCGTATAATATGAAGCATAATCCACTTTTGAATCGGCAAGTGTTTTGTTTAATAGTGGAATTAGAAGCGTTTCGCTAGCGCCTCGAATTTCAATTTCCAATTCTGTTTTCGTATTTTTTAACAGTGAAACTTCCATTTTACAACTACCTACCTATCTGAAGAGGATTTGTCACTGAAGGGGTTCTTATAAAGATTAGGCATTTGAAATGATCTCCAAACAAACGGATTTTGATGCATCCGTTCTAATCCCTAGAGGGGAGAAAATACTTTGACTGGCGAAAAAGCCTTTCGATTTAAGAAGTTCAATTATTGAATCTCTTTTTGGCATATTAATTTTGGTTTCTTGAGATAGTTTAACTAAATCTTGTAATCCTAAGGGACCTTTACATTCAGATTTTAAGATATTTATTAGCTTGTATAATTTCTTGTTATCTGGATTGATTTCTGGGAGATATTTTTCATCCGCTATATTTCCTGTCCACATTGGACCGTAACTATCTGGGGTTGAATGATTGATTATCTGAAAATCAGAAGATACGTGTTTTACCATTGCTAACGATTTATCGGCTCTGTTTGCACCTCTGTGTATTTTCAAATAAACTCGAAAATGGTGACCCTCATAATATCCCAAAATAACTTCGATACCCATATCTAAAAGAGCTGCTTGTCTAGCGGTGAAGCCTGTAAGTATTCTAAGTGCAAATTCCTTAGAAGAAATTGACTTGCGATTAATTGCTTTGTACCTTCTAAAACAAGCTTTTTGATATGTGCCGCAAAGAGCCCCGGTGTCGGTAGCAGTGATTGCTAAAATTCCTCCATTTCTAAGACCATTAAGGGCTGTTAAAATGTAAGGAGCAGGGCTACCGAAGGGATCTATGTCAACTGCATCGTAAAGTTTTTCATGGAGAAGAATGGATGCATTTTTTCGATAAACATCCGCTTTTAATTTATTGAGTTTTAAATTTTCAGTGATTAATTCTACAGCTTCTGGATTTTTATCGCAAAAATCTACTGTTACATTACATTCTTTAGCTATTCTAAGACCTCTGATGCCTGTAGCAGACATTGCATCCAACATGCAACCTTTAAAATTTATTTTATTGAAAAGTGCTACATGTAAATCTCTGCATAATTTCATAGCAGGATTGTAAAACACCCCATCTATTTTGCCCGGGCCTTTTCCTTTGCCAGATATTTGGCCCTCAAAGGCTATTTTTCCTTCCTCTAAAATCAAACCATACCGTGTTTCAAAATACTAACAACCTTAGAAGGTAGCATGGCTGAATTTATCGGAGTGACTTCGAGTGTGCGCAAATCATCTCTCTTTCTTATGTTTTGTAACAATGGATTTCTAGATCTCTTGTGTATTGTTAGAATCATTGGTTTGCCTGAATCAAGAGCTTCTGTAAGAACTTCACTAAATTCTGGAGATTCTGAAACTAGTTTGCCCACTTCATCAACAATTATTAAATCTTTATTTTCAATAGCATCCTTGACCGACTTTGTTGCAATTTTATTAACAACAGATAGTTGTATTCCTAAATTGACAGGTTCTTCATCATGAAGAACAGTAATTCGAGGTTTTACATCCCAATTTTTTGAAGCTACTATACCTTGTTCATAAGCTCCGCATGCTTCACAATGCGAAGTCGGAGTTTTATCGTTTTGAGTTTTTGGTGCACATTCATCGCACAACTCTGTTGTATAATTTTTCAACCCGTAACCGACGATATACCCCTCTTCTTTGATAGGGTGTGTTGTAAAACCACCTATAGAGTATTCATCACTAAGCATCTGAGCAATCCGGAGTAGTGTTGAAGTCTTACCTGAACCCGGATGGCCAGAAATAGCTACTTTGACAGGGACCATCGTGAGTTACCCTAGTCAAAACTTGATTTAAACCTGTAATGGTCGATTTTAATTGTCTAATCTTTCGGGACATGCTTCCTTTCTGGAGCAATTTTTACATTTTCCTGGCCGATTATGATTTCGGTGTGCTTCAGAATCTCCATTCAAGATTTTTTCCATTTCAGATACTTTTTCTATTAGAAGATTTTTAAGATCTTCATCCCATGTTACAGTATGTGATTTTTCTTTCATGCCATATCTAATGATTCCATGTGGTACTTTGGTTTCTAATTGTTCTTCTACTAAGAAACAATATGCTGCATTTTGAAGAACGTGGTTGAAAAATGGTTTTTCCGGTTTTCTGCCTGACTTAACGTCTACTGGTATTATTTCATCATTGTTTTCCAAAACATAAGTAGGTTTACCGCATAGACCGATGCTGTTGGAGAATAATTTTGGAGTGTTAATTCTGTGTTCGCTATTATTCGATTTCTTATCTTCGACGTCTAATTTGGCCTTTATTTCATCAGCAGTTTCATGAGAATAAAGAAAGAAATAAAGATAAAGAGAAGCGATTATGAGCCAAATAAAGCTTAAAGATATTAGAAAATAGCCTACTAATGAATTAACAAATAAGAGAAAAAGAATACCTATGAGGTTGGTGAATATTGCTACTTTTATAACAGAATTAAAATTTTGGTAAGAGGAATCGCTGTAGTGTTCTTGATTGAATAGATTTTGAAGAATGTTGCGGACTTCGCGTTTTTTTTTAGTTCCAGCTATAATTTCTTTTCCCTCTGCGTCAACTCCATCTTTATGAAGTTTCCAAGAGAGTGGGCAATAACCATATCTCTCTAAATCTGAAGCTGAAATTGGATGTCCTTCTAACCCCATTTTAAGTACTGGTCCTCCCAAAATAAATTGGCATAATCTTTGATTTCGTAAGACCAGACGGATCGTTGAACTGTATCGCCTTCAGTGAATGTGAGAGTGATCACTGCAGTGTGTGTAAGTTGAGCTTCAGAATAAAACATAAGTTCAGGGAGTTTTATCGATTCTCTATTTGCCAATATATCCATTTCATGTATTGTGGAATTAATAAGATCTTCATCTTTCCATACTGTTATTTCTAATGAGACATCGGTGACATCATGTGTACCTGCATTAGTTATTCGTACTTGTAAAAAGGCGCCTGAAAAGGAATGGTGATATGCTGTTTTTACTTCTACTTCAGTTCTGGGAAAAATATAGAGATACGAAGTGCTCAATAGAATAAATATTAGAAAACCGTACAACAGTATTGTTGTGAGTTGTTTGTTTCTTTGATTTAGATTCATAATATTTCTCCTAATACAGTATAAACTAAACTTAGAACGGGCTCCGGCATGATATAGTGACTTTCGTCTTTGCCGAATTCACCGTTTATTCCATTATTTGAGATTCCTAACCACGTCGGTAAAATAGGTAGACCGCCAAATTCTTTAGTTCTTAAATCTAGCATGACAGAATTGGCTTTGAATTCCATACCTTCGACGGGTCGAATACTTGCGCCTATAATGAAGGTTAGATTTCCTCCGTTTGCTTTGTGTAATGCAAAAATTGGATAAACTCCAAAGAGTTGGGTTGTCGTAAGTTCTACATAAGAGATATTATCAGCGTAAATTTCGAATTTATTAAGAGAGAATTGAGGAGTTGTTGGTGCATTCGAAAGACGATAGTATGCTTTGTCGACGCCGTTTGGTGCACTTATGACATAATTTCCTAGCTCGTTCAGCCCGATGAAGGTGCCATCCCCTACGTTCTCTGCATCGAGTGCTGTGCCTGTAAACCCGCCAGAATAACCTGGATCTACTATCAAGATAACATCTAGAGAATTGTTAGAAGTGCCAACTGTTACTGTTGGAAGACCTTGTAAAATAAATGGCCGATCCATATCATAGCCATAATATGGAAGAACTGCTAAATTCATATACGTAGAAACGTCATGAACGAGTGCATATGCACTTACCCAATTATCCAATACTTTCTTAGAAGAGTAAACCCAAACATAATCTGTCGGATCGCTAGCCGTATAGTTAATCTCTATTGACCTGCCTGAAAGTACTGTTGCGGATAAATCATCTGGTAAATCATCGAGATATAGTTCGGTATTGGTTGGCCGAGTACGATTTATTGCCTGAATGTAAGCTGAGCCTATACCTGAACTAGTGGTAACATCAAAGGAAGCGTCTGTATCGATTCCTTTTTCCTCATCTGTGGCGATAATGAAATGTCCTTCTATAATGTTATTTTCCTGAATATCGTCAATATACAAGAATGTTGAGCTGCCGTCTACACCCGTATCGACATCTACTATTGCCCATTCGGGAGCATCTCCAGAGAGTAAATCTGGGCTCCAATTTTCTAACATGATGTATATGTCTTTTGGTTCGTCGTTTAAGAAATTAAGATGAGCTGCAGTAATCTCTCCTTTTTCATATAATCTAAAGGCTGTTGAATCGTTATTTTGAAGGAAAACTACGCCGTGTGTCCAATAAGGATTTAGTAAAGTAGTATCACCTAAATCTACGAAAAGAATTACCTCTTGTATAGGTGAAGAGAGCGATAAATCAAAAGCAACGTCGCCAGTTATGGAGGCGTTTAAAGTTAGGACTTGAGGGAGTGTGGGGGTGTATAATTCAAGAAGTAAATCTGTATCGACGTCTTGGATACTTACAAAAATTTCATTTAATTGTGCACTTGAATTGAGACCTAAATCTAAATCTATGCTACTTATTCCTAGAGAGCTGGTAGCACTCGGACCTCCTGAACTGACGAATAAATCTCCTGTTAAATCAAAATTCCTAGGTAAGTCGCCTATGTGAACTAAGATATCCATGTCGCTTAGATTTTTTAGATCTAATGTTAAATCATTCATATAACCTGCTGGCGCAGCATTGAAATTTTGCATATTCAAATCTAGCCAAGCACCACCTTCTGAAGGGTCGTAGAAATTCAACAATAAATCAGAAGGAAGGCCTACAAGGAATGCTTTGAGTGATACGTCATTATCTTCAGAAATATCGAAAGATACTCCATTGTACCAATCTGTGTTCAAATCATCCGTATTACCTATTTCGACTTCTACAATGAAAGTCCCTAGTACGTCGCTTGCGTTATAAGAAATACCCACATTATCCTCTGAAACCATTAGATGAATCGAAATGGTATTTGGAATTTCTGGAATTAAAACACGAATAGAATAAGGTCTTGTTCCACCTTCATTGACTTCCAAATAAATAGGGCCCAAGGGGTCGTTATTTACACTTGAATGTGAAATGTTTAGATAACCATCTATTGTGAAATTGTCAGCGCTAGAATTTACAACTAAATCCCCTATAATGCTTAAATCTAAAGATTGTGGAACGCCGCGATCTTCATCGGATATTGATGGGCCAATATATGCTGTTAAATTTGGACCGAGTAGTCCATTTGTATCGAATAGAAGATATTCTGCAATACCTTCTTTATTGTAGCCTTCTACCGTCAAATTTACATCTATATCATCTCTATTTGAAACATAATCTAAACCAAGTACCCTAGGAAGTCCCACAAGATATAGTCTAGCAGCAAGAATGATTCCATCGTCCGTTTCAATTTGTGATGACCAAACACCTTGCACCCATCTTTCTTCTTCTTCCAAAAGAGTGATGTCTCCTTTATTCAACCAAGCAACAATGTTGACCTCTTCTTCTATACTATAATCGAATTTGAGACTCGACTCTACAGAATCGACATCTGAAACGAGATTGATAGAAACCTCAGAAATGATGTCTGCAAGAGAGCGTCCTAAATTCGCCAATTCTGAAAGTATTCTAGATATGTCAGATAGCCCTGTGATATTACCTAGCTCTCCTCCTGGACCTTCCGCTTCGTCGTTAGAAGAGATGGTGAAAACTAATTCAGTTGGTAACGGCTCTACGGAAAGATAACCGTTAACACCTTTAGCACTATTTTCGCCATAATCTGTATTGTCTAAAATGCCAACTTTGAAAACGGCGGGTTGATGGAAGAATAATCTAAATTCAGATTCGTTGCCTAAATTATCTAATTCTAATGCATCTAGCCAATTCAAACGACCGCTAAGGCTTGCAGACCAATCCACTTCTTCAACGTTGTTTTGTGTTAGAAGAACGTAACTATCATCATAAAGAGAATCATCCCAAATAGTAGCGGTGGCAGAATTGTTATCAGTTATATTTGTTATTATAAAAGAGAAATTGAACCAACTATCAGTATTCAAAAAGAAATCGCCATCGCCCGTTCCAACGTTAATGTTTTCTGGTATATGTTCCAAAGTGAATTTAGAATATGTTCCGTCCGCGAAGCTGGATAGAATTATACCATCTACCACTTCACCACCACTATAACTAAACGCTTCAGAATCGAATGCAAATTCTAGTCTGTTTGGAATATCACTTAATGAAATATTGGCCCAAGTATCTGCGGTTAAATTTTCATCAGCACTTTCAAAATAAACTCGGAAAGGTAAATCGGATATTGGATCTGTATCAATTGTGACCGTGCGTGTTTGATTTTGAGAAGCGTAATGGATATCACCGATACCTCGTAATCGGCCACTGAATGTGAAATTTTGATTTAATTGAGATAAGGCAGCCCTATCTGGATTTGGAGAATTCTGTTCAAGAAAGGCTGTTTGATTATATATTGTTAAATAATTATCTTCACTATTGTCATTCAAATCCAAATAAGCGTGACTTGTTAAGTATACGGAAAATTCACCAATGTATGCTTTCTTCTGAGGGTCTAAATCCCTCTCCGTTCTCATATAGAGGTCTACTGCACCATCCTCTCCTTCACCTCCGAGACTTATACCTAATGCAGCCCCAGGAATAGCTCTCAGAACCAATCCTATGCTGTATAGTTTAGCCGCTATAGTGACCATTGCATAATTAAGGAAATTTGCAACTTCGGTTACTCCTCCAAAATCTACATCAGGAGTTACTGGATCGGAATCTGAAAAGATTAGAAATGACCCTTCTAGAAAGAGATACTGCGGTATATCTTTCAAAACAATTCCTGTGAATAGACGATAATCATGATTATCCCAAGTTGCTTCTTCATCTGTTTCAGACATGTATTCATAATCACCATAAGTGAAAGATTCAATGACGCCATTTGAATAGAGCTCTACTGCAGTCCAGTTAGATCCTTTAGAACCTGTTTCATTTCTTGCTTCTAACCATACAGAAGCCAGCCTGCCGTCCTCTGGAATATCGCCAGTCGGTACGCCTTCCATTCTTGCTGTGATATGATTAAAGAATGGGTGAATTTCTTCTGGATCACGGTTGTGTTCGAAATAAGTGAAATCGAAATCGAAAATGCCGTTCGCGGCATTGTTGGAAGCGAATACTTCGATACCGTCTATTTCATCTCCCTCTTCGGCTTCGTTGCCTTGATCATAGATTTTCAAACTGAAATCTGCAGGAACTGGTTCTCCTCGATTGTTGATACCTATCTCTAAGAAAGTCATATCTTCCATCGCATCTTCTGCAGGAGCCCCATCTCCAACAGAATTCCAATCATATCTAACATATCCTGGAGTTAAAATTAATTCAGGATCGAGACCATTATTTTGTGGTAAGGCTGGACCACCAGTAAGGCCGTAACTGATGATATATGGTGGAGAAAGTGCAGAGAGATCATCGCCAGGATTGATGCCGCCACCAGTAAGATCCCAAATTACTCCAAAATTCTCAATCAAGGCCTCCCAATGATATTCTTCTGGCATATGTGATAATCTAGAATTGACTGTCCAGACGTATGTTACGGTGTCGTCCTCTGTTGTAGTATAGGTCAATCCTCTAATAACAGAAACTTCAATTGGATGTTCAATTTCAGTTCCATCTAATGGTTCTAAATCGAATCTTAAACCGGCAGAAGTTCCAAATGAGATGTCATCGACTGGCGGAAAAGAGAAATTTAATGAAGCTCCAAAATCTATATTAGACAGAATAGGGACCATGCGTGCTTTCATGTCATTCACACCATCCCCATCTATGTCTATTGTTTCCCAAGCCAAATCAGATTGATCAAGACCATCCAAGAAACCTATTAGAAGATCGGCAATGAGTCCTTCACCAATTGTATCTATGATTGCGTCTGTAATAATTTGAATAGAGGCTCCAGCTAAAAATTGAAGTAAATCGGCCCTGATTAGTTGGGTTTCTGAAATCCAATTACCATTGCAAGGACCGGTAGTAGCATTCCAAGGAGTTGTTGGTTCCGTACCGTCACTACAATGATTCCAAATAATTCCATTCTGATTATAATCATATTCATAATATATTAGATAAGTATCAGTGAAAAAATCGAAAATTGTATCTAACTCTAGTAAATCACCTGGCCACAAATCGGGATTTCCTAAAATATAATCCATTATACCGGCTCTGACCGGTTCTGGGTCGTTGACTACAGTTGGAGAGAACCCTCTTGTAGATAAATCGATATTGGTTTCAATTATGTTTTCCTCGAATGAGGCATCTATATCTTCACTTGCATTTAATGAGGAGACTCTGTCGTGATTTTCATCAAGTTCTGTTATATTTAGAGTGGATTGCTTGTACGAATCCCTAGCTATATCCAAAAGAGGGTCTACGATATCATCCAGATTATCCTTCTCGTTTATTTCTTTAAAATTTAAATCGAGTACTTCTGTAATGCCATATCCTTGACTGTCGGCCTTTTGTGTTGTGGAGGAAGTAATAGCGACGAAATTTGTTTGAGATAGTAAAAGTAAAACTGTTAAGAAAACCAATAATTGGCGGAAATATTTTGGGGGTGAGATGTGAATATTCATCAGTTTTTCTCGTAATCCCACGTTTGGTGATAGGATTTAAACCCTTTTGAGTGAATATTATGTGTCTTTCTATGGTTTTTTTGTATAGGTGGTTTTTAAATACAGAAGGAAAGTCGAGCACATATGACAGATTTGAATGAGGAATCTTCAGAACCAACGACCGAATCGCAAGAAGAGAAAAGCGAAGAGGAGATTCTGCAAGAGCTCATATCCGATTTGAAAACTAATATCCTGATTGTTGGATGTGGTGGGGGTGGAAATAATACCCTAACTAGATTATCTGAAGAAGGTGTTGAAGGTGTTGAAATGTTAGCTGCTAATACTGATGCGCAACATTTGTTAAGTACGATTGCAGAAAATAAGATGTTGATTGGTAGAGAGTGCGCCAGAGGAATGGGTGCCGGTTCCGACCCAGTAATAGGACAAGCGGCTGCAGACGAAAGTAGGAGTGAAATACTAGAAGCGTGTACAGATGCTGATATTGTTTTCTTGACTGCAGGACTAGGAGGAGGTACTGGGACTGGTTCTTTGCCTGTATTTGCAAAGTTGGCTAAGCAACAAAAAGCATTGACTATTGCAGTTGTTACAATGCCTTTTACAAATGAAGGCGCTAAAAGAATGGAAAATGCTAGGCAGGGATTAGAAAGATTACGAAAAGTTGTTGATACTGTAATTGTTATTCCTAACGATAGATTGTTAAATGATGATATCTCTCAATTACCATTAAATCAAGCGTTTAGAGAGGCTGATGATATTTTAGCTGGTGCAATAAAATGTATGTCTGAAATAACTACTGCGACTGGTTTAGTTAACATTGATTTTGCAGATTTAAGATCAATTATGACTACAGAATCGGGTGTTGCAATGATTGGAACAGGAGAAGGTAGTGGTGCAGATAGGGCTTCGGAAGCTGTCAAAGCTGCGCTTTCATCCCCTCTTATTGAAGTGGACATTGAAGGCGCCAGTGGTGCATTAGTGAACGTTACAGGCGGGAGTGATATGTCATTGAAAGAAGCAGAAACAGTTCTAGAAGAAATTTATAGTAAGATTAATAAAGAGGCTAGAATCATTTGGGGAGCTTCGGTGGATCCAGAATTGGATAATTCTATCAGAGTTATGTTGGTTGTAACGGGGGTTAAGTCGGAACAAATCTTGGGACCACCTAGTAGCATAGAAGAGGATTTAGAAACGAGGTATGGAATAGACTTTGTACAATGAGCTTTGTCGATTGGGTTTGGAAAAAGCAAGATGCTCTAGAAGAGCGCGCTAGAAAAATTTCTAGAGGTCAGCTTGGCAGAGTTATGAGATTGGCTAAGAAACCTAGTTATGATGAGTTTACTAGAACGTCGTGGACGGTTGCTATCGGTATAGCTATTACTGGTGGTATTGGTTTTGGCATATACTACTTTTGGCAAAATGTACCGCCATTTCTAAGAGATTTATTTGGAGTGTAAAATACATGGATGAAATCAATGAAGAAGAGAAGCCTGAAACTCAGATATACACAATGAAAACTCAACTAGGTCATGAAAGAACGGTTGGGGAAAAATTAGGAGATAGGATAAGGAGAAGTGGAGCGCCTGTATATTCGATATTAGCTCCATCCAAACTTAGAGGATATTTGTTTGTAGAAGCAGAACATCCTGAAGTATTAAGAGATCAATTGAAAGGTTTAACTTACGCAAGAGGACTTGTTATGAAGGCTGGTAAAGCTGGTAAATATGGAAGAGCTGGGCAACCAACATTTGGAACTATTACTTTAGACGAGCTTAGACCCCACCTAACACCGCCACCTGCAGTTTCTGGTATTGAAGAAGGAAATATTGTGGAAGTGATAGCTGGTCCTTTCAAAGGAGAGAAAGCGCGAGTTCAAAGAATTGATGAATCTAAAGAAGAAGTTACTGTGGAATTGTTTGAGGCTATGGTTCCTATTCCTATAACGGTTCGAGGAGATCATGTTAGTGTTCTTGAAAGAGGAGAAAAATAGATATGGGCAATGTAGTTGATGCAGTAGTTCAAGCAGGTAAAGCAAATGCAGGACCGCCGCTAGGACCGGCTCTAGGGCCAAGCGGAGTGAATGTAAAAGAAGTAATTGAAGAGATTAACAAAGTAACTGCAAGTATGGAAGGAATGCAAGTTCCTGTAAAGGTCTTTGTTGAAGATGATAAAACATTTAAATTAGAAATAGGAACACCACCTACATCTTCTCTAATAAAAATGGTATTAGGTATTGAAAAGGGATCTGGAGAAGCAGGTACTGTTGTTGCTGCAGATATAACAATTGAACAAGCCATAACAGTAGCTAAACAGAAAACATCTGGACTCAGTGGTGCAGATTTAAGAGCGCAGGCTTCAGAAGTCTTAGGAGTTGCAAAATCAATGGGCTTATCTGCTGAAGGGAAAGATCCTAAAGATGTGCAAGCTGCAATGAAAGCTGGAGAATACAGCGACAAATTTTGATGAGGATTGTGCTTGCCCTAGGTGGTAATGCCCTGTTACGTCCTAATGATGATGGAACTGTTGAATCTGAATTGAAAAGAGCGAAGCAATCTTTACAACCTATCGAAACTCTTTTGTCTGGAAGAGAGAAAATTTTGATAACGCATGGAAATGGACCTCAAGTTGGAAATGCATTGTTAAGAGTTGAAGCTTCTATTCCTAAAACCCCTCCGAGACCATTGGATCATTTAGTTTCAGATACTCAAGGAGGTTTGGGATATTTACTAGAGAGAACTGTTCGGAATTTAATTTTAAAAAATAATGGTTCAAGAGAAGTATTGGCAATGTTGGCGCAAGTAGAGATTGATTCTGATAAAGATTCTTTTCGTAATGCAATTAAACCAATAGGGCCTTATTATTCTATTGAAAATAAAGCAGAATTAGAGCGGAAAGGATGGTTTGTAAAAAAAACAGATAGAGGATTAAGAAGATTGGTACCTTCCCCTAAACCAAAAAGAGTTGTGGAGTTGGAAATAATAAGATCTCTTTTTGAAAATCGAGTATTAGTAATAACTGCAGGGGGTGGTGGAACGCCTGTAGTGACGACAGAAAGGGGATATGAAGGTGTAGAAGGAGTTATAGACAAAGATTCTGTAGCAAGTCTGCTGGCATGTGAATTGAATGCTACCCATTTGATAATTGCTACTGATGTAGATAATGTGTGGGTTGGAAAAGAGAAAACTCCTCTTGAGAAAATTACCAAGGATGAAATTAAACTGTATTATGAAAAAGGAGAATTTCCAGAAGGATCGATGGGGCCTAAAGTAGAAGCTGGAATTCAATTTTTAGAGAGAGGTGGTGAAATGGCAATAATAACCTCAACAGAAAAAATATCATTGGCTTTACAAGGAGAAGCTGGTACGATTATTACTAATTAATTCAAAACTAAATTATTCTCATCAACACGTCTATTACAATAATAGCAAGAGAGTATCAACGGCACTTCGCTTTTGAGTTCAAGACGGCTAGTACTACCTCTTTCATTATTAGAGATGCAATTTGTACTTGGGCACGATGCGACATTACTGATTGTATTAGGAATTTTTACTGGTAATTTTTCTGCGACTGTGTAATTTCGAATAATATTGACATGTGCACCTGGAGACAATAACGCGAGTTTTGCTGAATCTTCTTTAGATAATTCCCGATCTTCTATTTTTATCATGTCTTTTTTATTTAGTTTTTTACTAGGCACATTGATTAGAACACTTACTGTAGAACCAGAATCACTTAAACGTAAAATTTGAATAATTTTAAGGGCCATATTGGCATTGATATGATCGATAACTGTTCCATTTCTTATCGGTTGTACTTTCAGTAGATTGCCTTCCATGTTATTACTCCATTAGGGTTTCCAATAGTGCCATTCTAACAGGTACGCCGTTGAATGCCTGTTTGAAATAAGCGGCGTGTGGTGTTTCATCTACATCTGTTGATATTTCAGATACACGTGGTAGTGGGTGCATTACTTTGAGTTCTGGTTTAGCATCTCTCAATAGTTCGGCAGTAATACGATAAATATCTGCAACTTTAAGATAGTCTTCGATGTCGGGGAATCGTTCTTTTTGTATTCTAGTTACATAAAGAACGTCCAAATCTGGAAGAATTTTTTCGAGTTCATTACTCTCAGACCAGCAGTCTGGACCTAGAACATCTTTGACTCTATCAGGTATAGCTAGATTTTCTGGAGATATGAAATGAAGTTTGTTGTTAAATCTAGATAAAGCTTCTGATAATGAATGAACGGTTCGTCCATATCTTAAATCACCCAATAAGCCAACGTTAAGGCCTTCTAATTTACCGACTTCTTCTCTAATTGTAAATAAATCCAGTAATGTTTGTGTTGGATGTTGCCCAGCTCCATCGCCACCATTTATGATAGGGACTGGAGAAATGTCTGCTGCGAGTCTTGCAGAACCTTCTTGCGGGTGTCGAAGAACGACTGCGTCAGCATAGCCTGAAACCATTCTAATTGAATCTGAAAGAGTTTCTCCTTTGATATGAGATGTTGCAGAAGGATCAGCGAAACCGATATAGTTTCCTCCGAGGCGTGAAATTGCTGTTTCGAAGGAAAGTCTTGTTCTGGTAGATGGTTCGAAAAAACAGGTAGCTACGATTTTTCCAGAAAGAGAGTTAGATGTTTTTTTTCCTTCTGCAATAGGGACGAGTTTTTTCGCTCTGTCAAGAATGTCAATTATGTCCTTATTGTTTAAATCTTCAATAGTTACGATGTGTTTCACGTTGGCCCTCCTGTGGTGGTGGATTATAAAACCTACTAATGGATAGAATTAAATGTTTAAGGTATAATCTTTTTCTCTAACTCGCCGAATTGATATAATAAAACAGGCAACATAACAAGTGCCGCTATGAATGATAATGAAATCATTATACCCATGATTGTACCGAACATAACAAAGAGAGGCATAATAGATAATGTCAAAATTAAGAACCCTATTAAATCCGTAATAGCAGAAGTTGCTACTGCTTTTCCTGTTTCATCCATACTTTCCGTCATCCATTCGATTTGAGTGGCTTTTGGATTTTCTCTTCGTGCTTCTCTGATTCTCTGAACCATATGAATTGAATAATCCACACCTAACCCGACTGCTAAACTAGAAATTTGTACTGTAACTAAGTTGATACTAGTATCTGTTAGAACCATGCCCCCTCGTAACCATATAGTTATTGCAGCAACGGGAAGAATAGTTATGATAGTGAGTCGGAAGTCTCCTAGTGCTACTAGTAAAATAAAGAAAGAAAGTACTATTGCTGTCAACAAACTTTTCTCGAAACTTTCTGTAATTTCAGTCAAATAAACATATCTCTTGTAGCTTGGACCTGTGACTTGGAGTGTTACGTTGTCCGTAGATTCTAATGGTTCTTCTAAACTTTCTAACACCACAAGAAGGTCTCTCATAAATTCTAAATCATCTGCTTTTCCAACCATAAACCATATTTTCAAATGAGTTAGATTGTTATCATCTATATGGTATGTCGCCTTAGCATCTCCTGGAGTTAATTGAAATGTTGAATCGAGAGATCTTGTACCATTTCTATAAATATCGGCCAAAATTTTGTAGGCATCTTCTGAATCGGTAGGGAGGCCTGAAATTGGATCTATGCTAGTTGGTATGTGTCCCTGTCCTGTTGATATTGCAAGAGTTGATTGTATACGTAATAAATTTGTAACAGATGGGACCCAATAAGCAACTAAGCCCATATCTTCTAGATTTGAATACAGATCTTCCAATAATAATAATGTTTCGAAATCTTCTAGACTTTCTCCTTCGACTAAATAAAATCCTGGTTCTCCTTCCTCTGTAAAAGTCACCTTACCAATGGTGATTGTTTGAACTAATCGAGAATCATTGTCAGCATAATCCCGTATTTCGAAAGTCGATTCGGGATGGCCTAGATGAAGAGGAGAAAGTAAAAGAGTAAGAACTACAAAAACTATGATTATTCCTTTAGAGTTGTTTCGTAAATAATTACTTATCGAAGTCATATCGAAAGATTTTTGGAAGAAATTATTGAGGGGGTCGTCACTATTTTTTTCGAATTGTGTTGGAACTTTAAAGCAAAGAAACCATGTGCCAATTAAGCCGACAAATATGATTGTTAATTGCCCATAACCTGGATCCCCTGCTATAGTTAGATAATGAACTGAAACAAGAATTGCAATCCACATCATAGAAAGAGTATAAAGTTTTGAACGGAAGGGCATTCCTCTGCCTTCTCTGTAATCTCGTATAGGTTTACCAAAGAATTTATGATTTAATAACCAATCATACAATCTTTGCGAGCCTCTTGCATAAAATGCTGCTGCAAGAACGTAAAAACTAGTTGTTGGAAGACCAGGAATCCATATTCCAATAGTTCCTAAAACAATGCAAAATGTTCCTGCAATAATCCACATTAAACGAAATAGTGGATTTCTAGATACTTGAGGTTGTTCTACAGGATTTACTTTTGTGATGGTTTTTTCCTTGATTTTTGGTGGCCAGACACTACGGGCGAGTGGTGTGAAAACCCCCATAATAAAATAAGCTTCTAAAATTCCAATGGAAGCTAAAATTCCCCATTCATACAAATCTGGAATTTTACTCATGGAAGCGGTGCCGAAAGCGACCATGGTGGTGATTGTAGCGATTCCTAAAGCTGGAAAAAGAGACCCTATAGAGTTGAATGCCCCTTCAGCACTTGCTTGTTTTGGTTTCTTATTGTATAAAGAATGTGTGAAAGTTAATCGTTTCCATCTAGTTAAACTATGAACTGTAAAATCAACACCTAATGCGAGCATTAAGATGGGTAACATTGCAGAAATTTGGGTTTGGGGATATCCAAGCCATTGTAAATTAGCGAACATACTACCCATTAAAACTAGTAAACCAAATGCGCTGAAGAATGTGTCTCGCCAATCTCTAAAATATATTCCTAAAAGAATAACCATAGCAATGAAAGAGACACCCACTAACGGCATGGTGGAATTTACCTCCCTTTCCATTTCTAGGCTTATTGCACCATAGCCATAGTAAGAAACTGCCTGATCTGATTCTAAATCATAATAATAATCATCCACTAATTTTTCATATAGTTCATAATACGGCTTATCACCATCTGCAGTCAATGAATAATCGGAAAAAAGACGAGTGGAATTAGCTTGAGCAACGACCCAAAACCCTCTAGCAGTCCAAATTTCCCCATTTTGTGCAGTCATTTGTATTTGTTCGTTGTTGGAATTTTGTGGTTTTGTACAGTTACTATCTGAAGATAAAATACATAAATCTGGAGACGTTAAACCTCTGGCCCAATAAGTGCCATCAGTTGTACGGGCATTCATCAAATGATTTAGAACATAAGATAAGTCCAAATCAGTAGCGTTTAAAAAATCTGGACCTGTGTAATTTATTCCACCATATTCTTCAGGAAGATATAACGGGCTTTTTTTGTCCATGATATCTCTTACAGTTTCTGCTATACCCCATGGACCTGTGGTTGTATTACGTAAAACCATGGAATTGAAATCGTGATCAAAATATTGTGAGGCTTCTTCGTCTGATAGTACTTGATCGTGTCTGCTAGTAACGTCTCTAAAGACACCCATATCCAATGTGTTGTGTCCTACAGTTTCTTCACTTTCCCCCATAACGAGGACATAGACCTGATGATATTCTGCCGGTAAAATTTGATCTGACCTATAAGATGCTTGCCAAAAGGGGCTGTCTGGATAAGACCAGGGTTCTCTCGAGTTTGTTTCTCTTCCTACATCTGAATGAAACCCTGAAAATAGAGCTATGAAAAAGATTAAGAATAGCAATATTGCCCTATTTCTTTTTTCTATAGTGTTGGTTAAATCAAACATATGTGATTCTATAAAGTCTTAATAGATAATAGGGCATTTTTACCGATTTAATAAGAATTTTGTGCGGAGACCTTCGATGGGATCCTGTTCCGGTTCAGTCAATCTTGGAATGAAATATATCCACCCTATTGCGACAGTATAATGATACAAAGTAGTCATGATTTTAAAATTTTTAGATTTAACTATCTCTATATCTTCTTCTGAATAAATCTCATCATCTAATTGAATGCTTTCATTTAGTACGTTTAATGTCATCATTGTGGCTAAAAGTAAAACGATTAAACATAAAATTAATTCTGGATTTTTAGAATACGAATCACCGAAAGACCTCAGTAGCCATAATCCCACTGAACCGAAAACTGTGGTTACTGTAACGAATCCAAAGAGTCGGGGATACCAAGAAGAGATATAATCTACACCAAAAACTTCGCTTAGCGCGCTAACTATAGCTAAATCTATAGAGAGGAATATTCCTACGATTAGTCCTACGAAAAAATGCTTTCTAAATGGTGTTGTGAATAGTTGCACTGCGATTGTAAAAAGAGTGGTATTTTCAACTTAACGGTGAGCGAGTGTTTTTTGTATGTCGGTTTTATCGCATGTTAATGAGGTCTGAATCATTACTTTTAGTTTTGTTGCTCATCTTTCCAACTTTTTCAGGTTGTCTTGGGGTTTTTTCTGGAGAAATGGAATCAGGAGATTTGATAGTTAGTCCTGCTGTATTGATTGGAGGAGAGATTCAGAATGTGAAATTCTCTGTAGAGCGGGATCTTGCAGTATTCGTACCACACCTAATAGTTGACAATGCCGGTTTGGTTCAGAATGGTACTGTATTGGATTTAAAGAAAGGAGAAACCCAAAATTTGAATATATTAGCTCCGCCCAGAATTAACAAGGCATATTTCTTCATAGGAGAATGGGAGAGAACCAATTGGCCCATAAGAGATTCGAGTGAATCGTGGAACCAGTGGGTTGCTAGAGGGGGTGTGAAAGATTCCTCAGCTAATGGAGTGGAAAAGATAGAATCTGCTAATGGATTATCCATGTTGAATGGGAGTCTGAACAATGGTGGAGAAGTAGTAGCTGTGATGATTCCTATAGAGAGAAAAATGCATGAAACTTATGGAAAGGACCAAGGAGGGTTGTATTCAACCGGAGTGGTGAATGGTAGAATAGTATATGATCATTTAGTCGATATTACAGATGAAAGTCCTTGTATATCTGTTGATTTAGCTTGCGGACAATTGAATAGATGGGCTGGACAGGGTAATTTTGGATATGAAGAAGCTGGATTATGGTTAGTAGGAGAGCTTGGCAACTATAATCTTGATGAGGTGATAACTCATAGATATGAATTTACTGATATATTTGAGAATCAAAATAGTGAATCATACAACATCTGTGGATACAAATATGGTACGGTGTATCCTAATGAATGGTTAGTTTTTGGAGCGCATTTCGATATAGCGCCTCCTGCAAATGCGGCATTTATACCAATAATTTCAGATCCTCATGAAACTGGTGAACGAAGCTATGGGACGCGTGTAGGAGCTTATGATAATACAGCTGGTTCATCAATGGTCTTAGCTGTAGCTGAAGCTGCTTCTAACTTTCAAACTAGAAGAACAATGGTATTCTGTTTCTGGTCTGGTGAAGAGGGGGGAAAGCGAGGAAGTGATTATTGGACAGATCATTATGTAAAGGAAAACAATCCTGACGTTACCGTTACTAATTATGTGAATTTAGACATGGCTGGTGTAAATTGGCCTGGTGGTGGCGGAGCGCCGTGTGGTGGTGAACATGGTGGTGGAGTAGGTGATTGTGATCCTGATCCTCAACCAGACTATGATGGATATCCAAAAGATAATGAAACTTGGCCGTTGAGATTATACATTGGGCCTTCAAACGATTATGATATGATTAATCAACCAGAGATGGTGCGCCTTACAGAATGGGTAGGAGCGGATGCGATTAATGTTGCTATGCATCAAGACATATTAGTAGGAAATTCTTCGTGCGAACCGATAGAAGAAACGTGTGAAGATGAATGGAAATATCATTCATGGATTGAACAGGGAAGGCCTGAAATAATCATCTATGAAGATACAACTGCTAGAAGTGATCATGATTCATTTCAAACGAATTTAGGGACTATTACCTTGGGTTATGGGGGATTGGTAGATGGATATTGGTGCTATCATCAAGTATGTGATACATTAGAGGAAATGGAAGATTGGATGGAAACGGAAAGTAAGGGTTATGGAAAGAATGCCAGTGGTATTGAAAATTTGATGGACTCGTTGGATATAATAACGTGGTGGGCATTCTACATGTTCTTCCATCTTGATGAAAAACCGGTTCTCAATACATATTTAGAATGAAGGGGTTTTCTTTTAACAATGGGTGAAGCTTCAGGCTTGTGTTAGCTTATCTACAATTGCTACGCCCGGGGAATGTGATTTTAGTTGCATGCGCTGTTTTTGTCGGTGCCTTTGTAGCCGTTGGACGCGACATTGCTGAGTATCGAGATGAGTTAGAAATAGCGATACTTTGCAGTATGATGTTGGTTGGTGGCGGAAATGCATTAAACGATTATAATGATAGAAAAACTGATAGGAAAAATCATCCGAATCGTCCACTTCCTTCAGGAAGAGTAAGTGAAGAAAGTGCAATACTCTATGCTAAAAGTTTGTTGTTAATTGGATTGTTGATTTTAGTATCTAAATTAGATGATGCAGTACCGTTTGCTATTGCTTTAGGAGGGGTTTGTTTGTTAATTATGTATGAAAATTCAATGAAAGCTGCAGGATTGCCGGGGAATGTTGTTATTGGGATTTTATCCGGTTCCGTTTTTCTCTATGCAGGTGTTGTTGTAGGTCATTCAGAAAAAACAATGTGGATATTTGGACTTGCAGTTTTAGCAACTATAAGTAGAGAAATTGTAAAAGATGTACAAGATTTAGAAGGAGATACTGATCGTGATACTTTGCCGAGTAAGGTTGGTGTGGAACGTGCTTTGAATTTTGGAGGAGGGTTTTTGCTCATCGCAATTATTCTATCATATGGAGTATATAGTAAATTTACTGGGGATGGACAGATAAGATATTTGGCCGTTGTAACTCTAGCTAATATTATGATGTTATATGGAATATATAGTGCTAAAAATGGTGAATATTTCAAAGGTCAAAAAATGATTAAGCAGGGGATGGGTGTAGCGATATTAGCATTTGTTTTGGGTGTAGAATTATAATAATAACGGAACTTAAACTTAACGATAATCTTTAAGAAGGGGGGCTTCTGAACGGTCACCTTGGTAACAAGGAAGGTTTGATAGAAATGAGTAAGAACATCTATGTAGGAAATTTGCCGTGGTCCATGGACGATGGTAAGTTGAGTGAACTCTTCGGAGAGCACGGTGAAGTGACGTCTGCAAAAGTTATTGTAGACCGTATGAGCGGCAGAAGCCGTGGATTTGGGTTTGTCGAAATGGCAACTGCAGACGAAGCTGGCGCAGCTATCGAGGCATTAAATGGCCACGATGCTGATGGCAGAGAGTTGAAAGTTAACGAGGCAAAACCTCGAGAAGATTAAGTAGTAGAAAACGACGAACATTTGATTTTGATTTCACTGTTACTGACAGTGTGCATACAAATGAGTTTTTTCTTCGTAGCGTACACGCTGAAATTTGACAAAGCTATAGATTTAGCAGGATAATTTTAATAAGGAAAGTAGGGAGATGGAAGATTAATGCATCAACCACTTCAATCCAACCATACGCATGAAAATGATGGAGAAAAGAGAACCAAAATTGTTGTAATCATAACTCTTGTTATGATGGTTATAGAAATCGGGACCGGAGTTGTATACAATTCAATTGCATTGCTTGCCGATGGACTGCATATGGGCACCCATGCAGCAGCATTGGGAATTACTCTGTATGCTTATTATTTCGCTAGGACGAATTCAGATATTAAAGATAATCCAGAAAAAACTGAGCAGGTGAATGCGCTTGGTGGTTTTGCAAGTGCGATTGTACTGTTTATTGTTGCACTGTATATTGGATGGGAGGCTTTGATGCGTTTGAGTAGCCCAGAACCGATTGGATATGAAGAAGCAATACTAGTGGCGATCGTAGGGCTTGTTGTGAATCTATATTGCGCCCACATATTAGGTGACGGGCACCATCATGGGCATACACATCATGAACATCACACTCATGAATTTAATTCCGAAAAAGAAGGAATTGTTGGAGAATATTTAGAAGATTTTAATCAAGTTTTGAATACTTTTGGAGGGTGGTTGACTGATTCTAAAAATATAGACGATTTAAATCTAAGAGGTGCATATCTGCACGTTCTTTCTGATGCGTTAATATCTATCTTTGTGATTTTTGCGCTTCTGATGGGTATGATGTTTGGTTTAGAAATGTTAGACCCCATAGTAGGAATGATAGGTGGTATTGTTATAGCGAAATGGTCTGTTGGTTTGATTAAAGATTCCAGTAAAGTATTGTTAGAAATGGAATAGTTTATTCCATATCTGTATTATAATTACCGTATCTTGCTAAGCCGTTCAATTTAGCGCGTTTTAGAAACGTTTCTTGGGCGATTCCTTTATTCTCATTACTACCGTTCCAAGTCATTAATGGATCATGTTGTAATGCCCTACCATAAGAAAAACTAAGTTCCCATGGATGCGGTCCCATAGAATTCATACGGCTGAGATGGTCTGTTGCCTCTATACTCGTTTGACCGCCAGATAGAAAAACAATACCGTTGACGTCAGAGGGGACGCATTCTGTAAAACACTTAATTGTTTGCTCTGCTACTTCGTCAGGGCCTGCTTGTGTAGGGCAATCCAAACCTGAAATAACCATATTTGGCTTAAGTAATATGCCTGGTAAATGAACGCCCTGGGCTTGTAATTCAGTGAATGTTGAATTCAATGTTTTCTTTGTTACTTCGTAGCAAGTTTCGATAGAATGATTACCTGTCATAAGAACTTCTGGTTCCACGATAGGTACAAGGCCTGCTTCCTGTGAAAGAGCTGAATACCTAGCCAATGCATGTGCATTTGCATCTATACAATAGTCAGTAGGGATTCTTTCTCCGATAGTTATGACTGCGCGCCATTTATCGAAGCGTGCACCCAAATCAAAATATTCATTTAATCTGTCACGGAGCCCATCTAGACCTTCTGTTATTTTTTCATTAGAGCTATTGGCTAAATTCTTAGCGCCTTTGTCTACTTTGATACCAGGTATAACTCCTTTTTTGATTAAATTATCAGTTAGAGTGCCTGCGTCTGCACTTTGTTGACGTAATGTTTCATCAAATAAAATAACTCCGGAAACATTTTCTTCCATACCTTCAGTAGTGAATAAGAGTTCTCGAAAATCCCGTCTATTGTTTTCGGTGTTTTCTGCGCCTACCTGAGATAAGCGACTGCCCATAGTTGGTGTACTCTCATCTGCTGCTAAGATTCCTTTACCTGGAGCCACTATAGCATTCACCGTCCCTTCCAAAAGTTGTGTGTCCATGAAACTCCTATTTAGCTTTGAAAAATAAGATTATGCTTTCAATTAAAACTCTCTGGTGGTTTTTGGATATTCTTGTTGACCGGAATGAACATCGATGATATGTGATTCAGTAATAACGGAATTTTTGTTAAAAACAACGCCTGGAAGATATCCTGAGCAGACGCCGGTGGCTACGAACAATGAATCTCTACTGGTGCATAATTCATCAGCTGATCTAATTTTATCTAAATCGCCAGACACCATCTTACGTGCTCTTTCATATTGTTCATTTTGTAGATCCATACCCACATCTGAAGATACTTGGAATTTTAATTGTCCTTCAAAAACACCCCCCATACCTAAAATTGCAACGGCTGAGATTACTCCTTCTGGAGCTGCGCCGATGCCCATTAACATATCGACAGAATGTTTAGGATTGGCAGCAAAAATTGAAGCGGAAACGTCTCCATCACCTATCGGTGCAATGTTGACATTCATTGATTTTAGACGTTTTCTTAAATCGTCATGCCTAGAACGATCCATAAAAGTTACTGTTAAATCTTCTATTTTTTTATCAAGTGCTTTTGCGGCAGATTCAACGTTCGCCTCTACCGAGGCTTCTAAACTAATTTCACCAACTAATTCAGGAGGACCTGCTATTTTATCCATGTAACAATCAGGAGCATTGAGTAAAGTTCCTCGTGGAGCTGCTGCCAATACGGCGATTGCATTTGGTTTGTCTAATGCGCAATGGTTTGTACATTCCAAAGGATCTACTGCTATATCCACTTGAGGAACGTTAGGATTATTGACGTTTTTTCCCAGTTGTTCACCTATGTACAGCATTGGTGCTTCGTCCCGTTCACCTTCACCGATAGCTACTTTTCCATCGAAGGGGACGTCGTCAAAAACTTGACGCATTGCTTTTACGGCTGCTGCATCAGCAGCTTTTCTATCTCCCTTGCCCCTCCACAATGCACTTGCTATTGCCGCCTCTTCAGTGGCTTTTAAAAAATAAGGTTTAAGGGTGTTTAAACTAGGCATCTAGACATAGTAGTAAGCCAGATATTAAGAGAACTACGGCCGATAATTGATGGGTTTTCTTTTTAACTAGAGGTTGGGATGTTATGATGCGTTGCTTCTAACGAAGTCATTATATACCTACCGCGACGTAAACGGCTTTCCGGACAGCGTACGGCAGGGTAGAGTGCGTTATGTCGGTTAGGGGCCTGTAGCTCAGCTAGGTAGAGCGTCCGGCTTTTAACCGGACGGCCCAGGGTTCGAATCCCTGCAGGCCCGCCACCGCCCAATCGCCGTATGTAGTTACTCACCAACCACCCCCCAAAAACCACCACAATTGAGGATTTTAATATATGAATGATGAAGAGATTTGGCAACACCATCTCGTTCCGAAACATCGGTACGTACCTGAAGAGGAGATTGTAGCCAAACTCGAATCTATGAAAATAACACGTAATGAATTGATGAAAATACTATTGACAGATCCTGCCATCAAGGCTCTTTCAGAAGATATTAAAGCCGGAGATGTTATCGAAATTACGAGGAAAAGTCACACCGCCGGTGTGTACGTAAGTTACAGACAGGTGGTAGGTTAATGAATAAAAATAGAAAATTAATTGAGTCATTCTTTAAGAGTAGAAGTATTTCTGGAAAAACTGCAGCATTAGTTAATCATCAACTCGGTTCTTTCAACGATTTTATACCTCATGATAAAAATGACATGTCTTGGATGCAACGAGTTGTTGATGGGATAACTGTTGGAGCAGTAGAACAACAAGCTGGTCAGATAAGATTGGAATTAGGAGACCAAGAAATTATTATTAAACTTGGTAAAATTTCTCTTGGAACTCCAAGAGTGCATGAAGCTAATGGTTCAGCGTCTGATTCTACACCTATGATGGCGAGATTGCGTAGATTAACATATGCTGCGCCGATATATTTAGAATTTGAAACTTATGAAGATGGAATACTTATAGATGAAAAGGAAGCTTGTGAAATAGGAACCTTACCTGTAATGGTTAAATCCATTGCATGCAACTTACACAGACATAATCTTACTGGAGAAGGGACCGGCGATGAAGAATATGCAAATGCATTGTGCGAAAATAAAGAAGACCCACAAGATCCTGGAGGATATTTCATTATTAATGGTACTGAAAGAGTATTAGTCTGTTTAGAGGATTTAGCACCTAATCGTGTAATGGTAGAATATGAAGAAAGATATCAAAGACGGACCGAGCTGGCTAAAGTTTTCTCTCAAAGAGAAGGTTTCAGAGCATTAACAGTAGTTGAACGAAAAAAGGATGGTATTTTGAATGTGTCAATACCAGTTGCTTCTGGACAAGTGCCTCTAGTTGTATTAATGATGGCTTTAGGAATTGATTCGGCTGATGAAATAATGCAAAATATAACCGGTAAGGAAATAATGCGCAATTTAATTTTAGCGAATATTGAAGAAGCCCATAATGCTGAAGGAATTTTTACAACTGAAGAAGCACGTGAACTATTAGAACGTAGATTTGCTGCTGGTCAATCAAAAGAATATAGAGAGAATCGTGTAAATTACATATTAGATAATATATTATTACCTCATTTGAGTACTAATCCTGAAGCTCGTAAGAAGAAAGCTGTTTTCTTGGGACGTATGGCTAGAGAAGTTTTAGAATTACACTTAGGAGAAAGAGTACCTGATGACAAAGATCATTATGCGAATAAGAGATTGAAACTTGCTGGAAATTTGATGGAAGAATTATTCCGTTCAGGGTTACAAGCCCTTCTAAATGATTTGAAATATCAATTAGAGAGATCCTATCTAAAACGAAGAGAAGGAAAAGTACACAGCTCTATTCGTCGTGATGTATTAACGAATAGAATAATGCATGCAATGGCAACTGGAAATTGGACTGGGGGAAGAGCTGGTATTTCACAATTGTTAGATCGTACTTGTAATATGTCTACCTTGAGTCATTTACGTAGAGTGATTTCGCCTCTTACGAGATCTCAGCCTCATTTCGAAGCGCGTGATTTGCATTCGACTCAGTTTGGTAGATTGTGTCCTAATGAAACTCCTGAAGGTCAGAATTGTGGTTTGGTCAAAAATCTTGCTTTAGTTGTTGATGTTTCTGAGAACTTTATGCAAATAGAGATTTTAGAAACGTTGAATAGATTAGGTCTGAAAGACATTGAAGAATTAAATGAGAAAATGGGTAAAGTGTACGTGAATGGAGATTTAATTGGTGTTCATAGCGATCCAAAAGAGTTGGTTTCGAGTATTAGAGAATCAAGAAGACGTGGTGTATTGAACAATGTGGTAAATGTAAGACATGAAAAAAATATGAATGATGTTATGATTAATAGTGATCCTGGAAGAATACGAAGGCCTTTACTTGTTGTTGATAGACGAAACAAACTCCTGATTACAGAGAAAGTAATCAAGCGACTTGAAAGTCGTGAAATCGAATGGAATGATTTACTGGATGAAGGACTCGTAGAATATATTGATGCTGAAGAAGAAGAAGATTGTTTAATAGCGATTAATGAAGAACAGTTAAAGGGTAATAAGAAAACCCATGATTATACACATCTAGAAATTGATCCGATGGTGATATTGGGTGTTGCAACTTCTAACGTTCCGTTTCCAGAACACAATTCGTCACCTCGAGCTACGATGGGTGCAGGTATGTCAAAACAGTCGTTGGGATTGGGGCAATCTAATTACAGACTTAGACCGGACACCAGAGGACATATGCTACATTACCCTCAAGTTCCTCTAGTTCAAACAGAGGCAATGAAATATAATTCACTAACAACCAGACCTGCTGGTCAGAATATGGTTGTTGCAGTTATGTCGTACCAAGGATACAATATGGAAGATGCGATTGTCATAAGTAGAGGAGCAATAGACAGGGGATTAGGTAGGTCTTCATTCCTTAGAACATATGATGCTGAAGAACGAAGATACCCTGGTGGTCAAGAAGATAGATTTAGTATACCTGGACCTGAAGTTAGAGGAGCGCGTGCTGAAGAAGCATATGCTCATTTAGAAGAAGATGGATTAATACATCCAGAAATAGAATTAGGTGGTCGTGAAGTTTTAATTGGAAAAACTAGTCCACCAAGGTTCTTAACGGAGCCAACTGATTTTCTATCTCCTCAAAAATCTAGGGAATCGTCACTAACTGTAAGACCTAATGAGAAAGGAATTGTAGACTCAGTAATGCTATCTGAAACGGAAAATGGTTCTAGGATTGCTAGAATTAGAATACGCGATCAGAGAATACCTGAGAGAGGGGATAAATTTGCAAGTAGGCATGGTCAAAAGGGAGTTCTTGGACATATAGTTCCTCCAGAAGGTATGCCTTTCACAGCTAGTGGAATAACGCCAGATTTGATGATTAATCCTCATGCTATACCCTCACGTATGACGGTTGCTCATGTTTTAGAAATGATAGGAGGTAAGGTTGGTAGTATGGAAGGGCGAACTGTAGATGGTAGTGCATTTTCAGGTGAACGCGAAACCAATATTAGAACGGGGCTTGTGAATGCCGGATTCAGACATAATGGAAGAGAAATATTGTATGACGGTCAAACTGGAAGAAAGTTGGACATTGATATATTCATAGGTGTAATTTACTATCAAAAATTACATCATATGGTTTCTGGTAAAATGCATGCTAGATCCAGAGGACCTGTGCAGCTCTTAACTAGACAGCCAACTGAAGGAAGAGCCCGTATGGGTGGTCTAAGATTTGGAGAAATGGAAAGGGATTGTTTAATTGGACATGGCGCATCTATGGTCATTAAAGATAGACTATTAGATGAGTCTGATAAAACAACTCAGCGTGTTGATACTGAATCTGGACATTTTGGTTATTTAGATCGTAGAGGAGTATTGGTATCTCCTATGGAGAAGAATTTAGCGATTTATGAAGTTAGTATGAGTTATGCGTTTAAACTATTGATTGAAGAGTTGAAATCATTGGGAATTGTTGCTAGGCTTAGATTGGAGGATATGTCATGAACACATCAACCATTCCAAAAAAGATTTCACATATAGAGTTTGCATTAATGGGTCCTAAAGAAATCCGTAAACTTTCTACAACTAAAGTAATCACAGCAGACACCTATGATGATGATGGTTTCCCTATACCTATGGGACTAATGGACATGCATTTAGGAGTTATAGAACCTGGATTAAGATGTAAAACTTGTGGAAGAAAATTAGACGAATGCCCTGGGCATTTTGGTCATATTGATTTTGCAATGCCAATTATTCATGTTGGTTATACAAAAATGCTTAAAGATTGTTTGAATGGAACTTGTGGTGCATGTAGTAGACTTATGCTACCTGAAGAAAGAATCTCAGATTATTCTGATGAAATTGTTCAAATAGTAAAAAGAGATGCGGGAAGCACAATAGGACATCAACAATTATCTAAGAAGATTGTTAGAGAAGCGGCTAAATCAAAAACTTGTCCGCATTGTAATGATGTGCAAATTAAAACAGTTTTAGACAAGCCTAGTACTTTCCGTGAAGAGGGAAGAAAACTTACTCCAAAAGAAGTTAGAGCTAGATTAGAGAAAATACCTGAGAGTGATTTGCGAGCTCTAGGTTTTGAGCCTGGAGTTACACGGCCAGAATATATGATTATGACTGTTCTTCCAGTACCGCCAGTCTCTGTTAGACCTTCTATAACTTTAGATAGTGGAGAAAGATCTGAAGATGATTTAACACATAAATTGGTGGATGTATTAAGAATAAATCAAAGATTGAGAGAGAATAGAGATGCAGGAGCACCTCAATTAATAATAGATGATTTGTGGGAACTGTTACAATACCATTGTACAACTTATTTTGATAATCAAACTGCAGGAATACCAACCGCGAGACATCGATCTGGTAGACCTCTAAAAACAATAGTTCAAAGATTAAAAGGAAAAGAAGGGCGTTTTAGATCCAATCTTTCCGGTAAACGTGTTAATTTTTCTGCACGTACCGTCATAACTCCAGACCCTTATATCAGTATAAATGAAGTTGGCGTACCTGAATTAGTAGCGAGAGAATTAACTGTACCGATAAGAGTTAATATTCATAATTTAAAATTTATGAAAGAATTGATTAAGGAAAATTTTGAACCTACTGATCCTGAAAGGTACGTTCCTGGAATAAATTATATCATAAGACCTGATGGTAGAAGAGTTAAATTAACTGATGAAAATTGGGAATTTAATCATGACAGAATTGAACCTGGTTTCATAGTTGAACGTCATTTAATGGATAAAGATATTGTATTGTTTAATCGACAACCTAGCTTGCATAGAATGTCTATGATGGCTCATGAAATTCGTATAATGGGTGGAAAGACGTTTAGATTGAATTTATGTGTTTGTCCACCATATAATGCTGATTTTGATGGAGATGAGATGAATCTTCATGTTGTACAAAGTGAAGAGGCGCGTGCTGAAGCGCGTATATTGATGAGAGTTCAAGAACACATCAGATCTCCTAGATTTGGTGGAGCTGTTATTGGAGCCATACACGACCACATATCTGGGCTGTATCTTTTAACATTCAAAGACACCAGTTTTGATAAGGAACAAACTGTACGTATGCTTTCAAGGTTGGATTTTTATGGAGAGCTTCCAAAACCTGCCATACCTGAAAATAAGGGTGGACCAAGATGGACTGGAAAACAGATTTTTTCACAATTATTACCAGATGATATGAATTTGAAATATAGATCATCTGTTTATTGGCCGGATCGAAGTGTAAAAGAAAATGAAGCATTAGACACTATTGTTGAAGTTGTAGATGGTGAATTGATAAGAGGTATTGTAGATGGTAATTCAGTATCTGCTTTCAAAGGTCAAATTTTAGATGAAATATCAAGATTAAAAGGCGCAGATGCTGCTCGTGATTTTATAGATAAAGTTACTAGATTATCTATTGCAGCTTTCAGTGAAAAGGGTATTACAACTGCCATAGATGACGAAGATGTACCTCAAGAAGCGATAGATGAGATTGAGAAAACACTAACCAAAGCTAAGAGGACTGTAGGAAAATTAGTTGCTTCTTATGATAAGGGAGAATTAGAAGCAGCCGCTGGTAGGAGTTTAGAAGAGACTTTAGAGATTGAGGTTATGAGTATTTTAGGAAAGGCACGAGACAAGGCGGGTTCGGCAGCAGGATGGCATCTTGTAAATGATAGAGATGATAATTTCGCAGTCATAATGGCTCGTTCAGGGGCTCGAGGAAGTATGTTAAATTTATCTCAAATGACGGCGTCGATTGGTCAGCAAGCGGTAAGAGGAGGAAGAATTGCTAGAGGATATAAAGAAAGAACTCTACCTCATTTTAAAGCCGGAGATTTGGGTGCAGATGCTAGAGGATTTGTGCGTTCTTCGTACAAGCTTGGTCTAAGTGCTACGGAATATTTCTTTCACTCTATGGGAGGAAGAGAGGGGTTAGTGGATACAGCGGTTAGAACTGCTAGATCAGGATATATGCAAAGAAGATTGATTAATGCTCTTGAAGATGTACGTGTAAAATATGATGGAAGTGTAAGGAATAGTGGTGGTATTGTTCTTCAAACTAAATATGGAGAAGATGGTACAGATCCGACTAAAAGTAAAGCTGGTCAGAGTGTGAATATTGATGAAGTGTTTGATAGAGTTGTTGGTATAGGAGGAAAGAAATAATGGCAAAATTTGACACAGTAAGAGCTCTTCAAAGACGTGGCATTCCTAGAGAATTAGCTGAAAAAATAGCAGATGCTACAGTAGGTAGAGGAGAAACGAAAAGAGGTCTAAGAATTGATGATTTAAAGAAAATGACCCTGAGACAATTATTGAGTAGATTTAGTAATAGAGATATTCTATATATTTTAGATAAAATTGGAAATAAAAGGATTGAGAGAGAAGTTGTTTTAGAAGGAGCTCGTGAAGAAGAAAAAACACAGACTGGTCCTATCTCTGCGGATGTTGTTTTAAGAAGAGTTGAAAGAAAATTAGGGATTATTTGGTCCCTTCCTGAAGGTTATACTATTGAAGGGATGGTTGAACGTGTTGCTAGTAAGGGTGAGATGTTAGTTGGTGTTGCTTTTCCAATTAATGCAAAACAGTTTCGTTATCCTTTCAATGGATATATTTATTTGAAAAATAGAGGGATTTGCTATCAATCAGTAATATCAGAGGTTTTGAGTTTTGATAGGCCTGAGATACCTGATGAAGTTAATTTAGTTATGCCAGATAGAGAGGAGGAACCTTACGTATCTTTCCTTCGAATTTCAGAAGTAATTGAATTGCCTAGAATGATGCATCTAGAAGAATATCACAAGATGGATGGTACAAGTGTCCGTTCTGCTAGAAATTACACTCAAATTGAAGATCATTTAGATTTAGAAAGGGAAAGAATTAGATTTGCAGAAGAAAGAGAAGCTGCGACGAAGATGTTTATTTCATTGGGAGTGTCTGAAAAAGCTGCTATTAATCTTTACAAACGAGGAGTGTTTCTTCCTTCTCATGTTGCTGATGTTTCAGATGCATTATTACGTGAATGTGGAGTTCCTGCCTCAAGATTAGAGAAATTTAGAAATAATGCGGTGAAATATTCTAGTGGAAAGAAGGATAAAAAGAAGGAGCCGGTGATAGATGTATCTATAGCTGCTGAAGTTCATGGTGAAAAGAAAACAAGTTCTTACAAAAAGAGTGCTCGAAGAGAGTCGAAAGGTTTACCTGAACATTATATTGATGAAATTGTAAGAAATAGTGAAAAGCAACGACTTGTGAAAAAAGAAATTCTTGGTATGGTTTCAAGTTATAAAGAATTAGTAAAGAAAGAAGAGGAGGTTCAACAATGTTTGAATGAGATTGGAATGGAAATGAATCAAAGTACGATTCGGCGTATATCTGAAATGGCGATTGAAAGAAAGGTCAAAGGAAAGGCATTGAGTGAAATTGTAATGGGATGTATTAGACAATCTGAATTGACCAGTATTGATCCAACAGAAGCTGTTGGTGTGCTAGCTGCCCAATCAATAGGAGAACCTGGAACTCAGATGACGATGCGTACCTTCCACTATGCTGGTGTTGCTGAAATGAACGTTACATTAGGATTGCCTAGATTAATTGAGATTGTAGATGCACGAAGATTACCAAAAACACCGATTATGGAAGTGTTCTTATCTCCAAAATATGCGACGAAAAAAGATGTTGCTTTTAAATTAGCTGGAAAAATTGAATCTAAATCTGTAGCGCAAATTGCAGACATACATACAGACATAACCAATCTTAGAATAATTGTTAAACCGAAAAAGAAGTTAATGAGGGAGTTTGATCTTGGTATCGATGTAATAGCTGCCAGAATGAAAAAGAATGGTAGATTGAAATGTAAAATGGAATATGAAAAAGATAGTATTATTCTTCAAGAAGAAGAGGTATCTTTCAAAAAATTATACATATTAGAAGATAAAGTACGAAATTTGAAAGTAGTGGGTATACCTGAAATAACTCGTGCAATTGTAAAGAAAGAAGGAAAAGAATTTAGATTATTCACAGAAGGTTCGAATCTAAAAAGAATTCTGGAATTTGAAGAGGTTGATGGTGCTAGAACTACCACCAATTCTATTCATGAAATAGCAGAGGTACTGGGTATAGAGGCTGCTAGAAATTCGATAATTCATGAATTGTTTGAGACCTTAGATGGACAAGGACTTCAAGTTGATGTAAGACATTTAATGTTAGTATCTGAAGTAATGACAATGGAAGGTATGGTGAGGGCAATAGGAAGACATGGTATTTCTGGAAGAAAGACTTCTGTTTTAGCTAGGGCTGCTTTCGAAATTACATCTGCTCATTTACTCGGTGCAGGTCTAACTGGTGAATGTGATGAATTAGGCGGTGTAGCTGAGAATATTATAGTAGGACAGCCTATATCTCTTGGAACTGGTGCGATTAGTGTTACATATAATACATCAAAGGGCGGTGGAAAGAAATAATGGATGTTGGTCGATCGTTGAAAAGTGTAATTGCTACTGGTGTAGTTGCTATTGGTGAGCGAAGTTGCCGTAGAGCTTTGAAAAAAGGCGATGTGAAATTAATGATATATGCTAACAATTGTCCTAAAGAATTTGTTGATGAGTTATCTGAAGAAAAGAAAACCCCACTTCATCAATATGATGGGAATAACTCTACGTTAGGTTCAGCATGTGGTAAACCTTTTAGTGTTTCGAGTGTTGCTATATTAGATGCAGGTGCATCTGATATAATGTCTCTAAAAAAATAGTTTTTATCAGTACCTTTTAAGAGGGGTGTGTGTATGGAATCATACATGGGATTCCCTATCGATGTCGGTAATTTTCGACCTCTAGAGTTGGGTTTAGAATCTGAAATACCCTATGAATCTCTTGCTGTTTTACAGGAAAATATACAGATAATGAGAGATGTGGTCATCACCCTTACTGCAGTAGCTCGTGCGAAGGGGTTGGGTGGACACACAGGAGGGCCTTATGATATCGTGCCAGAAGTTTTGATTATCGATGCTCTTAGAGATGGTGGTGCTTCAATACATGATGGATTCTTTGATGAAGCAGGACATCGATCCGCCCTTCAATATGCGAGAGCGGCTTTGAATGGAAAATTATCTATTGAGAAATTACTTCAATATCGAGAACATGCATCCGGTCTTGCAGGGCATCCTGAATGTGATTTACTTGATTGTGTAGATTTTTCCACTGGAAGGTTAGGACATGCAGCAGGACATGTGAATGGTGTTGCTATGGCCAATCCGAAAAAAGCTGTAGTTATGTTTGGTTCTGATGGATCTCAAATGGAAGGGAATGATGCAGAAGCAGCGCGCTTTGCTGTTGCACATAATCTAAATGTAAAATGGATTATTGATGATAACAATGTTACAATTTCCGGACATCCTGAATCATATATGGAAGGCTTTGAATTATCAAAGACATTAGAAGGGCAAGGATTCAAAGTACTTGTTTGTAGAGGGGAAAATACTGTAAAACTTTACAAAACACTTGTTGAAGCTGTGGAGATTGATGGCCCTGTAGCTGTGATATGTAAAAGAGTGATGGGGAGAGATATACCTCAATTAGAAGGTACAACAAAACTTCATGATGTTATACCTATAGATACTGCAAAAGAGTATCTTAATTTAAGAGGGCATACAAAAGCTATAGAATTATTAGATGAATTGGTTGCTAAAACTACGAATGAAAAGAAGAATGGATTCTTAGGTAGTAGCGATGAATTTGGAGCATGTAGAGTTCAATTTGGAAAGAGTGTTGTATCCATATTAGATTCTCTAAAACCTAAGCAACGAAAAAACGTACATGCATTCGATTCTGACCTTGAAGGTTCTGTTGGATTGAATTTTGTTCGTGAGAAGCATCCCGATTGTTTTACATCTGGTGGAGTTCAAGAAAGAAATAATTTCTTGGCTGCTGCTGGTTTTGGTTCAGAAGAAGGGAAACAGGGTATTTTTGCAACCTTTTCAGCGTTTATGGAAATGGTCATCTCAGAAATTACAATGTCTCGATTAAACCGAGCGAATGTTCTTTCTCATTTCTCACATGCAGGTGTAGACGACATGTCAGATAATACTTGTCATTTTGGTCTTAATAATTTCTTTGCAGATAATTTTGTTGAGGAAGATGAGCACACTCGTCTTTACTTTCCTGGAGACATAACTCAAATGGATGCTATTGTGAAAAGTGTGTTTAATGATCCTGGTTTGAGATTTATTTTTTCTACGAGATCTAAAGTACCTAAGATATTAAATGAGAAGGGGGAGGAGATGTTTGGTAAGGGATATCAATTTGAAGTTGGTAAGGATGAAATTATCAGAGAAGGGGAAGATGGTTGGATTGTAACATTTGGAGATATGTTGTACAGAAGCCTTCATGCTGTTGAAACATTGAAAAAAGAAGGGATATCAATTGGTTTGATTAACAAACCTACTTTGAATGTGATTGATGAAGAGATGATTAGTAAAGTTGGTAATAGTAATTTTGTAATGGTTGTTGAAAGTTTGAATTCAAAAACAGGGTTGGGAATTAGATATGGAACTTGGCTTCTTGAAAGAGGATTGATGCCAAAATACAGTCATATGGGAACATCTAAACCAGGAATAGGGGGACAAAAAGAACAGATTGGATATCAAGGACTTAGTTCGGAAGATATTATAGAAAGAGTGAAGAAAGAGTTATCTTAATTTCATTCTATTGACGATAAAATATCTAGTAGTTTGTTTAGTGCTTTACCTCTATGACTTAGTTGATTTTTTCTATTCATATCCAACTCAGCGAATGTTTTCTCTTCGCCATCGGGAATAAATATTGGATCATAGCCGAATCCTTCTTCTCCCTTTTCCTTGTGAGTTAGAGTTCCGTGGGTTTCACCTGCCAACACATACTGTGTTCCGTTGCTCTGTAAGAATCCTAAAACACATTTGAATGATGCGCGTCTATTTTCTATACCTTCCATGAGTTTTAGAATACCACTCAAACCAATTGTGTCGTAAGCGTATCTAGAATATACACCTGGAAATCCTCCCAACGCCTCTATGAAAACGCCTGCATCATCTATCAATACGTTTTCACCATTTACAACATCTTTCAACCATTCTAAGCCGTGAACGATGACTTCCTCTAAATTATTGGCTTGAAGTTCTGGGCATTGAAGATCTGTTTGTTCCGTCTCGTGACCTAATGGTGTTAACATTGCAGACAGTTCCTCAACCTTCCCCTTATTGGAAGTGATTAGGTGTATCTTCATAATAGGGTTAACAAAAGCGCCTTATACAAAGGCATTCTCAAGGCAGATGTGCGGGGGTCGCATAGTCTGGCCATTGCGTTGGATTGCTAATCCAATGGGAGTAATCCCACGGGGGTTCAAATCCCCCTCCCCGCGCCATTAGGAATAATATGGCAGATTGGTCCGAACCCCTTGACAATTATTGTGAACGTACCGATGCTACGTTCTTATCTGAGCCATTGAATGCCGTTACTAATCTAGCCTTCATCATAGCATTCGTAGCTGGGTGGTACTATTATCAGAATTATCGAGAAAAGGGTGGAAGGAAACATTGGGAATTTGTTTTATTGTTGGGATTGATATGTACAATAGGTGTTGGTAGTTTTCTCTTCCATACTTTTGCAACTAGATGGGCACTACTGACAGATAGTGGGCCGATTACTATTTTTCAATTCGTATACATGGGGGTGTTTTGTTGGCATATGATTATGCCTCGGTGGTGGATTGTGCCTGTAAGTTGGGCAGCGTTCGTTGTTGTAACAATCATATTAGCGATTCCATTTCCTGCAGATTATGCTAATGGTTCTTCTGGTTATTTTTCAAGTATGTTCTTCATTGCATTGTTAGGGGGATATGCATACTATCGTGAAGGTGAACGTGCGTATTTTGTTTTGGCTGCGGCGCCGCTTTTTGCAATCTCCATCTTCTTCCGTTCGATTGATGAAAATATTTGTGATTCTTTTTCACTAGGGACTCATTTTGTATGGCATACCCTCAATGGAGGTATGCTCTACTGTTTATTTGTCGGTCTAATGAAGAGTAGTATAGAGAAGGAATCTTCCTAATCGAGAGATGCTATTGCATCGATTTCCATCGATGCATCCAGTGGCAATCTAGCGACTTCGATTGTTGATCTAGCTGGAGCGGTGTCCTCATCGAAGAATTCTGCATAGACTGCGTTCATTTCTGCAAAATCATTCATGTCCGCTAAGAAGACTGATGTTTTCACTACATTAGCTAAAGTTAGATTTTTTTCAGCCAATACTGCTTGCATATTGAGAATCGCCTGACGGGTTTGAGCGGTTACGCCTATCTCTAATTCAGTAGTATCTGTTTTTCGACCGACTTGTCCGCTTAAAAAAATAAAACCACCCAGTGCGACTCCTTGTGAATATGGGCCTACTGGTGGTGGTGCATTAGATGAAGTGATGATTTCTTTCATAATGTGGTATTAATTTGAGATATAAACGGCCTTCGCCTAGAGAAAGTTGTTTTATGGGGGGGCGATTTACACGTAATGTTCGTTGTAGCTGGTTCGGGACATGGAAAATTGGGGCGGTCTTTGGCCAAAGAGCTCGGTGCTGAAGTATGTGGCGTGATTAATCGGCGTTTTGCAGATGGTGAACGTTATGTTAGGCTTTTAGAGAATGTAAAGGGTTCTCGAGTTATTGTTGTTCAGAATACATTTCCAGATGATAATGTTGTTGAGATGCTTCTTCTTTTAGATGCTGCGCGTGAAGCAGGGGCGAAAGAGATACGAGCTGTGATACCGTATATGGGATACTCTAGACAAGAAAGAACATTTAGAGATGGTGAGGCGATTTCATCCCGAGCAATTGGTGCTGCTATCGGTTCGATGTGTGATTCAGTATACACGATTAGCATCCATGCACCGAAGGTCTTGGATTTCTTTGGAGTTCCCAGTCAGGATATTTCTGGCACGCGTGCTGCGGCAGAATATTTACAGAAAAACGGAGTTGATCTTATTGTTGCACCAGATGAAGGAGCTCGGAAGCGATGTGAGGAGGCTGCCGAAATATTGAATGTTGATTGTCATGTTATGTCTAAAAATAGAATTGATGATAGAAATGTTGAGATTACTATGGGAGATCTAAATCCAAAGGGAATGAATGTGGTGATTTTGGATGACATAATCTCTACTGGTGGAACTATTGCTACTTCTGCTAAAATGTTAAAAGAAGGAGGGGCTGCGTCGGTTTCTGCTGTTTGTACACACGGCCTATTCATAGAAGATGCTGCTAATCGTCTACGGATATGTGATGAATTGATGTGCTCAGATAGTATAGAAAGTGTACATACCCGATACTCGGTTTCTTCTGTTATAGCAGAGGCATTGAAGTGAAGGTGTGGGGTGGTTGGGTTTTTACCCGAGAAGGTTTTGTAGAAGGTTGGTTGAATCCATTAACAAAGGAAATAGGTCTTGGTCGGCCCACTGAACCGGCCAAACGTGGAGTGATATTCCCGGCCTTTCGTAATTGTCATACGCATTTAGGAGATACAGATGCGAGAGATGAAGTTCCTGATGATTTATCATTGGAAGAATTGGTGGGTGTTGATGGTTGGAAGCAAAAATGGCTATCCAATCAAAAAGGAAGTCTATCCTTGGAAAGTGGAATAAGAGAAGCTGAGAAATTTGGAACAGGGTTGATTATTGATTTTCGTGAAGGTGGTATTGAGGGGCTCTCTTTATTGAATGAAATAGACACTCCAATTCAAATCGTAGGACTTGGAAGACCGGGGCATGAAGGAGAAAATGCACCTAGTGAAAATATCGGTTTGAGTAGTTATGTTGATGTTGGAGAGGGGATTGTAGAAGCTGTGGCTTCGAAAGCGAAGAATGAAAATGGAATTGTGGCACTACATCATTCTGAGAAAAAGAGGGAGGAGCTTTCTCCTGTGTTAAAATTGGACCCTGATTTTTTAGTGCATTTATGTGAAGCTGATGATGATGATTTGATAAAAATAAAAAGTGAAGGTGTTGGGGTTGTTGTATGTCCTAGATCCAATTCTCGATTTGGGTTGCGTGCCCCTTTAGAGCGTATGCTAGAATTAGAGATAGATGTTGGAATAGGTACAGATAATGGAATGTTCTGTTCTTTGAATATAATTGATGAATTGCGATTTATTGCTCAAGAATTTTCATCAATAGCTCCTCTTGACTTGATTAAATTGGCATGTTTTGGACTGGATAAAACAATTGATAAGTTTTCAAAGATAAAGATAGAAAATAAAGGATATGTAATAATGGAAGAAAGGGGGGAAAACCCTGAAATGGCGGTGTTAGATTCCAAAAGTGAAATCCTAGAGGTGATTTGGTAAATGGATTATCAAAAAGTAAGTAGTTTGGCGAAAAGAAGGGGCTTTTTTCAACCAGCGAGTGAGCCGTATGGTGGATTAGCTGGTTTTTTCGATTATGGACCAGTAGGTGTGAAATTTAGAGAGAGGATCTTACGTGTGTGGAAACGCCACTATGTATTGGGATTGGGTTGTTTAGAATTAGATGGGGCGTTGGTTGGACCTGAAGATTTATTCAAAGCGTCAGGACATCTTTCTGAGTTTGATGATCCTTTAGTTGAATGTAAAGAATGTAGTAAAAATTATCGGGCAGATCAATTGGTAGAAGGGGGGAGTGGAATGGCTCGTGAAGAGTTAGCTGAGGTTCTGAAATCGACGCTTTGCCCCTCTTGTGAAGGTGAGCTTTCTGAATTGAGTGCTTTCAATTTGATGTTCGCTACACAAGTTGGTGCAGGAAGAGGCACTAAGGGATATCTACGACCAGAAACTGCTCAAAGTATTTTTCAATGTTTTCCTTGGTTGTATCGACTTAATCGAAACAAGATGCCTTTGGCTGTGAGTCAGATAGGTAGATCTTATCGGAATGAAATATCACCTAGACAAGGATTACTGCGGATGAGAGAATTCACTCAAATGGAGGTTGAGCATTTTTTCCTACCTAAAGATGAGCCTTCAGTTCCTACACACCTAGGAAAGATATCTTTAGTTCTCGTACCAAATGAAGGAGAGGTTTTAGAAATTGATATTGAAAGTGCAGTGAAGAAGGGCGTTATTGGTTCGGCATTAGTAGGTACACACCTGGCAGCTGCTCAAGCGTTTTTACAGTCCGTAGGGATTCCTAAAGAATCATTGCGATGGAGGCAGCATCGTAAAGACGAGATGGCTCACTACTCTCAAGATTGTTGGGATGGGGAAATTAAAACATCAATAGGATGGATAGAGGTTGTAGGGGTTGCACATAGAGGAGATTATGATTTACGATCGCATGGAACTAGTTCTGGAAATGAATTCCGTGTTCCGATACCGGGCACTAGTAAAACTGTAGAGAGATGGGGATTGAATGTTGGAGCGCTGGGTAAAGCATTTCAATCCAAGGCTGGTGAAATTCAAAAAAGTGTTTCAGAGATGGAATTAGCTCCGGGAATGAAGGTGTTATTAGATGGTGAAGAGATTTCATTAGGTGAAGAATTTTTCAAGAAGGAAACCAACCAAGAATCGGAAATGGTGTATCCTTGTGTTGTAGAGCCGTCGTTCGGTTTAGATCGTTTATTTTATTCCATTCTTGAAACAACCTGGAAAGAGGATGGGGAACGACAATGGCTTTCCCTACCTAGGGTTGTTTCACCCTACGATGTCCTTATCGCCCCACTCATGACAAAGGATGGTTTGGCTGAAAAGGCTAAGGATGTTTGTAATATGCTTTTAGAAAATGGTATCGATGTGTTTTATGATGAATCTGGTTCAATTGGGCGAAGATATGCTCGAGCGGATGAGATTGGGATTTTTCATTCCATAACAATAGATTATGAAAGTTTAGAAGATGATACCGTTACTGTTAGAGAGAGAGATAGTACAGAACAGAAGAGAATGTCTATCTCGTCTTTGAAAGATCTCTTTTAGTGAGAGAGGTCTATTTCCTGTGGAAAAATAATTTGAGAATTTGATTATTTAGAAATAATTGGAAATGTCCCGCTTAACGTATAGAAAGAGTTCCAGTGGAAATGAAGGTCTCTCTATCTAATCTCTTATCTTTATTTATTAAAATTAGCAGAACCTATTATTCTAGGACTCGCTTCTAATTGAATTATTAATGGATCTTTTTTAGATATTTTATTTAATACAATAGGATTTTCCCATTTAACAAAGATTCTTTCAGTAATTTTAGAAACTCGCCCCACTCCAAATTGTAAATCACCACAAAAATGAATCACATCCCCTTCTGAAAGAACACTCTTTTGAAAAGCTGCACGTTTTAGTTCAAACTCAGATTCTGACTCTATAATGAATCGTTCTTCTGAATCGGCTAAAATAGAACCCTTACCCAATATATCTTCTCTAAATCCCCCACTACTTCTCAATGCTAAACCAACTCGGTCTCCTACGTTCGCTATCTCCACATCTAAATCCATAACTTGTAAAGAACGAGTAATTGCATTTCCTTCAGAACCGGCAAAAACTACCTTATCATGTTTACTAATCTTACCTCGTTGAACATTACCAATCGCAACTAAACCAACCCCTTTCACAGTAAATGCTTGATCTACTGCGACGACAAAACCCTCCTCTTCTTTATTTTCAATCTTATTCAAAATTTCTACTAATCCCTCTCTAATGACTACGCCATCATTTTCAATGAATTTCCATTTGACAAGTCCTGCCTGTTCTACTAACCCCTTCACCTGAACTTCATCTACCCAGTCTCCTTCAATAGGATTGATTAGAATAAAACCATTTTCAATCCCTGCACTAGCCATCGAAACAACCACTTCTCCAAAAACACTATCAACTTTATTGACTTCAATTATTCCAAAATCTGAAATTGTTAGGGAAGTAAAGAACGACTTCGGCTTCTCCGGATAATTATTAGGTCTTAGAATAGAAATAGTAGAAAACGAACCATCACTTTTCAAATCTTTGTAAATATAATTATCAACATCTCGCGAATCTGATTTTTTGGCAATGGAAGAGGCAACCTCCTCACTACCCACAAATAAAATATTCAAAACACTCAATTTTTAATCCTATCCGAAATAAAACCGAGAACCTCTTTCAGATTTTCTTTATTATTGAAACCATCAACATCCACCCCTCCACGAACAGCATCAATCAACAAAGGCAAACACCGAGTCAATTCATCTACAATCGTGATATGAGCAGTTTGAGAAGTTCTGGATAATGGATTCAAATCAATTGTAATTACAGTTTTTCCCATGTCCACCAATGCTTGACAACGATCGCCATCTTCTAAAGGCACAATCACAACGTCAGCTGAACCAATCCCCTCAGAACAACACTTAGCTCTTTCAGAAGATAAACCAGGGATCGTATCGTCTACCTCCTCTCCTAAAGCTTCGATTCCAACCCCTTTCATTATTTCAAATAAACCAGAAACCCTTTCAGAGGTTCTATGAAATAAATTAATCTCAACTTTAGCATCACTCATCTTAGAAAGATCAGCTATTTCTTCCGCAGCTAACGCTACAACATTCCCATTTACAGAAATTACAGGGGCCTTTGCTTCTCTGATTGTTTGAGCAGCAGCTTTGATAGCCTCCAACGCAGGAGGACAGGTCGCTTCTCCTAAAAGATAATCAAAAGCCTCACCTCTTCCATGAGCAATTAATCCTTCTTTAGCTACGAGATCTCCTAACTCCACAAGACGTTTACGAGCCATCAATGAATGATATCTTGGGTGGTCTGGGGGTATATTACTCATAATCCACCATGGATGTCATTCTTTTACCGTTATCCACTAGCACCTATGGACGAATCTGTGGTAGAGCTCGAACGAATTGCGGGAAAAATCCACAAACAACTAACCAAAGGAGAGGTACCAGAAATGCAACTGGCAGCTCGAACAAAAACCAATATCGTTTTCGACGAGAAGAAAAAAGTATACGTTTATGGCGATTCCAAAACCACCAGAAGCGCAAAAAAACTAGACGGCGCATACATGCTTCTTAGAACCACATATCTCTTAGATTTTATCAAAGAGATGGCCCTCCAAAAAAAATCATCGACACTAAGAGAGCTGTATTACATTTCAGAAGCATGGGAACTTGGTAAATTCGGCACACAAAATGAATCTAATAATTTAATTGAAGATTTAGAAATAATTACCAAATTACAAAGAGAAGATTTCAAAATAAGACCAGAAGAAGATGGAGCAAAAATCCTAGGAAATTTAGTTTTAACGGAAATAAATAGAAAAGGAAAACCAATGAGAATAAATTGCAGAGAGGACGTCGGTGATACTGGCTACAACATCCCTTACAATGTTGAAGAAGAAAAACTAACCTTCAACTCCTTTGAAGATAGTAGGTTCATTTTAGCAATAGAAACAGGAGGTATGTTTGACAGACTTGTTGAAAATGGGTTTGATGAAACCCACAAAGCAATCATCCTACATACAAAGGGCCAACCCGCCCGCTCAACGCGACGATTTCTAAGAAGAATGCAAAAAGCATCAAAATTACCCGTACTGGCTTTCACAGACGCAGATCCTTGGTCGTATAGAATCTATGGTAGCATGGCTTATGGGGCAATAAAAACGGCCCACATTTCACATCTCCTCGCTAATCCAAAAACACATTATTTGGGCGTAACTCCTTCAGACATTGTAAATTATGATCTCCCTTCTGATAGTTTAACAGATCGAGATATCGCCAGTTTGAATGCTATAAAATCAGACCCACGATTTCAAAATGAATTCTGGACAAGCGAAATAGATTTACAATTAGAGTTAGGTAAAAAATCAGAACAACAAGCATTAGCCAAATATGGTTTAGATTTCGTTACAGACACATACTTACCTGAAAAACTAGCAGAGTTTAAATTATAAATTAAAACAAATTCTGAATTTCGTTTACAAGATTGATATCTCTTTCAGAGATTGCGTTCAAATCATGACTCATTGTTGCAATTTTGACTTTATTCCACCCATGAACTGTAATGTCTGGATGGTGATCTAAACGCTCAGCAACATCAGCAACAAGATTAACAAATTCCATTGCCTTTACAAAATTCTCAAACTCACATTCCATAACAAGCATATCTCTTTCAGTGTCATATTTCCACTCTTTCAACCCCGCTAACGAGGCCATAATTTCATTTTCTGGTAGTTTAGGCATGGTGGAAAAGATATTTAGATGCTATATACAACTTACATTAGCCTAGCTAAAGGAATAATTATGGATTCTCAATCAAAAACAACCACATCTGCCATTGGTGCCTTAATCATAATTTCATATTTCTGGGAGCCATTAAGGGATTTTTGGTATCAGAATTTCTTCGCGCCACTTCTTGCCGATGCTAGAGGTGTTCCCGTCGATGGAATAACCGCTACATACAATACTTACAATACTATTTTGTATGCATTTTTATTCTATTTAGGGTTTGTGATTATCCGCGATTTACTTAAGAAATGGAAGGTCAAAATAGATGATGATTTCATGTTCGCAACATTCCCTCTAATTGTCGCAGGCGGAGCAATTCGTGTTCTAGAAGATGCAGGCCATTTTGAAGAACCATTACAATACTTTTTCATTTCACCTTTGATATATCTAACACTCGCTCTTTATTCTATAGGGGCACTGTGGGTTGGCAAATTAATTAAGAAAGTAAAATCAAAAGATCATAAGAGATTGGTTTACAGTACATACCTCCTTCTCATTGTAGGCTATTTCTTACGCACAGAAGCGTCCGATCAGGAACTAGCAAGTTTAGCTTCCTTCGCACTCATGATTGGAGTATTATTTTATTTATTTAATTTCAAATGGGGAGATAAACCACTACGAGATCCAGTACTCTTCTTCAAAGTTGCAAATATAACATTACTAATGATGGCACTCTTGCAGCTTTTCTATGTGTATGAAGTTAAAAATCCTAGTGTAATTCCAGACATAATACTCTCAGCAATCGGCCTCACTGTGGCAATCTTCTTCATTACATACACATCTCCGAATAATTACAAAGAATACGGCCAAAGAACACCATTGATACTCTATTTTGCCCATTTATTGGATGCAAAGGCTACTTGGCTAGGGATACAGGAATATGGATATGCTGAAAAACACGTTTTACCAACATTCCTAATAGAGGAATTCGGCACAGCTTTCGTTATGATTCCTTTGAAAATCATAGTCGTTACCGCCGCCCTTTGGATGCTATTTAGTATCAAAGAAGACGATGACGATCCACAAGCGATAACCTTGCTTATGATGTTCCTAATCACTCTCGGACTTGCTCCAGGTGTAAGAGACATGCTCCGGATAGCCTTAGGAACTTAGTGCAATTTTGAAAAATAAGCGAAGAGAATATGAAAAAAATACTCTCTCCAGCTCCGATTTACCAGACAACCCTCTTTCTCTATTTAGTAAATGGTTGAATGAAGTTGAAGAAATAAACAATTTAGAATCGACCTCTATGGTTCTTTCTACAGTTGATGCAAATTCAAACCCCACCTCTCGTACAGTACTTTTGAAGGATTTTAATGAGGGTGGTTTTATTTTTTACACCAATTACAACAGTCCAAAAGCTGAGCACTTAGAGAAAAATCCACACGCCGCACTTTTATTTTATTGGCCGAATGAAGAGAGGCAAATTAGAGTTAGAGGCACAGTTTCCAGAATATCCAAAACAACGTCAGAAAAATATTTTCATACAAGGCCAAGATTAAGTCAACTAGCTGTCTGGATCTCTAAACAAAGTCAAAAAATTACAAATCGTAAACAATTAGAAGACGAACTAGCAACTATCACAACAAAATATGAAAACCAAGAAGTCCCTCTTCCGGATTATTGGGGAGGGTATTCTCTTTTTCCAGATTCTTATGAATTCTGGCAGGGTCGCCGAGGAAGGCTTCATGATAGGTTTCATTATACCTTAAACAAGACCATTTGGAGTGTTGAAAGATTAGCTCCTTAGCCAAAATTATATTCTATAATATAATTTAAAATAAAATAAGGAATCCATAGAAATGCAGCATATCCCATTCCAAAATTACGTGCCCACACTTTCTTAATCTTTATTATTTTATTTCCCCATTCAATATTTGGATTTTTGTATAAGATGTAAGCGGCCCAAGTAGCAAAGAAACATTCTATCATCGGTGCCCAAGCGTTACCCCAATGAAAATACATAAAATCATTACTCAAACCATAATGCGCTCTATACTCCCAAAATCCAATACCATACTGTTCTGTCAAATATGGCCAAAGTAACATACACCCTTTACTATCAAACGAATCACTAATTATGTGACTAACTTCTCCTATTAGGACTGAAACAGAACATATAATCGCCACATCATTTCTTATCCAATTATTTTTCCGTAAATAATAGAAGTACACAATCCCAGCAATAAAAAAACCAAAAAATAACGTATGCATTACACCAAATTCCATGCCTCGGTGTTGTTCGTATTCTAAAACACGAGTATAGATTAAAATTTTCAACAAGCCTAATGCATCTGGAGCCATCCCTCCAAGCAGTAACCAACGCAGATCCAATTTTGGCATATGCTTTTTGAAAATGACTTGCTCAGTAAAATGCGCTAACCAGGACATCACATACCTTCACTTACTCTTACAGCGTATCCTCTCTGTTTCTGTTCTATTTCACAAGGAGATACACGCAACTGTCCGAAAGCAACCAATTCATCTTTTTCTGTAACAATTAAACACTCATCCATCGGTCTCAAATCTTTATCAACATCTAGTACAAATTGACAAAACACACTTTTCCCTTCTTTATTAAATTCTGCAGTTTCTTCCTCTACAACAACACGGTTTGAAGGATATTTAGTTTGTTTATGTAATTCAATCGCTCCTTCTTTTTTAAGAGTAAATCTCCCTTCTCTAGGTCTTAAGGATAGTATATGTCTTCCATTACGATTAATATTTCTCAACCTTCCAGTTTTCTCACTAAATATGCATTCTATATTTCTACCCAAGATTTTCTTCCCCAATCCCTTTCCAAATTGAAAGTCAATCACTTCTACAATGCGTTCTTCATTCCATTCCATTGTACGGCCGCCTTCAAAATTAGGCAATTGAGCAACCGGTTGTGTTTGAGATAAGGAACGGGGGGTTGAACCGAATAATGGATGAACAAAACACTCATCACTTTTTGGAATACGTTTAGAGATAAGATGTACAATTGGCCTATCAGGCGATTTCTCACTCACAACTGAAAAACCTCGCTTTCTAAACATGGGCTCGTATTTAGATAAATATTCTCTATACTCGCGTAATTTTTCCATAGCTTTCATTAAATTTGGATGGCAATGAGATCGTAATTCAACTAATTCCCATAAACTTCCTTCCCGGATAGCCTGTTTCACACGCCGTATTTCGCTAAATGAAGTAAGAAGATTATGTTTAGCTAAAATATGCACTCGTTCTTTATCTTCCATCTTCTTAATTTCATTAATAGTCAAACCAGTACTTGCTAAACTACAAGAAGGCATTTCATACAAATCAGCTAATTTTCTAGTGCCCCATGGAAACATCAAACGATCATCTGCTGCAAATTTAGCATAACTAGCACTATCGAATAAATCACAACCCATGAGTGCTGCCAAAGGAAATAACATAGGGTGCCCACAACCGAAAAGATGAACCGGTCTCGCTGCAATTAAATTCATTTTCACATTCATTACTATATCTACCAACGAAGAAAATTCATATTTCTCCATAAGAGGAACTACACCACCAATAGGGTGGACATCTACATCGAGTTCAGAAGCCATCTTGGCTGCACGACTTCGAAGATCCATATGCAAACCACCCTGAATTGTTCCATTGAGAGCCATCTCTCCTTTCATTTCAGCTGCCACTTTCATTCTTTTATCAGTTTCTTCTAATTCTTTCTCAGCATCTGAAAAATTAGTTTTAGGAATTGTAAAAACATCAAGCATTGTTCCAATGTCGGTTCCTATTTTTTTTTGAAATTCGATAATTTCCTCAGGCAAGACTTCCACTTCACCATACATATATGCTTGAAATGTGCCACTATCTGTCATTATCGGTTTATCCCAATCTAATAATCCATGAACTCCTTCCTTTGTAGCACGTTCTCGAAACTCTTCTTCTTTCCAAATGAGGTAACTATTTGTGATAAGAGATGTGGCACCACATTCTTCCAACTCATTTACAGATAGTGTTAATTTTTTCGGATTAACAACAGGTAAGAGTGTGGGCGTTTCGATCACCCCATGAGGCGTCTGTAGTTCACCCAATCTCCCCATACCATCTCTATACTTTACTTCAAACACACTCCCCTAGGAACACCAATCCTTAAAACACTCTACGACTTACATGTCTTCAAATATGTCAACAGAAGTAATCCTAGGTGTTGGGGGTATGACGTGTAATGCATGTGTTAACAACGTCAAAAATGCATTAAATCAGGTGTCAGGGGTTTCTAATGTAATTGTGGATTTAGAATCTGCTCAGGCCACAATAAATGTTGATGAAACTGGACCAAATAAGAAAGAATTAGAGGCCGTAGTAACAAATGCTGGCTATTCCATTCATGAACCTGGAACAGATTTCCTTCAACTCTCAAGCACACCAAAAAAAGTAGATTTTAATTGGGCAGATAGGGGTGTTTGGCTTCAATCCGCACATAATACAAAATGGTGTTTGATAGGATGCTCAATTGGTGATTTTGGAACTATTTTCCTCTTTCAGATTACAGAGAATCCATGGGCATGGTCCGTCATGAGTATCATGCTTCTTGCGATGTTTAATGGAATAATGACATCAATAGCACTTGAGACATTTATCCTCTTGAAACAAATGCCATTCAAGGAGGCTTTCAGAGTGGCAATTGGTATGTCATTAATTTCTATGATATCGATGGAGGCGGCAATGAATGTTGTAGATATCGTTTTGACGGGGGGTGCAAAACTCACGTGGTGGGTTATCATTCCAATGCTAATTGCTGGCTTCCTTACTCCATGGCCTTACAATTACTGGCGACTCAAAAAATACGGTATGTCATGCCACTAGCAATTATATTACGCCCTAACTAACTAACTAGATAGTGGGCCGGTAGATCAGCCTGGAAGATCGCCTCCTTGGCATGGAGGAGGGCGCGAGTTCAAATCTCGCCCGGTCCACCATCTCTCTAAGTATGATAGAAGCCGAATCTCTCTTATTCAAATCCATAGGTATTGGCTCTATTCTAATTCTTTCAGGGTTTCTCGCCCGCGATTTCAAAATAAAAGTCAACTACACACGAAAACTCAACCATTTTGCGCTTTTTTTCGTCCCTATTTTTGTAGATTATCAACTAAATACAGCCACTTTTACAGATATAGATAATTTAGTAGTTAGTGGTTTTTTGGCAACTACTGCCTTGATGGTATTCTGGGAACCTATACGTAACGCCATCCCCCTCGCTCAATTAACATTTGAAGGATTCGATAGACCTGAAGACAGACCTTACACTCTTGTTTGGATTATAACACAATTCGCAGTCGGCTATCTTGTAATCATACCATTTGCTTGGTACTTCGGACAGATTGGCTTAGAAGAACTAGTCATGATTCCCATTTTAATCAATGCAGTAGGGGATGGATTGGCTGAACCGGTAGGTGTAAAATTTGGTAAACATCCCTACACCACTAAAGGTTTGTTTGTAGATCGAGAATATCAACGAACACTCGAAGGAAGTGCATGTGTGTGGATTGTTGGACTGCTAGCCATATGGCTATACAAAATCCATTTTAATTCTACAGAATTCATAGTGTCTTTATTGCTCATACCACCTATAATGACAATAACGGAGGCAAAGTCACCACACACCTGGGACACACCCTTCTTGTTTTTCTCAGGATATATGTCTCTTTTAGCAATCTGTGAATTTTTCTAAACAACCCTAGTAATCATCTCTGGAGTTATTCCTTGCTCGGTTATTGCGTAGATAAGCACAACAGCTTTCTCAGGATGATTTCTAATCTTTTTTATTATTAAGCGATTCTCAAATTCAGAAGCTATACGGGCGGCCTCCATTTCAATAATAACATCAGCAATAGCACTCAAACCACTAACAATCTTCACATCGTGAGCTCCTTTTGAAATAGTAAAGAGAGCAGTTCCCTTATTGCTCGATACATATGATTTTATCGTTCGCATAGCCGATAGAACTTCATTAACTGGATAGAAATGAAGAAAGAAATCTAACGAATCAATTGTAACACGGAAAGGCGCAGTCAATTTACAAATCTCATAGACCATATCTGATAAGAAATTCGATTGAACAACCCCCTCTCCATATGCAGCAACATTTCTTAACTCTGAAACAGCCAAACCCTCTTGTTTGTATTGAGAAGCTTGTAAATCTCTCGAAAGTACCTTTTCAAAAAATTGCGTCCCTATATTTACAATACGTAAATCAGTAGGCCAATTATAATGCTCATATGTTTCAACCAATTCTTCTGAAGATTCATCCGTTGAAAAATAAACTACACTTTCTGGCCCAACACCACATGCAGCAAACTGCTTAGCAAAGAGCTCCTTTCCTGCACCAGATGTACCTTCGATTAACACCGTACTTCCTGCAGCAATACCTTTTCCATCAATCAAAACATGATCGAGACGTTGAATTCCTGTAGAGATTATTTCAGCCATTATTCTTCTTCTCCTTCTACAAACGTATCGGACAGCAATTTTAGAATGTTTGTCAACTCATCAGGCGTCTGTTCTTTAACACTAAATAATATACTAGCAACCTCTTTCAACTTCATTTTATTAACTACAACATGTACAAATTCCTCTAATATTCTATGATCGGAGTGAATCGCTAGATTGTTAATAGAATCTAAGATCATGAAATTATTTTTAGTTCTTAATCTACGCATAACTAAATCTAGATTCAAAATAACAGATTCCAACATTGTTGGAGATTCGATATATGAAGTTCTTGGATCGGTCATAGAACCGCCTATGTTTTGAGATATCATATCAACGAAGTAAAACTCAGAATGCCCAACATCAATATTTTTAGATAATATGGAAGCGGGGCGAGAAGCAGTAATGTATGCACCACCCATTTCTTCTTTCAATAATTTATTTGCAATTTCATTTGTAACATCTTCATATTCATTAATGCCTATAGAACAAACAGTTATCAAATTACCAGCTTTGACACTGGCCGCAATTTTATCAGTTACCTTGCTCATCCAAACCTCTGATTATCTTCACTACCCCATTTTAGGAGTGGAACGATAGATAATCCCATAGGTGTTAATTCAACCACATGTCGAGAACGAGAATGTTTTGTACCTCTCATTTTAACAACTTGTAAACTTCTGAGCAAATCCCCTTTTCGATTAATATTACCCAATAGAATAATCCCATCAGCTACCGCTTCCTCCACACCAAAAACAGAATATTTCTGAATCATCCCCTCTACAACTGTTTCTGAAATTAATAAAGTTGTACAACCAAAAGAGCTTAAGAATTGTCCTAATCTAAAAACAAAATTTCGTATAACTCCAGGACTTGGCATCTGATAACAAATAGCGGTAATAGAATCAATTACCAATCTAGTTGCTCCTAGTTCATCAACAATATCTTCAAAAGCACTCAACAAGGCTTCCATGTCACGAGCAGTATATTCATTCGTTTCTACACCTAAACGATCACGAATTATTTGATAATCAAAAATATTTAATTTTCCTTCTTTAATGATTTCATCATCAAAGAAACCATACGTTCTCAAATTCTCCAAAAGTTTAGAAGCCGGCTCTGTTACAGAAATAAAACAAGTAGTTTCACCTCGTTTCGCTCCATTAATTAGAAACTCCATAGCCATTGTTGTTTTACCAGAACCAACAGTTCCAGCAAGCAGCACCGTATTTCCAAGTGGTAAACCACCGTTAAGGATGGTGTCTAGTCCAGTTATTTTAGTTTCACATTTTTCTCGTGGAGTTCCTCCACGTGGGTCAATCTCTAAACCAGGACTTTTTTTACTTTTAGCCATTTTCAATCCTCAAGTATGTATGCATCCAGAAGATATTTTCTAACTCTCTTTTTCAGAGTCGGATCACTAACACCATCTTCTTTCGCTTCATCATATATTCTTTGAATCTCTTTTTGTTCATCTATTCCTAATGTGGCCCATTGTACGGGAACGGGTTTTTTTGGCAAAACTGTTCGCAAATCAACCGGAGTAACTTCTTGAAAAACTCCATCCATCTCTTTTTTTACAAGTTCTTCAAAAAAACCTTCGGCCTTTAATTCACATTGATTGTATACGGCAATCAATTTCTCTTCTAATTCTTCATCTAATTTCTCGATAAAAACCCCAGGCGGAAGAAATCTATGAAACCAACTTCCATCCCCGCTTAAAGCATCTTGATGAACTCTATTGTAAGCATCAATCAACGGTGTTTCGTATTCTTCTCTTGCCATTGTTAGTTAAACTCCTCACCAAACCACTCTTGCCATTATAAGAGGATTTTCTTCGTTTTAAACTCCACCTAAAAGAGGCCATACATAGTATATTGCTAGGAGAGTGCCCATTACAGCCTCCCCCACAATCAATCCCGTTGCAATCATATATGTGTTCAATAATCGCAAAGTTCGCTCTTTTTCCGTTAAACCCAATCTCTCTACATCCCGATCTAAAATTGTAGTTTCCCACCAGTCTCTCAATGCTCCACCAACAACCATCGGTAGTGTTACAACCATAGGAAGATACATTCCAAGACCAAACGCAGTACCCATACCGGTTAACAATTCCATAAAAATACCGATGAAGAAACCGATAGTCAACAACATCCACGGAGTTTCACCACCAAGCATTATTTGTGCAAAAGCAGCAAATGCATTGGCTTGAGGTGCATACAGTATCAATTCTTCCTTCGCTAGAGCAAGGGAAAGTAAACCAGCAAAAAGAGCAGACACTATCGTACCGGGAATTATACCAACCAATTCAGTTTTCATAATATGCATAGGACGATTTCCAACATAGAGTGCCGCTTTGTAATCACCAATAACCGTTCCAGACATAGATATCGCCCCACCAAACACAGTCGTTCCAACTAAAGCAAGCAAAGCAGTTTCACTTACACTTAGGCCAAGAATTTTATCGAACAATAAAACAAGCATTAGGAGCACGATAAAGCTAGTTCCAGAGACCGGCTCAATACTGGTTTCTCCCATCACTTTAACAGCAATAGCACCCAATGCAAAAGTCGTTAGACAGAGAATAAGTGCAAAGAAAAATGATGGAATGAGACCAAATTGAGGAGTAAATACCAAAGTAACTCCAACCAAAGTCACAATCAAAATCATCAAGATATGAGTAATTGGCCATTCATACCAACCCCTCCCTTCAATGTAATCTTTTCTAGATCCTTCTCCATCTCCAGACGGTCTCACAATCTCTATCACATCTGCTGCAGTCGTTTTGAAAACTGGTGCCATTTTGAGAAGCCCGGTTATTCCTCCACCTAAAATCGCTCCAATAGCCATAGGACGCGCTACATAACTATAGGAATAGAGAGATGCCAAAGTCCCATAATCAGTCACTGAATGATAAGCACCATCTATTGGGTAGTAAAATGGATAACCAAATATTGCAGCGAGAGGAGTTACAACAAACCAAGTAAAAAACGTTCCCAAACTAACTAACAAAGCAACTCTGAATTTCATAAACCAACCAATAGCAATCATCATCGGCGTTAAGTTGAAACCTAACCAAGTGTATTTTGTTAAAGCATTGTCAAACGGAACCATGATATCTCCCGCATTGTAAAATCTTTCAATACCAATTGTATTGGCAATCTTATCCATTGCTGAAATTTTTACAGCATCACCTGCTACATCAACTACACCAGTTTTGAAGAGAGGAAAATCCCTAAAGAAAGTAAAAGCGCCTACAATTAGTGAAGAGATACCAACAAGAAATATGGACTGTTTTGCAGACTCTACAGAACCGGTTGAAGTTTCTTGAGCGATATCCATTAATTTTACACTAGCTTCGAAACCGGGGAGAGGGAGAGGGTCTTCAACTAACCACACCCTTCTGAATATGATGAAATAAAGAACTCCCAAAAACCCCCCTAATATCGATGCCACCAATGCAATACCTGCAAGAGCCCACGAATTCGGTAAAAGTAACGCAGAATCAATCAAATATGATCCATCGCTCATTTGATATTTTGGTGAATATGCTAGAAGATAAATTGCAGGATATGTGAAAACAAAACCGGTACAAACCATCGCCGCACCTGTGGAGGTAGATGCAGAAATATTCACCTCTCCCGGCGTCCATTTAAGAGCCATCGCAGCTAGATATGCCACATACCATGAACCGGACACAATCATACCAACTTTCAGACCAACATATTGATTGATTATAGCAAATATAATTCCTATAATCAAACCGAGTTGAACCTGATTCCATTTCCATGTAGTAGAACCAAAACCACTTTTTCTTGTTTTTTCTTCTAAATATTCTTCTAAAACTTCAGTGTTAAAATTAGAATACATTTCAGTATCAAAATATTCTAATGTACCATCTTCAATCGCTTTCAAACCACCGGGTGTCGGCGTTTGACGATAAACTGAGGTACGAACTTTAGACAGATTAAACCACTCTCTCTGTTTGCTTAGTTATACGGACATTAAACATCTATGTGGTAGGTTGTACAATTTCAATCAATACACCACCAGTATCTTTAGGATGATAAAATGCTACCAAACAATTCTCAGCACCAGCTCTAGGTGCTTCACCTATCGGCTTCAAACCGATTTTAAGCCCCTTCTCAATGATTTCATCAATATCTTCTACCTCTATGGCGATATGATGTAATCCACCACCACGACGTTCGAGAAAATTACTTACTAAAGAATCATTTTCTAAAGGCTCTAACAATTCAATGTTTCCACCTTCTAATTTTAGATGGGCCGTTCGTACTTTCTCCGATTCAACGTCTTCTTCATGAGCCAAATCTATTCCAAAAACTTTCCAAATAGGCAAACTCGCTTCAATAGAATCCACAGCTACAGCTACATGACGAATCTTGGCCATAGTATCTAAATTGGACGTTGTTAACTCGTATTTAACTTCTTTCTCTCTAATTACTTCTAGTACTCATATAATATAGAGCCCCCTTCGTCGCAAAATATGAGAATTTCTTCAGGACGTCACTTATTTTGAGTTTTTCGAAACTCGGCATAGTGCCATCTATTGTTAATGTCCTGAAAGAACAAGGCATTACAGAACCATTTGAGGTTCAAGCCAAATCTATACCTAGTATACTCGATGGGAACGACGTCTGTTGTAGAAGTCCTACAGGTTCTGGAAAAACTCTTGCGTTCGGTTTACCACTCCTCACTAATTGTAAACCAGCCCACCCTCATTATCCTACAACTTTAATCGTTACACCAACTAGGGAATTAGCAGAACAAATCAGTAATGTTTTAGAGCCTTTAGCAAAACAAATCAAATTGAATGTATTGGCAATCTATGGAGGAACTTCTTATGGCAAACAACGTCAAAGACTCAAAAAAGGCGTCGATATTGTCGTGGCAACACCCGGCAGATTAATTGATTTAATGGAAAACAAAATGATTCATTTGAATGATGTTAACGCTGTCGTTTTAGATGAAGCAGACCGTATGGCAGATATGGGGTTTATCGATCCAGTATGTCATATTTTGGATAATTGTTCTAAGGGCCGCCAAACTATTTTGTTTAGTGCAACTTTAGATGACGACGTTTCTACTCTAGTTAAAAAATATCAAAAGAAGCCGGTTAAAATCAACGTTGGACCAAAAGAAGTCTCAATGGAAAGCATGCAACATTTCTTCTGGTTAACTTCTAATACTAAAAAATCAAAAATAGCTCGTGACGCCGTAAAGAAAGGTGGCCGCAGTATGATTTTCTGCCGTACACGTAGAGGAGTCGATCGTGTTGGAAAAGAATTGAGAGCTGAAGATCTAAACGTGGCCGTAATCCATGGAGGGCTTAGTCAGAATCAACGTGACAGAGCGATGAATCAATTCATCTATGGTGATTGCACAGCTCTAGTCGCTACGGATGTTGCTGCACGAGGAATTGATGTTGAAGGGGTTCAATGTGTAATTCATTACGATCCCCCTGAAAACGGTAAAGCATACAAACACCGTAGTGGCAGAACAGCAAGGGCCGGAGCCCACGGCTCTGTTATTTCTTTTGTTCAGAATCCACAGAAAAACGATATTAATAAAATCCAAAGACAGGTAGGAATCAAAATCAATTTCACTCCTCCTGAATTCGATAAATTACCAGAGAAAGTAAAGTATACTCCTCCTAAACGACCAAGAAGAATGGCTAGTAGTCCTTTAACGAATAAAAGAAGACGAGGCCGTTCAAGATTTAGAGGAAAACCAAAGAACTCCGGGGGAAGATTTAGAGGAAAACCAAAGAATACTGAGGGAAGATATAGAGAAAAACCAAAAAATACCGGGGGGAGATTTAGAGGAAAACCAAAGAACTCCGGAGGAAGATTTAGAGGAAAACCAAAGAATTCCGAGGGGTCAAACGTTCAAAACAACGTCAAGCAACAGGTCGAAAAAGCTTCTTCCTTTAAGAAAAATAAAAATAAATTCGGTAAAAAGAATCAAAGCCAAAACTCCAATAAAAAACACCGATTCAATAAAAAACACTCTAAGAAAAGAAGATAATCAATATCTTCGTTTGAACTTTCCTATTGCAAGAGCAACCGCTATTATCGTAGTAAATATGCCAAAACCGGGTATCCATCTCCTCTCGTCACCTTCATCTAGGATACAACATGAAGCAGCACATCCATCTCCATCAACCTCTGCCCCTTCAGCTGTATCAGGGCATCGATCATCAACATCTTCAACACCATCATTGTCAGAATCGTCGATTTCTATTATATCTTCAGAGTAAACACCATTGGTACATGTGCCATTTCCAACCGTAAAGTTCAAGTAATCAAATGCCAAGACTGTAGCATTTTCTTCGTCTGAATTGAGAGCACCACTTTCATAGAGATTAGCATTAATGTGATAGCATCCTCTCTGTAATGAAATTGTGAAATTGTATTGGTCATCATCTCTTTCGATATCATCCCACCACCAATCTAGCCCCTCCCACTCGTCATCACCAACTTTCTTAATTAGAATCACAGCAATGTAATCTACATTCATATGAAGATCATTTACCTCAATCTGGTAACTATAATCCCATTCCCACTCTGGATGTGGAGGTATGTCAACCAGAATCACATGATTCACAGTGATGGTTTCATTACCATCTTCATCCCAAACAAAAAGCTCCAACATTGCATTAGCGATAGAAATATCCCACCGTGTAGCATGTTCAATAAGTCCAGCTTCACTAAAATGAACAGTATCCCACCGCCATTCATCACCCGTTAGATTATCAGTGTACGGTCCTTCATATGTATGCGGATCAGAATCAATAACTGCCTGTTGAGCAGAGACAATCCGCTCAAGATTTTCATCATCATAACCTGGGATGTAAGAGGCACGCGCTACAATCCATGGAAGTTGCCAACCAGCCTCAATCCGACTAGCAGTAATTACTTCATTCAATGTATCGATATAATCTTCTGTACTGGTACCACCGACCATGTCACTCTCTCCTTGATGCCAGAGCACAGCACGCACCCCCATGAATCCAACCTCATCAAGAGCGAGAATTATACGATCGAAAAGCCCACCTTCAGGAGTCCATTGAGAAACTGCAGTTCCACCCCAACCAACAGAGATGAATCCAACTGGCACATTGTATCGCTCAACCAACATATCGCCAAGAACAGGCCAAGGCGTACCTCCGCCACCAGTTGCAATTGGTTGAGGGTCAGTTGCAAATTGCCATCCACTTTCGTCACCCCAAGCACTTACTCGTGGGTCGGAAGGCGAAAGAATCGGATCGCCGTGATTAGCCGAATTTGACTGCCCAGCCGTAATGAACACTTCACCAACACCTATCGGTGAAACAGTAAAATTATCAATTAAAGTTTCATTATTAGAAATACGAATTTCTAAATCATACCATCCAGCTTCAACCTCTATAAGTCCAAAAAAAGTTGAACCAGTAGATTTTTCCGATTCAACAATAGTTATCCAATTCGATTCAATACTATTATCTGAAAACATTTCAATCGGTACGACACGCGCTTCAATGAAATCACAAGCAATATTCATAGTTCCAGAAATTGGAATAGTACCCATATTATTTTCCTGTCTTTGCACTATTTGATGCGATTCAGGCGAACTAAGATTCACCGAAAGTCCATCTGGTGTTGGTCCAGGTTGAATAAGCACACGCAAAGTTTTCAGAATGTAATTAGGGGTATTCGATTCAAACGTCCAATCTGGATGCCCATCAGTGTTCAAATTATTACCAATACCGAGATCATCTTCACCCCCATTACCCCAAGAGTTGTAAGCAAAGAGAGTTTGACCAGATTCATAATCATGAATCTGCATACTACCATAACCACTCCCTTCTACCGCAGTATCTCCTGCATCATACAGATCATTACTCGCCCCCGGAACTGCCATCGTATTCCAAGTACCGTAGTTACCGGGCCAGAATTCAATAGAGCCTGTATCGATAATTCCTAAATTTCTAAGCTCTGGATGGTTCGATTCTATATGCAAATCTTCAACGAGTTGTTGATACGTAAAACCCGCTCCAATATGAGGAACTCCTATCTCTTCCACTGAAAGAGTCAGACTAGGCATCGATACGAAGACAAAAACCCGCTCTTCATCTTCCCGTTCTAATTCTAAATGGTATGCAACACGACTAAAAGTGTAATTGACTGTATCACTGTAATCTTCTGTATAGTTGATACCATTGCTATTGAAATTCGCTCCATTCGGTATCTCTAATTCATAAATCAGACTGTAATTTTCCGCCTCAGGCGCGTCATTTTTAACAATCGTTTCACCATCTGTCGATTCTACAAATGCCCATTCAAAAGATGCATTAATTAGCGAAGCATCATAGAAATCAGGCATGTGGGCTTCACCATTCACTTTCCATAACGCAACGCGATTGTCTTTGTCACAACTTAGATGCTCTAAATCCTCAGTCTCAGGTTCCTCATCATTGTTTGCAAGATTCATTTCACGAATAAACGTCGATCCCTCTTCACAACCGGAGCGTTCTGCCCAGAAAGAAGTACTTTGTGGAGCTGAAGGATAACTATTGCTGCCAATGAATCCTCCATTGTAGTAGATGACATCATCATCAGTACCATGAACATTGATAATATTGGGATATCCTGTCTCTGCACATTCATCAAAGTCACTGTACGTCGATCCAGCAAAATTAACAATCGTGTGCAGATAGTCGCCAGCATCACAGGCCATTCGGTGAGACATGAAACCCCCATTCGAATGTCCAATCAGCATCACTCTCTCAGGATCAGCTCCATGATCATCAATCGCTTCATCGATAAGTCCCGTTAACCAACCGACATCATCTGGTTTCTGGTCATAGAAGTCACAACAGGCATCGGTTCCATTCCAAAACCAGTAGCCATCTGGATTTTCAGTTCCTTTAGGCGTCAAAAGCAGATGACCATTCTCATGAACACTATCTTGTGTTTGAAAATATCCTGTAATATATCCTGGATATTTACTATACCCATGCAGCGCTACAACAAGAGGTAACAACCCCTCTTCTGGATTATAACCACCAGGAATTCTAAGCTCTGCAGTTCGCTCTTCAGGGCCTATTTGGATAATAGTATGCTCGTCTTCTCCCTCTGCTTCGTATACCGGCGCTACGAACAGCATACCCATAAGCAGAGATGTGCAAAGGCCAAAGACGAATATTTTCCTAGACATTCTTAATTTCCAAATAAGGGCTGTCTATTATTCTTTACTCTAAGTAATGAACAATGGTGCTCCCGTCGGGATTCGAACCCGAGTCCCTGGCTCGAGAAGCCAGAATGATGGGCCGGACTACACTACAGGAGCTACTTGTCCACAAACGATAAAATTAATATCTTTCTGCCAACCACATTGCCGTACTATGCACCGCTTCTTGACTGTCAAATTTAGGTTTCCATCCTTTAGATTTTAGAAGCTCTACAGAGAGAAGCATCGTTTTCACATCACCCTTCCAACCTCTTCCTCCATCAACCCCGCCAGTGAATTCATATCCAACACCTTCAAGCTTCATAGCATTACAAACAGTATCTGCAACAGCAACAACATCTATCGCATCTTCAGATCCAACATTGAACGCACAAAACTCCCCTTCCGAACAGATATCAGTAGGTAATACTGCAAGCATACTCGAAACACAATCCTCTACATGAAAGTAGGATTTACTCTGCGAACCATCTCCTAGAATTGTCAATTCCTTATCATTATCTCTTAGTTTGTTAACAAAATCGAACGTTACACCGTGATTACTTCTAGCACCCACACAGTTAGCAAATCTCAAAGATACAGCACGAAATCCAAATTTTGCGCAATATTCTTCAATTAATCTTTCAGCTTCCAGCTTACTTTTTCCATATTCAGATATAGGATTCAACGGTCCATAAGTTTCTGGAGTAGGGATAATTGTCGCTTCACCATATACTGTAGATGTCGAAGTAAAGGAGATATTCGAAACTCCAGCACAACGCATACTTTCCAACACCTTTTCCGTCACCTTCACATTCTGTTCAAACATTATTTCAGGTTGCGTTTCCCCTATTCTTACTTCCGGGTTCGCTGCGGCATGGAAAACAAGCTCAACCCCTTCCAATTGAGCACTAAAGTCATCATTGAGAAGATCTACTTCATGAATCTCAATATTTTCACTAGATTGCTCTAAAAATTCTCGTTCTCCTGAGCAGAAATTATCCAGAACTGTTACAGAATCTCCGCGTTTAACTAATGCATCAACTAAATGAGATCCTATGAATCCGGCACCACCTGTAACAACAACTTTCATTTCTCCTCTTCCTCCTTTTCTCCTCCAACAACAGCATCTACGACAGTAGATATAGAGTCTGAGATTAATTCACTCGTCCCTTCAACAGCTTTAATCATAGTTGAACCAGCTGCATCTGTTATATCTGCCGCCATATCGAACGGCTTCTCTATCATATTTTTCTGAATAGATTCCCAATTATCGAACATATATCGAATTACCATTAAGATAATTATAAATGTAAACGCAAGCCCAAGACTCAATAGATCAGTAGGTTCTAACGCTGCTACACCATATGCTATAGCAAATGAACCACCAAATCCACCAACGGCAACAGCAATCAACACCTTTAACGGCGTCATACCGAGAGCACGACCAACCATCGTTCCCCC
>MIYU01000018.1 GCA_001875425.1 Marine Group III euryarchaeote CG-Bathy1 | reverse complement strand
CCGAAACCCCAGATGACGCACAGAAAGCAAGAGGTTTCGGTGCAGAAGGAATTGGATTGTTTAGAATAGAGCATATGTTCTATGGTGAAGGTTCAGATGAACCACTTTTCCATCTACAAAGAATGATTATGTCTTCCACTATGGAAGAACGTGAATCTGCTTTGGATGAATTATACCCCTTCATGAAAGACGATATCAAAAATACATTGAAAACTATGGAAAGTCTTCCAGTTACAATCCGTTTAATGGACCCTCCATTACATGAATTTATTCCTCATGATACAAACAGACAAACACAACTTGCAGAAGCTTTAGGTATTGATTTAGGTGAATTACAAAAACGAAGCGATTCGTTAAGAGAATCTAATCCAATGATGGGGCACAGAGGGGTTAGATTAGGAATAACTTATCCAGAGATAACTAGAATGCAAGCACGTGCAATTCTTTCGGCTGCATCTGAACTTAAATTAGAAGGAGTTTCAACTTATCCCGAGATCATGATTCCATTAACTAGTACAGTTAGTGAATTTAGACATCAAGACATTTTAATTCGTGAGGTGGCAAAAGAATTAGACATCGATTCAGGATATATGGTAGGTACTATGATTGAAGTTCCAAGAGCGACTATGGTTGCCGGAGAAATTGCCGAAACTGCAGAATTTTTCTCTTATGGAACTAACGATTTAACACAGATGAGTTTCGGTTTTAGTCGTGACGACACTGGTGAATTTTTACCATTTTATGTTGATAATGATATTTTACCAAAAGATCCCTTTGCATCACTCGATCCAGCAGTCGGCGAATTAATTAGCATAGGTATTGAGAGGGGAAGGACCACAAAACCAGATTTGAAAGTTGGCATCTGCGGTGAACATGGGGGGGATCCAGATTCAATCGATTTCTGCCATAATGCAGGTATGGATTATGTCTCTTGTTCTCCTTATAGGGTGCCAATAGCGATTCTTTCAGCTGCACAATCTGCTCTAATGTCTAAACAGTAGAACATCTCTTCTTTTTACTATTTAAACCTTTAAATAGTCCATACGTGTGGTTTGAACCTCTCGGGAGTATTAATATGGCTGAAATAATAATCGTAAACGTCGTCGCTAGTGCGACAATTGGTAAAGAATTGATGCTACAAGATATAGCATTTCAATTAGAAGGTTCTGAATATGATCAAGACAGATTTCCTGGTTTGATTTACAAATTAGCAGAGCCGAAGACAGCAGTTCTTATTTTCCGTTCAGGTAAAGTAGTCTGTACCGGCGCTCGTTCAATACCTGATGTATATGTCGCTATCAACAAAGTAGTAGATAAATTAAGAGATATGGATATGCCGGTTCTAGATGAACCTATAATCACAATACAGAATATAGTAGCTACAACCACATTATCTTCTACATTGAATTTAATTCAAATCGCCCTTTCTCTCGGTTTCGATCACATAGAGTATGAACCAGAAGCTTTCCCAGGGTTAGTTTATAGGATGGATGATCCGAAAGTCGTCTTGCTATTATTCGGAAGCGGAAAGATGGTCTGTGTCGGAGCAAGAGAGATAAACGATATCAAGAACGCCGTAAGAAACATTGCGGAAGAGCTTTCAACTGCAGGATTACTTCGTAACTCTAACTAAGGTATTTCATGGTAAGAGTTGAGCAAGTAATAGAACGTCTAAAGAAGGTTCAAGAAGATGTAAATGACGATTCACTAGAAATCACAATAGATTTATTAGAAAGAATGCGTCGCAACATCTCTTCACGCTCGACATTACAGGGGTATCTAGCAGATGACAAATGGCGGGATTTGAACTGGCAGGAGTAATATTATGACAACAACCATAACTGAATTAAGAGAATTGAAAACAGGTTCTTACATCGTAGTTGATGACGAACCATGCAAAATAGTGGATTACAAAACATCAAAACCGGGCAAACATGGAGAAGCTAAGGCTAGAATCGTTGTAGTCGGTCTTTTTGATAACAGAAAAAGATCTTTAGTTCATCCAGTAAAACATAAAGTTCACACGCCAATGGTCGATAGAAAGAAAGGACAAGTTCTAGCCATGGTTGGTGCAGAAGTACAAATTATGGATTTAGAAACTTTTGAAACTTTCAACATCCCTCTAACTAACGTTCCTGAAGAATTTCACGGTGATTTAGATTCAGGTAGAGAAATCCAATACCTTTCTGCAATGGGTAAACACCTAGTTACACGTGTCTAAATTCTTTGCAGACGCTGAAGAGAGTTTTGAAGAATCCAATTTTATTATCTATGGATATCCATACGATGGAACTGCTTGTTTTAGAAAAGGAACAGCAGAAGCTCCAGATGCTATAAGGGAACAGAGTTTCAATTTTGAAACAAATTTGATGGAATTAGGTATAGATTTAGTGGACGTGCCTGCAAATGATTGGGGGAATATTGAATTAGGCTCTAATCAGGAAGAGAACAACGCTCGAATAAAATCATTAGTTTCAGAAATAATCTCAAAGAACAAATTTCCTATAGGGTTGGGTGGTGAACATTCTCTAACACCTCCTGTAATAGAGGCAATGGTCGAGAAATATCCAAATTTAAACGTTCTAATTATGGATGCACATCTCGATTTTAGAGATGGTTATGAAGGAAATCATTGGTCGCACGCTTCTACTACTCGAAGAATTTTCGATTTATTAGGTCCTAACAATATTTGGTTATTAGGTGTAAGATCCGCTTCTTCTACAGAAGTCTCCGAAGCCAGAGCTTCAAAATTAAATTACACTGAATCTGGTTGGGTTGATTTAAGAGAACATCTTGCTGATATGCTCGATCTGTTCCAGGGTCCTCTTTATCTAAGTTTAGATATGGACGTAATAGATCCTGCCTTTGCTCCAGGTATCGGCACTCCTGAACCTTTCGGAATGACTCCTTATGAGGTCGTACAAACAATAAATTTCGTTTCAGATAACTTAGTAGGGTTCGATTGTGTGGAAGTTTGTCCTCCCTTTGATAATGGTAATACTTCAGCATTAGCTGCTAGGTTAACTCGTCATTTGATGGGCATTGTACATCGAATCAAAAATTAAAGTTCGAACGGTTTTCTAAAATAGTGCCTACAAATTGAGAAACTAAGCAGGGGTAGCCAAGTCAGGTCAACGGCGACAGACTCAAGATCTGTTCTTGTAGAAGTTCGCCGGTTCGAATCCGGCCCCCTGCACCACTTTTTACGATTTTCAAATCATTAAAATTCATTTTTTTATTTTTTAATTCTATTATCTAAATTAATTAATTAAAAACATTTTTAATTAATAATTATCGTCTATTACTATTATATTATTATATTATTCATTTACATTTTAAAAAAGAAATAAAACATTTTTTTATTGTAAACAAATCATATACAAAAGCCCAAACTTACAAATCGTTTTATTTTATTCCAGAAATCCATTTTTCATGCAATAAATTACTATCAGTCAGTTCTGGATGGAATGTAAGCGCCATGTGTTTACCATGTTTTACACCCACAATTTCATTTTCTAAATGCGCTATAGCTTTACATTTTCCAAAAGTATTTTGAATTTGTGGAGCTCTGATAAACACACCTGGAAATTTCGAAACTCCATCAAATTCATCAGTTTTTAGCGCTATTTCGCTTTCAAAAGAGTCTATTTGCCTACCATATGCGTTTCTTAAAATGTTAATATCTACTATTCCAAAGGTATCATCATCGCAATTTCCGAGCAATACTGCTCCAGCACAAGTTCCAAGTATGGGAATTATGCCTTTTTTCAATTTATTCCAAAGTCCAGAATTCTTTAACAATTTTCTCAAAGTCGTAGATTCTCCACCAGGCATTACGAGCCCATTAATCCCATTTAGATCTTTTGGCAGCCGAACGTCTCTGGTAGCTACACCACATCTTCGAAATGTCATGTGATGCTCACTTACAGAGCCCTGCAGGGCCAAAATACCTATCTCCATAAACCCCTAGTTATCGTCGAGATAAAGCACTATCCTTGAATCCCGTTTCTCCTCGATACCGATATTGCCGTATCGTACGCGTTTAGCCAACGTTTTTTATACAGGTTTACCATGGTTAATGTCCTGTTGACATCTAACGATTGTTAACAGTAACGCAACCAAGGTGTAAAAAATGCAAGAAACTCAAGTGCATAAAGGAAAGAAGCTTGCCATGAGATTAGTATCTCTCATGGTCGCAGTTACTATGGTAACTAGCGGATTCGCTCTCCTATTTTCATACGCTGAGGCTTCGACCGGAGGACCGGATTCACAGGGTTATTCCTGGACCGACTCTGACGAGGCAGGCAATGAAAATCTGTATAGCGATTATTTTGTGGATTGTGGCGCTCTAGCGTCCGATTCAGATAGCAGCAACGACTGTACCAGCTCGTATATTTACGACGATGGAACTGTAACGATAAGTCTACCGTATAGTGTAAAGTACTACTTTACCGACTACGACTCAATATCTGTTAACAATAATGGATGTTTAGGTTTCGGTGGATCTCCAAGTTGTAGCTATTACGACACATCTCCTTCGACTTCCAATTCAGGAACTCCGAAGATGGATGTAGCGCACGATGATTGGTATTATTACTCGAATAATGATGGTAGTTTGTCGTATGGTACGTACATTGACCACACAGAAACATCTCACCCAGATCACGGTGATGGATATTTCGTACAGTGGACTGATAAATGTATGTACGGATATTCGGCTTGCCAAATGTATGGGGACTTTACATTCTCAGCTGCATTATTTGCAGATGGAACTATAGTTGCCATGTATTCTGACTGGGGTGCTGGTGCTACTTCTAGCAGCACAATTCGTCAAGATGACCCAGTAATCGGCCTTTCACAAGGTGACGGTTCAAACGGTCTAGATTACAGAACAGTCAACTGTGGCTCTTCTTGTAACGGCGACTTAGCTGGAGGCGATTTCGCTGTTATGTTCGCACCACCTTCATGGGCTCTACATGACTTGGTCATGGACCAGACTCTAATAGGCGGCGCAGAAATTCCAGAAAATTTCGATTCTCAATTTGGTGGAGTAATAAAGAACATGGGATTGAACGATGAGGAGAATGTAGTTCTCGAAGGGACATTCCACAACACTGTTTTCGAAGATGCTTTGAATGAGCCTATGGACGCAGACACTTCTTTAATTGCTGGTCCAGAATCTGGTTCATACGGATCTTCTGATGGAACATTCGACTGTTATTGGGATATGGCTTCTTGCAGCTCAGTAACTCTAGAATTACCTTCAGACTCTGTAACAACTCAGGTTTACAAGGGCGGTTATTATGGTCCAGGATACAGTCAGTGTTCATACAATTATGACATATACTACGGCGTTTCAGAATCTTATACTGAAATGGGTATGTATCTCGTAACTGTTACTGATGCATACGGTGACGGCGGTGGAACTGTCGATGCAACAGACGCAAACGGCAATTCATTGGGTCACATCGGTCCTTACGACTATAGTTCAGAAGCATCATTTACTTTCACTATTGACGGTAGCACAGCAACACCTGTTGAGGTTACCGCTTCAGGAGATAGCTGGTGGTACGAAGTATGTTTGACCATTGATCATACAGTAGCAACAGCAATACCAGGCGATTTCAGAGCTCTTGCAGAAGATGCATACGGTGACGGTGGACACACCATAACCGTTCTAGATGGCGCTGGAAATGAAATGGCATCCGGCTGTGGTGATACACCATGGAACTCCGGTTGGTCTTCAGAATGTTATGTTGATTTCTCAGTTGCGGCTGACACCTTGCCGCCTGTTACAATGAGATTCGACAGCGATTGGTATGGTAATGAAGGTACTTTCTCAGCCTTTGAATTAGTTTCAAGCACAGATGACTGGTCACACGATACAGTCGTAGGTGAATTCGATCACTGGGCAGCTGGTCCAGGATGGGGTGGAACTATAATGGATTCAGGTTTGAAAGACACATATGTTTCAGGAAATCTATTCGATGGTAACACCAGAATAGCTGAAGGCTGCGGTTACACCTGGGCAGTCGACTATGTTGGTGAAACATTATACAGATGGACTTCCGGAAGTGAAATGAGTCAACCAACCAGTTTCGCGATTGGTGGATTAATGGACGTATCTGCTACCACAACCACATACGGTGGTACTGGTGATGAAGCAGAAGGTTCACACTATCAACACGATGCAGATGAGATGTGCCACGTCACAACTCTAACTTCTGATGGCAGTACTTACAGTGAAGTTACGCATTACTACAATGCAGACTTGACTGGTTCTACAGATCAAGGAAATTATGATTGGCTAGGTAGTTCATTAGATTCTTATGGAATCTCAGCAATGGACGACTCACAATACAGATACGGGTTCACACACAATCCATACGGAAACTTCGATTGTAACGGTGATGGTTCTGCAGATTTCTACTCGTATTACTACTACACAGTTCTACAACAGGGCGACTATGTCATGCACTTTAGAGATGACAGCGGCGACGGTGGAACTTGGGCATCTGCTTACACCTCAGCCCAGGGTAGTTACGGATATGATTGGATGTTCAAGATTGAAGATCACGGCGACTGGGGATACTTAGAATTAGGAGACCCTGTCCCAACTGACGCAGATGGCGATGGAACTATCGACTACTACGACAGTGCGGTCTGGTTCAGAATATCTAACGCTTCAGAAGGTTTCTACATGCTTTGGTGTGATATTACCATGCCAAGAACTTCAGTAGATGACGGAACACACTTCGTAATCAACTATGCATATGATGAAGGCCACACAGAAGCTTTCGTCGGTGACAGCGGTAATAATGCAATACACCAAATCCTACAACACGATGGCACATCTGTTATCGATGACATTGCAGGACTCGGCGTAAATGCAGATACTACTGGAACTACTATGACATCCTTCGGCGACTTAGTCGTGGATGACGCTGGTAATGTACACGCTTCAATGGCTGATGATGACTACGTAGTAGTACGATCATACAACAGAGATGCAAGTGGATACTATTACACTGATGAAATCGATTCAGATTACCACGAGTACTCGTACGCGTGCGGTACTTGTGATACATGGGGTGCTACAGCTATAGATGCGCACAATGGTTACCTCTACTCAGCAGAAGCATACACTTCATCTGTTTCATACGGTGATGACGCTTGTGATGACAACGGAGTCAGTGGCAGTTGTGACTTATTCAGAATGGCTATAGGATCAGATTCCGGTGAAGATTGGAGTCTAATGCACGAATGGGGTGGTAGCGGCGGAGACGCAGCTCACTCAGTAACTGGAGCAATTTCAGTTAGCGACAGTCGTGTACTCGTATCTACAGGTTACTTCAGCGACAGCGATTACTCAAACGAGGAACTCAAAGTCGTAGAATATGAAATCGGTGCATATGCAGTATCTGATGGAGAGGTTCTAGATTATTGCTGGTCGAATTACAACTATGGAATTCCATCATGTAATGCAATGGGTGCAAACGAAAGAACATTCGAATTCACCTATGCAGGAACTGCTCCAGGTCTAACATTGACTGCTGAAGTGGATTACTGGTATGGTGAAGGTAGCTACAATATTCTCTTAGAAGATGGTAGTTATTACTTCTCAGGTTTCCAGACTTTCCAGAGTGGTTATGATATCAATACACACGACATAAGTGACCTTCCAGCCGGTTCTCACGGCATGGTCATTCGTGACAGCTATGGAGACGGTGGACAGAGAGGTTCAATAGAATGTGACGGATGTTCCTATGGTGGAGCATTCACAGCAGAATATGGTCTAGCACCACCTTCACAAAGTTATTTGATGTCACCAGCAGCAGATTTATCTGATGCAGTAGGTGAAGTAATTATGACCTTCGATCACTCATATCAATTCTATGAGACATACGATGGTGCATACTTAGAAATAACAAACGATGGTGGAGAGACTTGGTCATCAATTGCCCCAGATGGAGGCTATCCTGGAGTTATTTCAGACAGCCCAATCGCTGGTGCAGCTGGTTGGACAGGCCCAGGACCAAATGATGCAGGCGCTTCTGAAGGCGAATACGAATCAGTTTCAATTGACTTAACATCCTACGCGGGTACTACAGTACAAATGAAATGGACACTCGGTTGGAGTGCTTTACAGGACGCTGACTTCAATGGTTGGTACAGATTAGACAACGTAATTATTTCTCAGGAAGTATTGGACGATCCATTTGTTACGTTGAGCTCCAATGCAGGAACTATATCTGGTCAAGGAGGAATGGGTGGATTTACTCTACCGGCATTCTTGCCAACAGACCACGGTCTTGCAGAAGGAGATGATTTCTACTTCAAGGCAACCGCAATTTACGGCAATTCAGCTGATGATGAAGATCCAAGCAACAACTTCGCAGTCTCTTATCACACAGTAGGACCTTCACATGATACGTTCTACAACTTTGATTACTCTGGTAAAGATGACTGGGATTTAGGATCTCAGGAATACAGATCTAATCCAGATCTTCAGAACGATTTCAGCTGTGCTGGTTTCGCATACAGTGGTACGGATTGTATCAATTTCGGAACTCACGCAAACGCTCACGGTGAAGGCCAAGATACACCATTCCAGGGACACGGTTTCCCATGGGTTATTTCTCCAGTTTTCAATCTGGATGTAGCTTATGAAGCAACCTTGACCTACAGGGAGAGCTACTACGCATACGGCACAACTTATCTAAATCAGATGAATCCAACACTTGTTGAGATAACAACCGATGGAGGTCTAACTTGGGATCTAGTCGGTGAATCAGGTTCATGTGGAATAGGTTGGTGTGGCTCTGATGGTTATGTACAGGTCTCAATGGATCTTTCAGATTTCGTTGGTGGCGAAGAATCTCAATTGAGATTCACTAACCAATGGGGTCCAGGTCCACGTCTTGCTGAGTACTATCTACTCGATGATATATCTATCGATTACTCTGCTCATGATAATAACATGAGGGCAGGTATTGACGCAGATACTGAAAGATATCTAGTTGGTGAAACTTCGAACTTCGTATCTACAGTAAGAAACCACGGTTTAATGGATCAATCAGGTTCAAACATTGATGCATCTCTTACATTAGGTACAGTAGATGAGAACGTCAAATACGATACCACAGGATGGGAAGGCTGGGACGTTAATAACGCAGGTAACGGCTGGACTTATCCAGGTAGAGATGATGATGGCAGTGTTCTTTCTGGATGGGGTCCATCTGCTGGTGGCAGTAGCGGATTCGGTCCAGGCACTCATATTCTAAATGCAGGAACATTCGAACTGACTGATATGTCATCACCTAAGATGAACATACACCACAAGTATCAGTTCTCATGGTACAATGGAGCATACAACAACGCTTACGCATACGCAGGCGGTCAAGTACAAGTGACCACTGACGATCCAAGTGCAGGACCTGTGTCCTTATTTGGTGGTGTACAGCGCGGAGTTCCAAGTGCAGCCGCTGGCTGTTCAATGGATTATGGTATACCTGCAGCCGAAAGTGATTATCTCCTAAAGATGTGGGATAGTTACGGCGATGGTTGGGATGACACAATGTGGGGCGGTTCAACTGTAGGTAGTGTAACTGTTTACGACAGTGCTACTGGAGCAGAAATCGTTTCAGCATCATTCCCAAGTGCCAACGGCGGTTACATGGAAACTGCATTCAGTTACTCAGGTAGTGGAGAAATAGATCTCAGACTCTGCGGTGACAATTATGCACCTTACGAGGCTTCCTACGATATAGTGACTGTAGCACAGGCACCAAACTGGGTTCCATTAGAACCAGTTCGTGGCTACGACGGTCAATGTAACGGCGCTTACCAAGGTAGTTCAGATCCAAATGTTTGTGATACGGATGCTTTCATTCACCAGAGCGGTGACTGTGGCGACAGCTGTGGTGGTCTCTGGATTGAAGATACCTTCGATCTAAGTGATTATCTCGGTCAGACTGTTCATATCAGATTCTATGCTGGTATCGATCAATACGTTTGGGTTAGTGACAATGTTCAGTGGATGATTGACGACTTCGCAGTCGTAGCAACATCACTTGTAGCAAGTCCAGGTTATCCAATAAGTTTGGACGTTCCTGACTTGGCAAGAGCAGAAGAAGCAACATTCAGTAACGCATGGACTGTAATGCCAGGTGATTGGATAGCTAGAACAGAAGCTTGTCTAGTAGACGCTGCTGACTGTGATGACTATCTTTCCGATAGTAGAGCAGATACGACTTTCGATTCTTACTTCGTACACACCATGAATGGTGCTGAAGAAGAGAGCGAATCGACATTCTCTCAGGGCGCTAACGCCGTCTCTCAGATTGGTGGTCCACACGGATTCACTTATCCAACAGATAGTAACTTTGGAAACGCTATATCTTGTAGCTGGGGTCCACCTTCGGCGGGCTACTACTACTGGGGCCGAACCTTCGAGGACGTTCAACTGGACGCAGGCCAATATGTAGCTAAATTGATGGACAGTTATGGTGATGGTTGGAACTACTACGGTTTCGTTGGTGGAGTCGAAGTTGTTGACTCGTCCGGTAACGTAGTCGCTTCAGGCACTTTCCCATCTGGTACACTTCAAGAGGTTTACTTCAACGTCGTTGGAGGCACCTATGATGTTACCTTCTGTTCCGATTATTGGGGTTACTGGGAAGGCACTTACGACCTTACAGATGTAGTTGAAGCTTCAACAACAGTAATGACTTACAACACAGGTTGGACTTCAGAGACTGTTTCAGGAGAAGCAGCTTTCGAACCTAGCTCATACAGATCCAGTGATGGAGATATGTCTTGGTTCTTAACTGATGACGGAGCAGGCGCAGATAATGTAAGATTAGTTTCAGCACCAATGGACTTAACCGGTGCGACCCACGCTATCTTAACTTTCGAACATCAATACAATTTCGCAGCCGGTGACGGTGGTGGAGTTATTGAGATAAGTACCGATGGTGGAGATACATGGGAGAGATTATCTATAACAGCTGGTCACGGATACAGTGGAACTGTTGACGGTAGTGGCGACAATCCATTACCATATGGTACCAACGCATTCGCAGGTCTAGGTACTGGTTATTACGACAATGATGATTGGTATTACTCAGAATCTACAATCAATAACTATGTTGGTCAGGAAGTACTCATATCCTTTATGTTCGGTGGAGACAATGCCGACGACCCAGGATACGAGAGATACATGAACTATGGACTCTACTACTACAACTGGTGGTTCATAGACAACATTAAGATGTTGACTAGAGGAGCTGCAGTAGAAATGGTCGATAGCTATATGTCATACAGAGCAGGTGTCGGTTCATCCGCAACCATCTCAGCGGCCTTCGCTAACGTTGGTGAGGGAGACATAGGTGACGAAATTGAAGCACTAACTGTCGAAGCATATATTGATACAGATAGAGGCGAAGCAGTTTGGTCTAGTACACAAACAATTTCTGATTTGGCCTTCGGTCTTAACACAGGTCTAATGCAATTCCAAACAGATGCATTGAATACTCCAGGTATGTACACAATAGGTGTAAGATTACTCGATAGTAACGGCGAACAATTCGCTGATGCATTCGGTAAGAAATCATGGAGTCACATGCTTCTAGTAGGTATGAATGCAGGTTTCGGTGTCTGGTATGATTACGGTCAAGGAGGCTGTCTATCACCACTAGATCCAAACTTCGACCAGACTTGTAACACAGAAATGTCTATGAGCTCCGCTTGGGAAACAGGCTGTGGACCAATGAATGACTTCACATATTCTGGTTGTATGAACCAATTCGGTCAATCGTACAACTACTTGGATCTAAACGGTGAAGCTGAGGAATTGAGAACACCATTCGTTCCACTATGGAGTGAAGACTCATATCTTGTATTCTGGCTACATACTGATGTTTCAGTGGATACAGAAATATCTGTCTGGGCTCACCACATAAACACATTATTTGGTGGTACAACTTCTATCGGTCTAACTGAAATGAACGGTTTCGATATGCGCGCTGGTGATGACCACGGTCAACTAGGTGATGCATTGACAGGCTCTTCATACGGCGATGTCTGTACAGTTGAGAACGATTGGACTGGTATGGATGCATTCTATACTGCAGGAGCAGGAAAGTGTGGTTGGACTCCGGTCTACGTACACTTGGATAGTGATCCAGTATACAATGAAAACGAGGTCAACTTAGAGTTCGGCGGTATGAAGTATCAGAATTTCTACTCCTTTGGAATTAGAGTAGAAGGTAGTTCAGGTACTGTTGGTATCGGTGGTATTGAAATAGTCAATGTCAGAGAATATGGTATCTTTATCGAGAAGGTAGACTTCGACCAGAGAAGGTATGAAATCTTGCCTGGCGAAACACAGAGTGTAGAGTACTTCAGTGCTAACACTGGTGTATATCCAGATCAAGTATTCATCAACCCAGAATTGGTTTCAGGTGACCCTGACTACGATACTTCTGGATGGGGTATCTCTGCATGGGCAAACATGGTGAACGGTGTCGATTGTGGTACTTTCGCTATGATTTTCGGATTCCCATGGGAAGCATGTCTATGGCCACGTGACTTTGATGGAACTGACGACGGAATTTGGGATGGTAGTTACGCAGCAGAATACTACAACTGTGTTTCACCACCATATTTGGGCTGTACTGCTCCTTGGTTGCCATACAACTTGCAACCAATTGGCGATCAGTCAGGTATCTTCATGGCTACAGCTAACTTCGAAATAACGGCTCCAGCATACGACTGGGACACTGGCGAACCAGCCGGTGGTCGCGAAGTATCTCTGCATGCTAATGCATTCCAAGTCGCTCTAGGACAGGATCTACCGGAACCGGACATAGCTTCGTTCTACATACCACCATCACAGTTTGAAATCGTGGGAGACCTAGAATTCAACAGATGGCAGGTAATCGATGCAGGTGTCGGTCACAAACACTCCGAAGATTCCTTCGGTCACGAACCACACTCTCTAATGATAACAGCTAACGCAGTTAATCACGGAAACTACGCTTCCGATGTATTGGTTACTTTCTATGTAGCTGATCCAGACGGAGATGCTCGTGATATTCCAGGTGTTGGTGTGGTCAGAACTACCAGAGTAGGCGAAACAAGTATCGACAGAATGGAACCTTACTCAGTTTCAGGAATGACTTATCAGGCTAGCTTCAACTGGCTCGAAGTAACAATGCCAGCAGGTTCAACCAGAGATTATGCGGACATCACTATGTACGCTGTAATCAATCCTGTACTTGAATCTCAGGACATTGCTGCAGGTCATGTAATGAATGATGAGTTCTTCGATGAGAGGGGTGACAATTCCGGTTCAGGACAGGTAACTGTTCTAGCAGCCAAGATGGCAACACCATCGTTCGCTATCGGAATGCTAGGTCTGATTATCTCAGGATTTGTCAGTGCTTTCGGTGTTGCTAGAATCAACACTCGAGACGAAGAGTAAGCAAAACAAACAAACATGGAGAGCTGGGCATTTCTGCCCAGCAATCTCCTACGGTCTTTCTTTTGTATAGCGTTAGCTCTGTATCTTTATCTAGGAGTTAATTGATTGATGGATATATTTTCCGTTTTTTTAATGATAGCAGGCTTCTCAACTATTTTTTATTGTTATAATCAAAAGATACCAATATCTTTATCGTTGGTTATGACTAATTTTATTATATTTTTTATATGGTGGATTGCCGTATTAATTTTCGATTATGATGGACATATTACTTGGAGAGAATTGGGATTCAATCCCTTATTGACATTAAAGTATTCTTTCAATCTAAATATTCTTACATTGTTCAGTTCAATGTTCATCCATTCAGGACCACTTCATCTACTTATGAATATGTTAATTCTTATCCTGATGGGTCTACCTTTCGAAGAGCGGGTAGGTAGTCGTGCATTTGTAAAAATATATTTGATTAGCGGTATACTGGGCTCTCTCTTAACAGGGCTTTCAGCGATACATTTGGGCACGGGGGAAGCAGACAGTTATCACATAGGTGCATCGGGTGCAGTTTTCGGTATAATGGGTGCTTTTGCTTATCTCTATCCAAAAGATGAAATTCCAATGTTATTAGGGTTCATATTTCTTCATAGAGTTCCTGTTTTCATTGCTGCAGTCGTATTTGCAGGAGCAGAGACTGCTTTCGTCGTTGCTTCTTCCACAGATAATATAGGGCACGATACACATCTTATTTCATTAGTTATTGGGGCACTTTTTGCACCATATCTATTATCTTCAATAACACCTACTTCACTTTCCACTTTAGATCACTTAGATAAGTTAGCTACAACCGATACATTACAAAAAATTCTCGAGAAAGCTAAAAACGCCGATGAACTCGATGTACGAGGTGCCTGGATTGAAAAATTTCACGAAGAAATTAATAAAAAAACTAAAGACGATTAGGTGCCGGCACAGCTTTTGATGGATGGATTCTATCTGCATTTAGTTCAATCCATTTTTTAATATCTTTAATTGAACAGTTACTACCTTCTTGAAGCATATTTGTCATTACTTCAGCACCTAAACCACATGGATTGATTCTGTTAAATTCATCAGGATCTATTGTTACATTTATTGATACGCCATGAAAAGAAACCCACCCTTCAATCGATATCCCTATCGATGCTATTTTTTTATCTGTTTTATCTACCCAAACACCAGGTAAATCCGGTTTTACAGAAGTTTCAATTCCAAAATCATTCAATAAATCAATTACAAATCCTTCCAGATGTCTTACCCACCCCCTGACATCTCTATTTCCTTCACCCATATACATCACAGGATAGAGGACTAGTTGTCCCGGTGCATGGTATGTTGATTTACCACCTCTTTCAATTTCATAGACGGGTAATTTATCATCTATTATTTCATTCCGTTCTCCCCTTCTTCCTAATGTTGCTACAGGGGGGTGTTCAACTAGGATGAGTATATCTTTTCCTTTTCCAATTTTTCTTTGATCACGTATCTCATACATCTTGTTTAGACATTCACTATATTCCATCAGTCCTAAATCTAAAATTTCAACTTTTTTAATTTTAGATTTCATCATCATGGATATGGATATAATAGCTTTAAAAAGTAAAGATCTACGACTAAAAATACGGTTGCAACGGTACAAGTTATCAACATCACAGGTAGTCCTACACGCATCCATTCCACAGCACTAATCGGTTTGCCACTTCTTTCACTTATTGCAACAGTCACCACATTTGCAGATGAACCTATAGGGGTTGCATTTCCTCCGAATCCTGCACCCATCGCTAATGCCCACATCAATGGATGTATATTGATTCCATGCACAGCCAATCCTTTCAAAGTAGGTATCATTGCTGCTGTGAATGGTATATTGTCTACTATCGCAGAAGCGATAGCTGCTACCCATAATACCATTACAGCTAGTAAAATTGGATGTTCTCCTTCACCACTTACACGGTATATCCACAATCCAAATTCTTCCAGATATCCCATTGCTTCTAGTGAACCAACTAATACAAATAGACCTACGAAGAACAATAGAGCAGTCCATTCTACATGTTTAACAACTTTCTCTATGTCTGGATTATTCAAGGCTAAAGTTAATCCTGCACCCATCAATGATATGGTTGCAATATGTATATGTAAATGTAAAATTTCAACAGAAGAGAAGAAAACAATAGTTATTCCTAAGGCGATTAAGGTCCTATTCATCATACCTCTATTTTTTACAGCAGCCCATTCATCTTCTTTCATTATATCTTCTACATGTTTTGGCTTAACATTTATCCAGTCTCTATAGTACCATCTTATGTATGCTAAGGTGGCCACCCAAGCCATAAAAGACATTATGAAAAGATGTTTCATAAAACTGATAAATGTGTATTTCATTTCAGCCGCAATCATTACATTTGGAGGATCCCCAACCAACGTTGCAACTCCTCCTGTATTTGCAAGGATAGCTTCACACATCAAAAGAGGTATCGGATTTATTTCCATTTTATTGCATATTCTTACTGTTATAGGGGCGATAATAATTATCGCAGTTACATTGTCAATCACTAATGATATGGCCGTTGTAAATGTTCCAAGAATTACCACTAATCTCCAAGGGTCTCCTTTGGCCATTTTAGTTCCTTTAATGGCTATATATTCAAAAAATCCACACATCTCAAGATTACTCGCAATGACCATCATTCCTAACAATAGGCCAAGAACATCGAAGTCAACGGCATGAGCTAATTCCGCTTCATCAAAAGATCCTGTAACTTTACCAATTAGACAGACAATAGTAGCTCCAACCCATGCGACAAGAGTTCTATGGGTTACTTCTGCTAATATGAGTGCAAAAGTCCCTAGGAAGACCAATATGATCAAAGGGCCTGCAATATCTTCTAACATCTAGTCACCAGATACAGGTTTATTTTTAAGCTAATCTATTCCAAATGGGCATTTCCCACGCTTCTCTTACTTGGGCAACAGTAAGCTCAGCCTTTTTTTCTTCATTTTTACAAAACGTTATTTTTTCACTCGGAATTCCAATTTTAGTTGCACATTCAAAACGTGCAGCGAATTCCTTTTCTAATCCAGGAGCTACTTGCACTATCCATCTTCCATTAGATTCACTGAATAAGGCCACATCTTTTCTTAATTCCGTAGGTATTGTTATCTCAGCTCCTCTTGCCCCTCCTATACACATTTCTACAACAGCAATAGCCATTCCACCTGCTGAACAATCATGACAAGCTACAATTTCTCCAGATTCTATAGAATCAAGTAGCGCGTTCATATCTTTTACAAATCTTTTCACATCACTTTGAGGTACAATATCACTATCCCATCCATTTTCTCTATAGTAAAGACTTCCTCCCATCTCTTGTTTAGTTTCACCAATTATCCACAATTCTCCTTCAGCTTTCAAATCACTAGTTATACATTTTCTTACATCTTCTATAATGCCGACGCCCAATAATGCAGGCGTAGGGGGTACTGCGTATTCTGCTGTTTCATTATAGAAACTAACATTTCCCGATACATATGGAATTCCAAATTCAGACCCCGCTCTAGCTAAACCTTCACAAGCTGCTCTAAATTCTCCCATTCTGTCCGGTTTTTCCGGATTTCCAAAACACAGACAGTCCGCTAAAGAGTCCGGGCGTGCCCCCACAGATACAAGATTCCTACATATCTCTTCTACCGCTGCCATCGATCCATGATATGCATGTTTTTCCATTAGATGCGAATTCACATCCGTTGTAATCGCTAAACCTTTCCAACTATCTCTTACAGGTTTCATTACAGTTGAATCTCCAGCCCCTTCGTGCCCAATCTTTCCTTGAAGCGGTTTGATGACAGTATTCCCCCTTACCTCGTGGTCGTATTGTCTGATTACCCATGATTTAGATGCTGTATTGGTTTCAGATAACATGCCTAGTATATTTTCACTAATTTTCTTCTTCGGTGTCGGCAATTCTTCTTCAATTTCTATATCATTATTTATTTCATTATATTCTCTTCGATATATCGGTCCTGCAGTTGTAAATTCCAAGTCTAAATCTAGTATTTTTTTATTTTCATAGTTGATTTCCACTCTTTTATCTTCTATAACTTTTCCTATTACTGATGCTTCTACATCCCAATCTTTACAATGCTCTAGAACAATCTCGACGTTTTCAGGCGTTACAGTAAACATCATTCGTTCTTGCGATTCAGACACCCATATTTCCCACGGCGCTAAATCTGGGGCTTTCAATGGTATTTTTTCCATTTCCACTGTAGCTCCAAAACCACCTTCTAATGCCATTTCTCCAACAACACAACTCAAACCACCACCACCAAGGTCCTTCATTCCGGTAAGAAGTTGCTTTCGATTTAATTCTAAACATAGGTGCATCAACGGTTCCTTCGTAATAGGATCTCCCAATTGAACTGCACCAATATCTTCTCCTTCAGAATCTGCATGTAATTCAGCAGATGCAAACGTTACTCCATGTATTCCATCACGACCAGTTCTTCCTCCGGCTAAAATAAAAATATCTCCAATTCCACCAACACGACTATGTATCAATTCTTTCTTCGGTAAAATGCCGATACACCCTCCTACAACTAATGGATTTCCAGTATAACCTTGATGAAAATTGACCTGTCCAGCTACTGTTGGTATTCCTACTCTATTTCCATAATCTCTAATTCCAGCAACAACACCTCCCATCAAGTATCTAGGATGTTTAACTCCTGCTGGCAACTCATTCACATCAATATCCAAATCTCCAAAAAACAATGAATCAGTAAGGGCTATCGGCTGAGCACCCATACACACAACATCACGCAGTATACCTCCTATTCCAGTCGCAGCCCCTCCATAAGGATCGATTGCTGAAGGGTGGTTATGTGATTCCAAACCTACAACATAATAATTTTCATCATCAAATTCCATAACTCCTGCATCTTCTCTAGCAATAACATTACTATCACTTTTAACATTGAAAAGAGTCTCTTCTAGTACTACTTTTGATGATTTATAGCAACAATGTTCAGACCAAGCTTGATCGATAGCCTGTAATTCAATATCTGTTGGCAATCTATTCTTTTTCTTAAAATATTCAGATACCTTTTCCATTTCCGAACTAGACAAACCCAATCCTAATTCTTTTGATGCTTTTTTAGGATCTTGATCAACATCTACAATGTAGACCTTTTCCGCTAACGATTCAAACATTAATTTATCACCGTTATTGAATAATCATGCACCACCGGATTCGCTAGAAGGCGCTGACACATTTTTTCCGCCTCTTTTTCCGCTGTATCCAAATCACAATCCATTGTTATTCTATAACATTTTGCAGACTTGACTCCTTCTATCTGTGAAAATCCTAACAATTCTAATGCCTTTTCAACATTACCGCCTTCAGGGTCTGCAACCCCTTCTTTCAAACCAACTCTAATCTCAAGCTCAGTAACCATAGTTGTTGTATCTGTATTGTAATAGGGTATTAATCTTCTTTACTAGAAAGCCTCGCTTGTTTAAAGGATTGAATGCAAAAATACATGTAAACAGCAGACGCTATTGACATTGCCGCTTTTTCTATATTCGCAAGTCCAGTATCCCCTCCTGTTAGGATGGCCAACAGGCCAGTCATCCCGTCTTGATCCACAAGTCCGGAAATAACTCCCACTAAAGCTAGCAAAACTAACACGTGCATTACATGCATTTTCCATTTTTCATTTTCTGCTATATAATTCCCAACTAGAAAAATCATTCCAAATATGGCAGGTATCAATGCGGTTTCCTTTTTCTCTGAGTCTGATATTATGTAACATAAAACTCCTAAGATTATCAGAAAGCCTCCGTATTGGAAAGTTATTTTCGACATATCTATAGGTTCATTCGTCATATTTATCGGAGATTCATCCACCTTTTAAATCAAACCCGTAGAGAATATTACCAGAGCCACCATCCCTGCAAATACTCCTGCTACTACATCATCTAGCAATATTCCATGTCCACCTTCAATCTCTTCCATTTTTTTAACCGGACCGAATTTCACAATATCGAAAAATCTAAATAAGACAAATAGAACAATCAAAGAAGGAACAGAATACGATTCTATCCCAATCCAGAAAATGAGTACTGAAATCCAATAACCAATAACTTCATCTATTACAAAAACAGAAGGGTCTTTTCCAAATTCTTTTTCACACCACGGCGCAGCTTTCAGGCCACCTAGGTAGCACAAACTTATCATCATAGCAAAGTGAATTACATTGTCGATTTTTAGGTAGATAAGAATAATCATCGCAGCTAAAGTACCCACAGTTCCAGGTGCAATCGGAGAACGTCCAAGATAGAAGAAAGAAGCTACTATCTCTTCCCATTTTAGCGATGTATTATTCTTCATTTTTTTCCGAATTTTGTAAGAAATGTACCAATCTCTGCAAAACAGTTAGATGTCCTAATATAGTTAAGATTGCAAGAACATATACAGCAGCCTTGGCCACTTCCATAATTCCTGTAAATTCTCCAATAGAGAGGAATATCATTATCAGAACGAGTCGTTCAGGCCGTTCTATCATTCCAACTCCCTGTTGACTCACGCCAGATCTTTCAGCAGCCGCTCTTGCATATGATGTCAATAATGCTCCAGTTAATGCTCCGATAGCCCACGCGTGTCCAGAAACACCATATAGATTTTGATTTTCTAAATCATTAAGAAGTAGCATACCACCTATTACAAACGTATCTGCATACCTATCTGTAAATGCATCCAAGAAACCACCCATTTTACTCTCAATACCCATAGATCTGGCCAGAAGTCCATCCATCATATCACAAAATCCACCGAACATAAGGAGAATAATCCCCTCTAATATATTGTCATAAGCTATCATATATCCTGAACCAGCCATTAAAATCAATCCAAGAAGCGTCAGTTGATTAGGTCTAAAACCGAGTTTACCAACCGTTTTTGCAATAGGCATGAGGGTCTTGTCACTCAAATCTTTAAAATTACTGAGCATATTTCGTCTGTTTCTATATGGTGTAGATGACTAAATTAGCGTATCGTTTACTTGAAAATCATACCTAATTACTTTTAGCCCCTCTTCCACTCACTATCTAATGGACCGAAAACTACTTCGTTCTCAATTGAAACACACACTTGAAAGTACTAATTTTCAAAATCAAGGAGAACTTTACAAAGGAAAAGTTAGAGATAATTATATTCGTGAAGACGATACTATAATGATGGTTACTTCTGATAGAATTTCTGCATTTGACAGAGTATTGGGGACAATCCCCTTCAAAGGGCAATGCCTAGTTGAAATCGCTAATTGGTGGTTTGGTGAAACAGCAGATATCATAGCTAATCACGTAAAATCACGACCGCATCCAAACGTATGGGAAGTTCGCAAATGCGATCCAATTCCTGTAGAAATGGTTGTTAGGGGGTATTTGACAGGCGTTACTTCAACTTCTGCATGGTCTGCATACGAAAAAGGCGACCGAAATTTCTGTGGTAATGAACTTCCTGATGGAATGATTAAAAATCAAGCATTCGATGAACCAATAATCACCCCTTCAACTAAAGCAGAACAGGGTGCACACGACGAATCAGTTTCTCCTGAAGAATTATTTAAGCGCGAAATTATAGATCCAGATTTATATGAACTATTGGCTAATTATTCTCTCAGACTTTACAACAGAGGTGTAGAACTTGCTGCAGAAAAGGGTATGATTTTTGTAGATACAAAGTATGAGTTCGGCATCTATAATGGAAAAATTATGTTAATGGATGAGGTCAACACACCAGATTCAAGTCGTTATTGGATTGCCGAAAGCTATCCGGAACTTTTTGAACAAGGAAAAGAACCAATCAAGCTGGATAAAGAATTCCTTCGCGAATGGCTTGCTAATCAAGGTTTTACAGGAGATGGAGATGCACCAAAACTTACTGACAAGATACGTATCGACATAGCTGAAAAATATATTACACTTGCTGAAAAGTTCATAGGAGAACCTTTGAAATTAGATGTAGGCTCTACATTCGACTCAATAAAATCCGTCGTCGACCCCTTTGATACCTTCTAAATTCTAAAACATTATCTTTATATTGTCGTACAAGGTAAAAAATCCGAATCAGAAGTCGATATCGTTTCGAATCTACAAATAGCGGAGTTGAGAAATGCCTCATAAAAAACCATCGAAAGAGAAATCCGAAACTCAAAAAGCAGAGCTAAGATTTCAAGGTTTTATAACCAAAAGGGACGAATATAATGAAAAAGGCAGACAAACGCGCGATGAGAGAGATGCACTGAATAAACAAAGATCCAAAATGACTGCAGATATTCTCAAATTACGCGATCAAATGCGCGAAAATGTTAATAAAAAAAAGAAATTTATTCAGATGAAAACTTCAGCACAGGATAAAGCTAAGCAATTAATCGCGTTAAAACAATCTCGAAATAAAGATAAAAGTAACGAAAAAACATCACCAAGAGACACAGTTCAACATTTGATGAATGAAATAATTAATTTAGAAAATAGATTAGAAACAACAGAAATGGAAATATCAAAGGAGAGAGTTCTCGTTGAAAAAATATCAATACTTAGACGAAGTTTGGGCGACGCTCAAACAACACTCACAAAGGAAGAAACTCTTTATGCTGAAATCAGCGAAATAGATGAAAAAATAGATGCTGAATTTAAACAAGCGGATAAACATCACAAAGAAGTTATCAAATTTGCAAAAGAAAATCAGAAATTGTATAATTCTATGAAAGAGTTGATTACTGAAGCAACACATCTATCAACCGAAGCGGATAAAAAACATCACGAATTTTTAAAAATAAGACAAAAAGCAGATCATCAACATAAAAGAGCCGTTGAGATGCGTCAAAAATTAAAGGGTAAACGTCAGGAGGCTTTCTTAGAAAGAAAGAAGGCGAGAAAAGTTTTGAAAGATCATAGTAAAGAGATCGAAAATAAATTACACAATCAGAAAAAACTAGACAAGATAGCTGAAGAAACACTAGGCATGCTTCTCACTGGTGGTAAAATAGATCTTTAAGATGGATGTCATCGTTTTAGCTGGTGGGTTTGCAACGCGCATGGGTCCAATAACTCAAGATATACCAAAACAACTTTTACCTTTAGGCAATCAAACGATTATAGATTACGTTTTGAAATCGATTGAATCATTAAACCCAACTCAAACCTTTATCTCTACTAATAGTAAATTCGTCAATCATCTTGAAGATTTTATAAAAAATTACAACGGGCCTCTCAGTTTAGAATTAATAGAAGAACAAGCCTTAGATGAATCTGAAAAAAAAGGAGCGTTGAGTTCAATTGGAGATATTATTGTAAATAAAAAACCAAAAGGTCCACTTTTTGTTGCAGGTGGTGACAATGTCTCTAATTTCGATTTAAGTAAAATGGTAAGACACTATGAAAGCAATCAAAACGATACACTAGCTTTGTACGATGTTAAAGATTATTCACTTGCTAAGCTTTATGGGATAGTAACTTTAGATGGCTGTAAAATAACAAATCTAAAAGAAAAACCTTCAACCCCTTCTAGCACTCTCGCCTCAACAGCTCTTTGGCTTCTTTCATCATCCGGTCAACAATCTTTACTCAATTATTTAGATTTAGGCGTTGAAAAAGATAGTATGGGGGCGTTCATGTCCTACCATTGTAAACACGAACACGTGGATGGTATAGTTTACAATAATTCTTGGTTCGATATAGGTAGCCCAGAATCTTATCAAGCTGCAAAAGAATGGGCTAATTCCGAGGACACTTTAATATGAAATTAGAAATCATCGCAGAAGCTTTTGCCATAGGTTCTTTGATTTTATTAGCATTAGGAAATTTAATATCTTCAAATAAATTTACATTTTCTAATTTTTCTATACCACAAAAAGCAGGTTTCGAATTGAATATAGTGGGCTGGCTTTTCATGGGCGGCTTTTGGTTTTTACAGATAGAACACTATATGATGATACGTGATCCAGTAAATGCATTCCTTTGTTTACTAGGCCTTCCTTTTTTCAGTTATCTTGCTTACCACGAATATCTCAATATTGCTTGGAAAACTCCATACCCTGCCTTAGCATGGCTTGGGGCGATGACTGTCGTCGCAGGTGGAATATATTTTTTCGTGGAAAGAGTTCCTCTTTTAGCAGGATGGTTTATCAATATTGTTGCACATCATTCAGCATTTCTTTTAGAAGTTTTTAATCACGGTGTAACTTTACAACCAATTGATTATGGCACCGGTTCTACGTGGTATCGTCCAGGTTCTTCTTATCAAGAAGTTACAGTCGGCGTCTCTGCAGATTGGAAAGATCCAATGGCCCCTAGCGTCAATATAATTTTAGCTTGTACAGCTTTACAATCAATGATTATTTTTGTAGGTGGCGTTCTTTGTACAAAAGCTGATTTTAAACGACGTATCTACGCATTCCTTGCTACAGTACCTGTAATATATTTTCTAAATCTCGTTCGAAACGTTTCTATAATTTATTTAACATATTCACATGTTTGGGGGGATGAAACTTTCTATTACGCTCATTCTTTGATAGGAAAAGGAGGCAGCCTTTTCGCTTTAATTTTCTTAGCGGTCGCACTATTTCATTATATGCCTGAAATGCAAAATAATATTTTAGATTTGATTGATTTAACAAAGAGAAAAAAACCAGATAACATTAAGTAATTCTAATAAATATTTTTTGCATTAATTCAGGATTCTCTTCATTTTTATTCGACGAACTCTCTCTCCATTCATCTTTCTGTATCTCGGGAAAATATACACATTCATCATCTTCATTAACTATGTCGGGAACTAAAGTCATATCTATTCTATCTGCATATTTCAACGCTTCTTCGTATATCCCTGCACCACCTATGAACCACACATCGCCCACCGTTCCTGCTAATGCTTTCTTTATCTGTTTAAAACATTCAACCCCTTCTATCTTTCGACTTGTAATCACAATGTTTCGTCTTTCAGGGAGTGGTTTTATTGGTAAAGATTCCCAAGTTTTTCTTCCCATTATCACAGTGTTGCCTATTGTTAATTTTTTAAATCTTTTCAAATCCTCTGAATAATGCCAAGGAATGTCTCCTTTACATCCTATTACTCTATTTGGATTAACTGCTACAATTATTCCCTTCATTATACAGCAACCTTGAATTTTATTCCCGGGTCTGGTTTATAGTTCTCTAGTTTAAATTTAGATAATAATGTGTCGGTGTCTGCTTCCAAAAGCTCCATTACATCTTCCAATGTTTTTATTTCATCATCTATTTTTAGGGTTGGCAATTTTTTAGGAATGCGTTTTATTTGTTCCTCGAGTCCAACTATATGATCGTATTCCGCCATACTTCCATCGGGCTTAGATGTGTATATGTGGGCATCGACCAACGTGTGTCCAAAGGTTCCAGGTTTTATTCCAGTTAATTTTGAAAAAAGATGCAAAAGAAATGAATATCCAGCTATGTTGTAAGGCACGCCTAAAGCTACATCACAACTTCTTTGAGTTAGGTGAATACACAGTCTAGACTCGCCATTCACATCTTTTTGAACATTGAATATGAATAATAAATGACAAGGAGGTAGGGCACTTGTTTGCGCATTTCCAGGGGCCCACGCACTAACTACCATTCTCCTACTCATAGGATTAGTTTTCAATTGTTCTATTACATATTTTATTTGATCATTGAAAGAAACTTCACCATCGTCATGTATTGGATATTCTCTCCAAAAATTCCCATAAGCGCTCGGCACATAACCTTCTTCATCTGCCCAAGGGTCCCAAAATTTACATCCATGTTTTTGTAGTAATCTTATGTTACGGTCACCTGACAAAAACCACAGATTTTCAACAACAATATTTTTCCAAGATATCTCTTTAGTAGTTAACAATGGAAAGCCATCATCCATGTCTATTGCGTAGTTTATATTGAATGCAGAAATAGTGTCTACACCCGTTCTATTTTCTTTTCTAACTCCTCTTTTCAAAACTTCTTTAACAGTATCAATGTAGACTTTCACATTACCTAAATGGTGATGGTAAATTAATGCTTTCGTCCAAATTTCGCGCAAACTATATATTCACATGTCGTCTGTCTGTAAGAATGCCTTTTAGGATTGTTGACCACGATACTGGAGAAATATTATTGGAATCTCCACACGTTTCAGACTTAATAGAATACATTGACAAAAACTCCGATAGTTATAATGTAAAAGATTTAACTATCTCTTAGTTTTTAGTAATTTCATTTGACCTCTATGCAATAGAGATGCTCCCACAACAGCTACAGTAACTATGGCTATGTAGTCAATCAACATAGATGTCATTTCTATGGAGCTTACCAATAAAAAATTCATAAACATACAAATTAAAGTTAGCCTTCCAAACATTCTAAATTTATTCTTTTCAACTCTACAAGCTTCCCCCATCCATAACCCACACCCACCTAGTAAAATTACAAACGAAGTCCCCATCAAAAGATCCACTAGATTGGCTCCAATACTTAATTCACCTATATTGGTTTCCAATACCCACAGGTTCCAAAATTCCTTTGAAGCTCCATAGAATAATCCTACTCCAGCTGCATAATATCCTGCATAATCATCTTTTCTAAACGTTTTGAAATTAACACTTAAGTAAAGAAACGTCATCGTTATCAAAGGCGTCACAAAAATTAAAGAACTGAAACCAATATTTTCACTATAACTTTTCAACCCCCCTGCCAAAATCATCGCTTCTGCTATAGAGCCAAAGATAGCCCCTGCGCCACAAGCTAAGTAAAGTTTTCTTTCAACCAGTTCATTTTCTACCGGAGTATTATTTCTAATAAATATGTAAAACGCTGGAATAAAAAATAAAATCATTCCCAACACATTAGCTTTGATTAGGTATTCTAACATCTTACTTATACATAATATAGTGCATTATATTAATTCCAAACCATTTGTTTAGAAGCACGCATATTGCTACACACGTGACAATCGATATCGTTGTAATCTGTAAAATAAATATAGCGGATATCGTTTTTTCATCCTCTATTTCTACAGTTATATTATCCCCAACAAAGCCAATTATCGTTATTGAATTTATATGAACTTCATACAACGGTCTATCTGGGCCACCACTAGCTCTTGGTGCACTTCCATCTCCATCTGGATCATTAGTAGTTGGTACCGCTGCTGCCATCTGTACCAATTCCATCCCTTCTCGTACAACACCAAAGACTGCATATCCAGGATCATCTTCCAAAGTCCGATTTCCATTATCAAGCCCATGTTGAGGTCCATCGCAAATATAGAATTGACTAGTTGCCGAATCGGCTTCTACTCCTCGCGCCATACCAATCGCTCCATCTATATGTGTTAGATTTTCATGCGATTCAAAAGGTATATTTTGTTCAGACCCTCCTTCACCACAATCTGGATTTGTTACAGGATATGCTCCCACTTCTACACAACTATCATCTCCACTCTGTATTACAAAATCATCTATTATTCTATGGTAAAATATCCCATCAAAAAAAGATTGATTTATCAATTCTAGGAAATTGTTTACAGTTATCGGTGCCCATTGTATGAATAACTCTAAAACTATCTCTCCTTCAAACGAATCTCCACCACCCGGTCCAGAATTGTAAGTCATATTGATAGAAATTATCGGATCGTCCTGATACTCATATCTCATAGGACTAGGTTCTGCTAGACTAGAAGACGGTATACACAATGTAAGAATAAGAACTAATATTCCAACTCTCATTTTATTGATGCAATTCTTTTCTAGGATCTTCATCCGTTCCCCATATAGTAACAAATTCTGAAATATCTTCATACATCCGTTCAAATGAATCTGCCAAATACAATACTGGCTGATATTTTGTAACATCATATGGTCTGGTTTCCATTTCCTCAAAATTATATTTTCGATATTCTAAGTTCGGTTCACACACACAAGCACTTTCTTTACCACAAAACGCACCACCTGTACATGCATGCTCCATTTCACCATAAGAAGATAATAATCCAGGTCCAACTGCTTTGACATCGTTTCCTTCTTTACATACTCCAAATTCCATTGTAAACCAGTAAACTGTCCCTAATCTCTTAATTGCTTCTTCACTCTCAGTTCGCATGTCTGCTTCTCCAAATAGCATATTTAATTCGGCCCATTTTTCCACAGCTAGCATTGCAGTATGCCCTACCAATTCATGTACAACATCGGGCTCTGGCGTGTAGAATGGATTTGATGAATGTCTTATGTATTGAGTAGACAAAAAGACTTTATTTGCTAATGCAGTATGAAATGTTTTAGGGTGGACTAGCCCCCCTACCGGTTCTTGTCTAAAACCAGTAATGTCTTCTAACTTTTCACTAACTTCTTGAAGTTGAGGTATCCTATCCTTCGGTAGCTTAAGTTTACGTGCATATTCTAAATATTCTTTACACGCATATTTTTCTTGGGCAGGCTCCATCCGTTCCATAATCGCTTTCCAAACGTCATGTTCGGCATCACTATACGGGGCCTCAGGAATTTTCTTAGTTCTTCTTTCCTGCATAGACATTTCATTCCATTCAATTGCAATTTTAGCAATTTCATTTCTTCGTTCACGATACTCTTTATCTTTGAAACCAGGGTGATCTGGATCCAATTCTACAAAAACATTACCACCTTCTATTCTGACTGCCGAATTAGCTTCATTAGTATCTTCACTTACACCTTCTCCAACATCAGCGAACTCTTCGTGCATTCTATACCAATCCCCTATTGTAGAAAGAACACAAAAGCATAGCGCTCGGCTCAAATTAGCAAATTCATTTTTACCAGTACCGATTTCACTATTTGTGCAGACGTCTCATTTATCTATTTTTTTAATCACATCATTAGTCATATTGTCTGGCTGCTTAGATGAGAGTCAAAATTCCGGGTTTTGGGGTACCGAGCTAAGCCCACCAGCCCCAACTCCAAATTTTCAATTAACTAATCAACATAATGAATCATTTAATCTCACCTCTTTCCAAGGCAATGTTGTGATCATATCATTTATTTTCACTCATTGTAGTGATACTTGCCTTCCAACAACTCAGTTACTCAAAAATCTGAGCATGTCGTTAACTCCTGATTTAGAATCTAACATCTCTCTCATTTCTATTTCTGTCGACCCATTCAGAGATACACCAGAAGTACTCACTAATTTCACTTCACAGAATAATATCACTTGGACCCATCTTACAGGCACTTGGGCATCTTTGAAACCCGTCTGGGATGATTTTGGCATTTGGGTCGTACCTCAAAATTCTGAATCGAATAACAATACCAATTCTGATGAAAATTACAGCGTTTTACACAACCCCTCTGTCTTTATTTTAGACAAAGATTTAAGAAAAAGATCACTCTTTACAGGTGTTGATTGGTCTCCAGCTTATCTTATTCACGATATCGAAATCATACTTCAAGAATAGTTAAGTATCTCTTTTTTTATTTACTTTCATGGCTTCGCTTGAATTTCTTTCAGATGGTTTAATATTTTTTGACAAAAATATTCTTTATTTAGATATTTTACGTATGACAATCTCTACCTTTCTAGCAACTATTTTTCTTCAATCTGGGTTAGATAAAATTCTAAATTGGAATTCTGAACTCGACTGGATGTCTAAACAATTTGAAAACACACCTTTAGCCAGTAGTTTACAGATTGGTCTGTTTGTGGTAACTATCTTAGAAATACTCGGAGGAGGGCTGTCTGCATTAGGAATTCTATGGATTCTGTTTAGAGATGGTCATTCAGTTGGCCTACTCGGCGCCATGTTCTGTTCTTTCTCTCTCTGTATCTTGATGTTTGGTCAAAGAATAAGTAAAAACTATGAAGGCGCAGCCTCATTGGTTCCTTATTTTATACTTTCAAGTTTAGGTTTCTATTTTTACACTCTTTAGAAACCACATAGAGATCTGAAATCGTCAACTGCACCAGGGTTGGTTAATCCAATACCTAGAAACATAATGGCTAAGAACAGAACTGGAACTACACTGGTATGTTTCGCTAATGGTGGATCCCATTTAAGGTGCATGAAGTATGCTGCGATATACCAAACTTTGACGAATGCTATACTGAATAGTATGAACATAGTCGTCCAAAAAGAGAATTCTTGTAGTATGGCTCCAACCTCTATTAATGTATAAAATACAAGCCAAGCAAACACTCTGATAAAGAGCGGAACACCGTGCTCTTCATGATGCTCTTCTTCTACCGGCTCAGTAGTTTCCTCAACCTCTTCTTTTTCAATTTCTTCTTCACTCATGTTTATCAATATAGATAGAAGAATGGAAATACGAACACCCACACTATATCGACATAGTGCCAATAGAGACCGAAGTACTCCAGGGTGTCATGATATTCTTCCGTGTATCCTCCTTTATTCGATTTATATATTAAGTAACACAATGCAATTAGACCAACAAATACGTGCGCTCCATGCGTTCCAGTAGTCAAGTAGAAAGTAGACCCTTCCATACTCGTGTCTACCCAGAATCCATGTTCATATTTTGGATCTATATGTGAAAAGTCATGATGCATCATTTCAAACCATTCATACAGTTTTAGAACTATGAAAAGAGTGCCTAAAATAAGAGTACAAATCAAATAACGTGTCGTTCGTTTCGTATCTCCTCTTTTTGCAGCATATAGTGCTAGAACCACAGTCAAACTACTCAATAGTAGAGCGAACGTGTTAAGCACACCAAATATTAGGTGCTCTCTTATCAGTTCAGCAGCCGGTGCCCAATCTTCTCCTGCAGCTGCACGATATCTAAGATAGGTACTCAATAAGGTACCAAAAACCATCATTTCACTAAGCAGGAACAACCACGTACCAAATTTTCGTATAGGGATTGTATCCCAATATGAATGATATCTCTCAATGTCAACCTCTTCATATTGTGGCGAATATTCAGATAGCCACGAAATAAATCCAGCTATCAATATTGCAATACCGGCTAAACAAACAAACCAAAATGCAGGATATCCGTTCGTTGCTAAAGCCAATCCTATCAATATGAACATACTCCCCATACTAGCAACAAATGGGGCCGATGTGTGGATATGTTCTTCACTCATCTTCTTTAACCTCCAAAGTAGGGATTTCTGTGAAACTATTGTGAGGTGGCGGTGAAGAAGTTACCCATTCTAAACTCCAACCATTCCATGGATTATCTCCAGCCTTTTCTCCTTTTTTGTAAGAATAAATTATGTTAGCTACTATGAAAAGTTGACTCAAACCAAATAGAATCGCAAATATACTTACGTAATAATTTAATTCTTCTATTCCTAAACTTTCACTGTATGTGGCATATCTTCTAGGCATACCCATCAAACCTATATTGTGCATTGGATAAAATGCAAGGTTAAAGAAAATCATAGAAGTTACGAAATGCGCAACACCCAGTTTTTCATTCATCATTCTACCTGTAACTTTCGGATACCAATAATACACTCCAGAGTAAAATCCAAACAATATTCCTCCAATAATTACGTAGTGAAAGTGCGCTACTACGAAATAAGTATCATGCAGGGCTAAGTCTAATGGAATGGATGCTAAGATAATTCCAGTAATCCCCCCTATTGTAAATGTAGCAATTGCACCTAGTGAGAATAACATTGCTGTTTTCCTACTTATTTTTCCTCTAGTTATCGTGGCCAACCAATTGAATATTTTCACACCAGTCGGTATGGCAACTAACATGGTGGTTAACATTACAATGAATCGGAATAGTGGATCGCCTCCTGATGTAAACATATGATGTCCCCATACTATGAATGAAATTATACCTATGGAAGCAATCGCTATTACCATTGCATTATATCCGTAGACGGGTCTCTTTGAGAAAGTAGCAACCACTTCTGATATAATTCCGAACGCAGGCATCACAAGTATGTAAACTTCTGGATGTCCAAAATACCAGAAAAGATGTTGCCATAATATAGGGTCTCCACCCGCTGCCACATCAAAGTACAAAGTTCCAAAGGTTCGGTCTGCAAATAATAATATTAGAGCTACGGTGAATACTGGCATTGCCAATAACATAAGGAAGACTGAAACGGCTATAGACCATGTAAACAGCGGCATTCTCATTAAAGTGACGCCAGGTGCTCTCATCAGTAGAATGGTGGTCATGAAATTTATTCCAGTTATAGTCGAAGAGGCTCCAAGCAGTATCTGACCAGATACCCATAGATCAGTACCGGGGGCAGTTGCTGCATCTCCAGAAGAATAAGGTGCATATCCTGTCCAACCAACATCTCCTGCACCGCCTGCTAAATATCCTGCGTAGATCGTTATCCCACCAGCAGGAAGCAACCAATAACTCAAAGCATTCAATCTCGGAAATGCTAAATCTCTCGCTCCAATTTGCAATGGAATTAAATAATTCGCAAAAGCCGCTATCATAGGCATTGCAGAAAGAAATACCATAGTTGTTCCATGCATAGTGAATGCAGAATTGTATTCTTGATTGGTCATAAAGTCATTATCTGCATACATTAATTGGACTCTCATTGCTAAAGCTAAAATTCCTCCCATTATCAAGAAGAAAAATCCAGTTACAAAATATAAAATTCCAATCTTTTTGTGATCCGTAGTTACAATCCATTCCATTGTATAATCCCAATATTTTCCAAATACTTCTTCAACAGATTTTTCAGTATTCACAATACGATATCCAAAACCAACTGCACCAATAGTTACTCCAAACAGTAATACGGCATAGATTATTTTTTGTGCGAATGTAATTTTTCCATCATCAATAATTACATTTATTCCAGGAACTTGTTTAGATGCAGAATTCCAATAATCTCCAGAATTGCCTAATCCATTTCCCGAATCTCCATTAACAGAATTTCCATAAGCAGTAAACGTTACAGTTTTAGAATCATCATCAGAAGCTATCCATCCTACCGTCCACTCTCGTTGATCGTTACCACTTTCTGTATGAGATACTGTACCATCATCCCATAGTTGTGTATCATTACCACTGCTCTCCAGTGTTCCACTATTTACTCTTAAACTAAAACCACCCGTTGCATTCATTCCTTCTGTAATCTCATCATTCGGTCCGCCAGATATAGAAATTGTAATGTTATATGATTCACCAGCTGTAAAATTTTCAGGAGAAGCAATTGTCACCATCACTCCTGCGGTCGGATCAACACCATGACATGAACATCCTGCTGCTGCTGTGTTTGTATCAACGCCACCAGGTAGAGAATCGCCACTAGGAATTGATATCATTGCAATTACTGCAATTATCGCAACAAACAAAACGCCAAATATTTTCCCACTCATTCGTTGCATATGTTTATTCCTCCGCAACTATCAGAGTGGCCAGCATATTGGAATGATCTTCACCACAATATTCTGTACATTGAATAAGATAATTTCCAGGTTCAAGTAACCCACTATCAAACCAAGCTTCAGTGTCTACATTAGGCGGTATATCTTCCTTAACCCCTAATTCTATAATGTAAAAACTATGTATTACATCTAAGGCTTTAAACTCTAAAACAACTTCCGTATTTGCTGGAACATATAATTCATTTATCGTTGAAGTTCCATCTTCATAAGTAAAAGTCCAAAACCATTGCTGAGCAGTAACTTGTACAACTATTGTGTCATCATCATCTGGAATGTCCCAATAATAATCTAGAGGGGCTAATGAGATATAAGTTAACCAAGTAACCAATATCAATGGCCCTACAGTCCAAATAAGCTCTACTCGATTACTTCCTCTTTCTGCAGGAAAAACTCCCGCTTGAGGGGCGTCTTCTGGTATTTCTCCATCATCCGTATATCTGAAAAATGCATAAAACATCCATCCAAGCACCAATACTCCAACTATTGCCGACCATATTAGGAATTGAGTTACAACAGGTTCAAACAAGTCAGTTTGCCATCCCTGAGGGATGTACGGTATCAATGAATCTTTTAGAACGGACATAGGTTTGTTCTTCTCCAAGAAAACTACACACTGTAGCGCAGTTAAAGCAAAATCAACATTGGTATATAAAATAATATTGGAGTCTCTTTTAGATGTATATATCAATAACAATCGTAGAAAAAATCAAAGCTAGGTAATTTATCGAATAACGAAATACACGCATAGTATTTTCAGTGGTTGGTGCCGTTCTCAATATCTCACTTAGGTACAAAAAATATCCACCAAGGACGGTAGCTACAACCATATACATCCGCCCCAATCCCCCCTGATATCCTAAAACTAAACTAGATAGTAACAAAATAGCTGCGTACGCCACTATACTATTTCTAGTGTATTTTTTCCCCTTTACTACAGGCAGCATCGGTAAACCAACTTTTCGATATTCTTCAACTTTAAGCAAAGACAACGCCCAAAAATGCGGCGGAGTCCAAAGAAAAATAATAACAAACATCAACCACGGGATGGTTTCAGTTATATTTCCTCCAGCTACAGCCCACCCTATCAACGGAGGCGTTGAGCCGGCAGCACCCCCTATCACTATGTTCTGCGCAGTTCTAGGTTTTAACCATACTGTATAAATCAAAACATAAAAAATCGCACTCAACACTGCAACAATACTGGCTTCTAAAGATCCGTAATTCCAAAGTATCAACGCTCCCAATAAGACGCAAGAAATACCGAACATCAAAGCGTGCTCGGGAGATATGTGCCCCATCGGTATCGGTCTTTTATCTGTTCTATCCATCTCATTATCAATATCTCTTTCATACCACATATTGATTGTACCTGCACCTCCTCCCGTTAAAGTTCCGCCAATGAGAACTACTAAACTTTGATTAAGTATTCTAATAATGTCATCTTTGTCAGTTACAGTTTCATTCATTAAATTATATATCACAACTCCACAAACAGCAGTTATCTGTAGCAGCATAACAACTCTAGGTTTCAGTAGTCTCCAATACACTAGTAATAGTGACGGCATCTCATTCTCTTGATTCATTCTTTCAGTGCCTCGTGCGCTATTACTGTTGCAAAAGCTAAAGCAATAAACATCAATGTTGCCAGTATAAGGTGCATCAGTGATAACCAACCTGGAAATCCATTTTCATCCATCATTACTAAATGCAACGCTCCAACTATTATATTCATAACAAATAATCCTAAAGCTATATCAACATACGTCGTCAGAATATTTTTCCCATCATTTTCTCTCATCCATTGTCCCCCCCAGAATAGCAATCCTCCTGTCATTAAAGCCAATATTCTGTGTAGAAATGTAACATTAGCACCAAAATTTTCATGAGCAGGTATTATCTCTCCATTACATAGGGGCCATCCATTCACTATTCCTGTACTACAATCATCTGCATATTTTCCAGAGGATATGTATCCACCAACCATCCCCATAATCAAAGCGACTACTGTCATCATTAGAAGCAATTTCCCTACTGTCTCTTTTGTTTCTACCTTAAAATTATTCGGTAACGCCTTTTCACATTTCATCCATACAATACCAGACCACAACAAAGTTGTAATAAACAACATAGCAGCAGCTAAATGTATCGACACACTCCAAGGAACATTATCATATCTAACAGTTATCATTCCAATAATTGCTTGTGATATTAACAATAGCATCGCCACCATATGTATCTTGTAAGGTCTATCTCCTATCTCTTCTCTTTTATTCCATACTAAGATTTGACTATATAGTAAAATAATTCCTATAATCCCCACTAAAAATCGATGTAACCATTCTGTAAATATTTGATACGTAGTGTATGTAAATGTAGGATCATTTTCGTGCCTAGAATCTGCCTCATCTGGATTTTCACCCCACCATTCCATTTGTTTTTCACTGGAAATATTAAAACCGAGCTCACCAAAACAGGTAGGCCAATCGGGGCAACTTTCACCAGCATCACTTATTCTGACCCACCCTCCTGTGACTACGATTAGAAGTACCATCATAGCTACAATGAAAGGTATGTGATGTGCATGAACGTCTTTGCCAAGCACTTTCATAATATGCAATGTAGAAGAATACATATATAGACATCATTTCCTCATAAAATATCGAGGTTTCATTTTGCGTTTTACCCTTCTTTCTATGTTAGTTATGATTTTTTTACTTCCTTCATTTGCTGCCGAAGTCCACACAATTTACGTAGTAGATTATGCTTTTGAGACTCCTGACGGTTCTACTGATATAGAAATTTCTATAGGAGATACTATAATCTTTCAATGGAATTCAACAGATACTCACAATGTAGCTCAAATAGAAAACGAAGAAGATGAGGGTCGTTTAGAAGGTGGCTTCTACTCTGGTGAACCAATTTCAGGAACCTATAATTGGACCTTACCAGAAGAACATACTACTTCAGATATTACTTTGTTTTACATCTGCGAACCTCATTATTCTATGGATTCAATGAGAGGAAAAATTATAGTCGGAGCCGGGTCTTCCGAACCTGTAGATAATTCTTCTACTACAATTCCCACTCTCCCTTTTTTGAGTATTTTGAGTATTTTGGGTCTCGTTTCTCATTTTAGAAGACAACACTCAAATTGATTTAAGCCCCAATCATTACCATCTCAATGACAGACTTACGCAACGATGCAACATCAATATTCGATTCTGCAGTTTCATCCGCTATGCCTTCATCTTTAATCAACAAAAAAATACAAAGAATCGGAGATTCTCTAATTATCAACAATAAAAAATACATTCTCAATAGAAATGTAAAAGTCGTAGCATTCGGTAAGGCTTCTGTAGATTTCAGCAAATCTATCGAAAATCTTATCGGTGATCACATAACAGAAGGAATCTCTAGCGTTCCTAACGGAATTTTAAATCATTTTAATTATTCTAATGAAAAAATAATTCTAAGAGAGGGGGCTGATGGCAACTTACCGGATAGCAATTCCGAAAAAACTACTAAGTTAATCTGTCAGATGGTGAAAAACTCAAGTAAAGATGATCTCATTTTAGTTTTAATTTCAGGCGGGGGGTCTTCGCTTTTATCAATGCCGGCAGAAGGAATACCTTCTTCAGATAAACTCCAAACAATTAAACTCATCAGCCAAAATGGCGGCGACATTACTCAGTTGAACACAGTTAGAAAACACATATCTGCAGTTAAAGGAGGGCAACTTTCCCATCTCGCCTCACCGGCCACTATTTTGTCTTTAGTTATTTCAGACGTGTTAGGTGATAGTTTAGATATCATTGCTTCAGGTCCCACTGTTCAAGATTCTTCTACTTTCGGCGATGCACTCAAAGTAATACATGATTTATCTCTTGAAAATAAAGTACCAGATTCTGTTATGAATCGCCTAATTCAAGGTTCTTTAGGTGAATTAGAAGAAACTCCAAAATCTTGCGATAATACAGATACATTCATCTTAGGATCAAATCAAGATGCGTTAGATTCAGCCAAGAAGCAAGCCGAATTATTAGGTTACGATGTTTTTGTCCATTCTTCTAACATTTCAGGACTAGCTAGAGATGTTGGTCTTGAATATGCAGATTTAGCCAAAATGAAGATACAAGAAGGAATCCAAAAACGGGTGTGTATTTTAGGTTCAGGAGAGACGACTGTGGTCGTCAAAGGAAAAGGATTAGGAGGGCGTAGTCAAGAACTTAGCTTGGCCGCCGCTTCAGAACTTCAAGGTTTGAATAATGTCGTACTATTGAGTGCCGGCTCAGATGGTCAAGACGGTCCTACCGATGCTGCCGGCGCATTTGCTGACGGCCGTACAATAGAAAGAGCAAAATCTTTAGGTTTGGATTTTAACAGTCATTTGGAAGATAACGATTCTTACAATTTCTTCGTGAAACTGAACGACATCTTCTCACCAGGCCTAACTGGCACCAATATTACGGACCTGCAAATTTTACTTATAACCCCCTGATGAGAGGTTCAAGCATGAAAGTTTTCGTAACAAGACTTTTGCCCGATACTGTGATGGGTAGATTGGAACTCTCCAAAGAGATTTCTGAACTCCGTGTTAACAGGGAAGATCGCCCATTGACTAGGAAAGAATTAGAAGACGGAGTTGGGTGGTGTGACATTATTTTATCACAATTAGTGGACTCGATAGATTCCTCTTTAATGAATATTAATCCAGATTTAAAATTAATAGCAAATTATGCCGTTGGTTTTAACAACATAGATGTTGCAGCGGCTACTGAAAAAAAGATACCAGTAACTAACACTCCCGGGGTCTTAACTGAAACAACTGCAGATTTGACTTGGGCGCTCTTAATGGCCATTTCACGTAGAATAGTAGAAGCAGATGACTTCATGCGTTCTGGAAAATACGAAGCATGGTCTCCAACATTACTAATGGGTTCGGACGTTCATAGTAAAACATTAGGAATTATCGGGTTTGGAAGAATAGGATTCGCTTTGGCAAAAAGGGCGCAAGGCTTCGGAATGAATATTCTTTATAGTGATGTCGAAGAAAAATCCTTCGCTTCAGAAGTCGGTGCAAAATATACTGATATGTATTCACTTCTTAAACAATCAGATTTTGTTTCTTTACACCCCTTTTACGATGAAAAATCTCATCATTTAATAAGTGAACGTGAACTGAAAGTCATGAAGCCAACTTCTTATTTGATAAATGTTAGTAGAGGTCCTGTAATAGATGAAAAAGCATTAGTCAACGCTTTATCAAATAGAGAAATAACTGGAGCTGCACTCGATGTTTTCGAAAATGAACCAGATATGGAACCGGGCCTTACAGATCTCGATAATGTAATTATTGTTCCGCACATAGGTAGTGCAACACTGGATACCAGGACTGCAATGGGAAATATAGCTGTTGAAAATATATTGGCTAAAATCAACAATTCCGATTTACCAAGTTGTGTTAATCCAGAGGTTCTATGAACGATTGTCTTTTCTGCAAAATTAGCAATGGCGAAATCTCTGGCGATATTGTTTATGAAAGCGATTCTGTTTTAGCATTTAACGATATCAATCCACAGGCACCGACACACGTACTAGTTATTCCACGTAAACATATAGCAACGCTCAATGATCTCAAGTCAGAAGATCGAGAATTAGTTGGCGAAATGCATATGGTAGCACAACAGATTGCTGGTGAACACAATCTTTCCGAATCGGGATATCGTACAGTTTTCAATTGCAATGATGCAGCTGGTCAAACAGTATTTCATATTCATTTACACCTTCTCGGCGGACGTAATTTAGATTGGCCCCCAGGTTAGTATGTCTTCCAATCTTTCTGAATACATACAAAGCAATTCACGTAAAAATGAACAGATTATCGATTCACCAAACGCACATCGTATTCTCTGGCTCTTCCCGATACTCGAAATGTTCATTTATTTATTTTTAGGACTATTATTATTTCAAATTTCATCATTATTTCTAAGCAATCTCCCACCTATCCCTTCCTTTTTTCTTCCAAGTGGTTCTTTACCTTCTAGCACTTCTTTACTCATTCTATATTTCATATTCGTCTTATTGTATATGTTGTTTAAACTTTCTAGCCAGCTATTAGATTCAGGAAGTAAGGAAATAATTCTAACAAATTCTAGATTAGTAATCAGATCTAGTGGTTTAAGCACAGAAACCATCGAATTCGATTTAGATAAAGTTGAAAGCGTCACAGTCCGTAAATCCTTTGGAGGTTCTATGTTCGGTTACGGCGATTTAATTATAATGGGAGTAGGGGGGTCACGCCACGAATTTCAAAGTATTTCAAATCCTTCTGTTTTTAGGTCTAAATTTAACGATGCATCTATCAAATTTATCGCATCTAAATCAAACTGAAGTAGTTCCTTCGCCCATCTCTATTAATTTCTCCCAAATCTCTTTAGATACAGGCATAACACTCAATCTTCCATATTTAGGAAGGTGAAAATCTTCGAAGAATGAATCGGCTTTTATCTCTTTAAGAGTTACTGGAGAATTTATCTTCTCTTTAATTTTTACATCTACTACTGCATACTTTTCTTCCTTATCTACACCACAATCGCATCCAGCTTCATAGTGGGGGTATGGCATACTAGTCACTTCCACTATTCCCATGATACACCTATCGTTGCCAGTATGATAGAAGAATGCATTATCACCAGGTTCACACTGTCTAAGAAATTTTAGTGCCCAATTATTGCCTATATCTGTCCATCGAATATTCCTATCCTTGACCATCATATCCCAAGAATAATTACTCGGTTCCGTTTTGAATAACCAACGTGCCATAGCTTTCTTTATCCGAAGCCGCCCCCGAAGTTGGAATGTACGCTATCGTCTCCTCCTTCTGATGGTTCTTCTTCATCTTTAGAATCTGATACTCTCGGTTCTTCGTCCTCAGAATCTGGTATTCCATCACCATCGATGTCACCTTTACCATCTTCTTCCATAGGCCCTTCAACTTTATCTTCACTAGAGTCTTCAGGCAACGATTCGTTCATCCCTTCATTAAACGCTTTTTTGGCCTGTCCAGCCCCTCTAAAAAGTTCTGGAATCTTATCTTTTCCAAAAAAGAGTAAAACCAAAGCCAGAATTATTAGTAATTCATATGTGCTAAGCATTATTCTATTACTATCCCTGCCATTAATGACTGTTTCGGCATACAAAAAGACATTTACTGTCATCCTTTTTCAGACTCATGCCTGATTTGAATAATATGTCTAGAATCTTTTCTAAAATCAGAAATAGATTACTATTTCATATCTTTTTTGCATGTCTTTTTTTCATCTTAGCTTTCGAATATTCCTCAAAAATCCTCTCTATTCTAGAAGATCTCTTACTTCCTGATAATGCCACTCTAATCTATATTCGTCCAGCAGAATATCTGATGATCAGAATAAAATTTGCCGGTTACTCTGCCATCATATCCTTCGTTTTTACAACCGGCCTTCATGGTTTATTTTCATTAAAATCAATCAATGACAATTTCCAAATGAGCGTTCTACGTCTTAGTTCTTTCTTTACTTTTTCTTTAACACTTTTTCTTGCAGGTTGCTATTACGCATTATTCATTACTCTACCTCTAGTTTTGAATTATCTTCACAATGATGCCCTTAGCGCCGGTATAGATTCTACGTATAGTTTATCTGAATTTTATTCCTTCATTATGATTTTGACCTTTGCTTTAGGGTTAACGTTCCAATTACCACTTATTATGTTTGTAATAGTCAAAGCTAATTTGGCTACGGTTGAGACATTAAAATCGTACAGGCCACATTTGATAGTATCTTTCTTTCTGTTTTCAGCATTAATCACACCTCCTGATGTAATATCTCAATTTTTATTGGCAATACCATTAATCATTTTATACGAACTATCTCTCTTCATAGTTAGGTTCTTAGAATGATTGGTGGAATCGAATTAGGTGGAACTAAATGTATTGCTGCTATTGCTGAAAAACCAAATTCAATTATAGATACTATACGAATACCAACATCTACTCCAGAAAAAACATTATCTGATATCTTCGATTTTTTTAGAAGCTACGAATTAAAAAGTTTAGGAATTGCCACCTTCGGTCCCGTCTGTTTAGATTCATCTTCAGAAAAATACGGTACAATTCTTTCCGACACTAAAGAAGATTGGTTAGGTGCTAATGTTCTTTCATTTTTCAAGCAACAATATTCATTTCCTATAACCGTAGATACGGATGTAAATGCCTCAGCTATTGCTGAATTCGAATACGGTTCAGGAAAAAAATTCAATTCTCTAGTCTATCTAACTGTAGGCACGGGCATAGGTGGGGGTGCCATAATCAACGGTCAACCGTTGCATGGTAATTTACACCCAGAAATGGGCCACATCATCATTGATGATGAGGAAGAAGGAATCTGTCGAATTCATACCAATTGTCTAGAAGGACTAGCTAGCGGCCCCGCCATTGAAAAAAGATGGAAAATATCTCCTCAGGATTTGCCTTCAGATCACGAAGCTTGGAATTTAGAAGCAAAATATCTAGCCAGAGGCCTCTCTTCTATCATCTATCTCTTATCCCCTGAAATAATTGTCATAGGTGGGGGTGTTATGAAACAAACACAACTACTCGATATGATTAAAACAGAAACTTCCAAACTTCTAAATTGTTTCGTTCCCTTGCCACAAATATCTCCTCCAAAACTAGGCGATTATACAGGAGTTACTGGCGCTTTGAAAATCGCTAATTCATCAATTTAATATTTTCTTAAGTATTATGACACAGTAAATTTCTTCGTTATTTCTTCTACATTATCTTCAGCATCTGTCGCTGTTATTTTTATCGTGTATTCACCAGCATTCAAACCATCATGTTGATATTGCCATCTATTTTCATATCCATTTGGAAACTCATCATCCATCTCTACCGGTATGAATTCCCCATTATCACTATGTATTGTAAATTGCACATCTTCTACTTCATCATTATCTAAAACTAAAACAGTAATCGTAAATTCACTATTTTCAGGAACAAGATATTCATCATTTTCTTTATTCATTTCATTCCATGTATTTCCATCATATTCATATATCTCAAATTCTTCAATTACAGGGCTAGCGATATCTAAAAATGGTGGGTTTGAAAGCAATATGAAGGCTCCAAGCCAAGTAAAGATAGATGTTATAGCGGGTGCAAACATTTTTTTTATTGGAAACTCATCCATTTTAACTACAAAAGGTACAATTTTAATCAACAATATCGGTGAAGTAAATCCAACCATCATCGCTATTCTAGTACTTATTCCAGAAGAGAGCATATAGTGTGTAATTACAGCTATCAATATACCAAATGGAATGGCTACAAAGGCCACTTTTGAATCTCTAAAATCATTCTTTATGTATTCTTCTTTATTGAATTCTGAAAATTCAAATACGGGTTCTTCCTTTTTCTTCTTTTTGGCCACAAACTCAGTATAGATACGCACAAATAAACCCACCCTGTCGCGTCCATGTGTCATCAGACCAAGAGTTTGAAGAATTGCAGGAGACTAATCGTTCCACTTTAGAAACAGTTTTCAACAATCATTGGAGATTAATTCTCCTAGTCCTTTTTCTTTTATTATTAGGAGGCTTCAATCCTAGTTCTGGGTTCACTGTTTTTGCACTTTTTTTAGTAGTATGGGTCATCTCTATCAGAAAACTCCATGAAGCAGGTACCTTAGAAAAATATGATTTAGATCTAATCTGGGGCGATTCATTCTTAATGTGGAGAACTGAAAGAGGTAAAGATATAATAGAAAAACTTTCAAAATATAAGAAATTTTGGAACCTTTTTGCCGACGTTGGGCTTGTCGTTGTTTTTTTCATTATGGCCTTAATGCTTATCTTATTAATTTGGCAAGCAACTTTAGTATCACAAATACCAAAATCTGCTGCAGTTTCTCCAAAAATGCTAATAGGTTTACCAGGATTAAATCCCGTTATTCCTATAGGTTATGGAGTCTTATCTCTTTCAATTGCAGTTGTAATACATGAATTCTCACATGGAATTTTAGGGAGAGTCGCTAAAATAAAACTAAAAGCACTTGGTCTCCTATTTTTCATATTCCCAATCGGTGCCTTTGTAGAGCCCGATGAAGAAGAGATGATGAATATGCCCAGAAGAGAACGAATGCGTCTCTATGCGGCAGGTCCATCTAGTAATATTGCCCTCGCACTTATTTTTTCAATTTTATTTTCTTGGGTTATGGTCGGTTCGTTACAGCCAATAGATAATGGAGCTCTAATAAGTGGCGTAGTACAGGATTATAGTGCAGATGACGCCGGTTTAGAAAGTTGGATGCTGATAACTTCTATAGATAATCAAACAGTTACAGACGCAGAGTCGTTTTCAATAATAATGGATAACACTACTGCTGGTCAGAACATTACAATTGAAGCCTATTCTAAAGGAATTTTAGAATCATTCACAGCTACACTATCCGATAAAGGTGATTATTTTCTAGAATATTATCCGGATCAATACAATAGTTCAATTTCTGGAAAAGGTTTTCTAGGCGTTGCAACAACAAATCCAGAAGTTATCACCGATTTACTCGCCCATCCAATCGATTCAGGCGGCGGTGCCGGTCTTCTGGCTTACATGACTTTGCCATTTGCCAATTTACAACCTTTCCCAGATCATTTTACATCATTATTCACTCCCGAAGGATTCACTTCTATTCTTCCAGACAGTTTATTCTGGATAATTGCTAATAGTTTTTATTGGATTTTTTGGCTTAATCTAATGGTCGGTATGACAAACGTTTTACCAGCTATACCTTTGGATGGCGGTTTCATTTTCGGAGATGGTCTTTCTGCACTTATGGAAAGGAAAAAGAAAGGCCTTTCAGCAAAAGAAAGAGAGATTATAGTAGAAAAATCATCTACCTTTTTTACACTCTTAGTGGTTTCTTTAGTTATATTCCAAGTCACCGGTCCAAAATTATTCGGAACTGAACCTATAGATTTAGAAGCAGTAATCACGGTAGATTCAAATGATGGCCTCGCAGGAGAAAATCTATCTTTTTCAGCTTCTAATTCAAGAGGAGATTTAATCAATTATTTGTGGGACTTTGGTGATGGTAGTAATGTTTCAATAGGCATTTCAGTTTCGCATGCATACGTTTCAGGGGGAGTTTACGCAGTATCTCTCACTGTCGTGGACGAAACTCGCTTATCTGCTCGAACATTCATAGTAGTTTCTATAGATGATGTCATTACTGCTTCAGGGCAAAGCAACAACAATGAAGTGGTTTCAGTTGAAATAAAAAATCATGCTATTTTTTCAAGTATAAACGTTGAAACCAATCCTCCCAATACGCAAGGCCTATGTTACATGGAAATTAGCGTTATCAATCCGGATGGGGTGTTAGAAACAGTTGAAGCAAATAATGCTGCTTTTGAGTATGAAGATTTATTGAACGGTACTTGGGACGTTCGTATGAGGCACGCTAATTCTGCAACGGGCGGACCATGCGCAGCTCCAGGTTCTTTTAGTTACAATCTAGATTGGAATATTGATTACCAAGCCGATTCTTAGGCATCAAATAACAATATTAACCCTCAAACATTATTGATTTTGTCCAATGAGTGATGACCCCCTTCCTTTGAAGAATATACACCACGTTGAGCTGTGGGTAGGTAATGCTAAACAGGCAGCTTACTATTACCGTAAAGCATACGGCTATTCACAAATTGCTTATTCTGGATTAGAAACAGGTACTAGAGAAAAAGCCTCATACGTTTTACAACAAGGACAGATAAGGTTGGTTCTTTCATCACCTCTTAATGGTAATGATGAAATGAATAATCATCTTAAGAATCATGGTGATGGAGCAAAAGATATCTCCTTTCACGTCGATGATGTAGATTCTTGCTTCAACGATACGGTTGCACGAGGTGCTCAATCCGTCACTGAGCCAAAAGATATTTCTGATGAACACGGAACAATAAGGTATGCTTCAATTCGTACATATGGCGATACTATCCATTCTTTCATTTCTACTTCTAATTATTCAGGCCCCTTTCTTCCAGGATACAGAGCTGATATTATCGAAGAAGAACCAGTCGGTTTGAGATTTGTAGATCACATTGTCGGCAATGTCGAACTAGGCAAAATGAATGTTTGGGCAGATTATTATGCCAATGTTTTAGGTTTTACACAGATGCAGCACTTTACCGATGATGACATCTCTACAGAATATTCAGCTCTTATGTCTAAAGTAATGGAAGGTGGTAGGGGTAGAATTAAATTTCCATTAAATGAACCAGCAGAAGGGAAGAAAAAATCACAAATCGAAGAATATTTAGATTTCTATAACGGCCCCGGAGTTCAACACATGGCTCTTTTGACTGATAATATTATTGGAGCTATCACTAAATTAAGGGCGAACGGGGTTGAATTTTTAGAAGTTCCCGACACGTATTATGACAATCTCCTAAATAGAGTTGGTGAAATAGATGAAGATTTTGATACATTAAAAAAATTAAGAATTTTAGTAGATAGAGATGATGAAGGGTATCTTCTTCAACTATTTACAAAACCGGTTCAAGACAGACCAACTCTTTTTTACGAAATAATTCAAAGAAAAGGAAGTAGGGGGTTCGGTTTCGGAAATTTCAAAGCACTTTTCGAAGCTATAGAAAGGCACCAATCAGAGAGAGGAAATCTATAATGCACAGATATCACAAACTAGGTAAAATACCACGAAAACGGCATACCGTTTTTAGAAGTAAAGAAGGAAACATATATCATGAAGAATTAAAGGGAAACAAAGGTTTCGACGGCCCTTCAGCTCTCCTATATCATGTACACCCTCCAACAGAAGTAGTATCTACTAAAGTAATCGATACTTTTACTTTAGAAGAAGATCCAGATGCAGCGCTGAGAATGCGCCATTTCTACACTGAAAGATTACCAAAAGGTGGAAGTCCAGTAACCGACCGTACGCCACTCTTATTCAACAAAGATGTTATTATTTCCACATCTCATCCAGACAAAAATGATGATTTTTATTATAGAAATGCACAAGCAGATGAAGTTGTTTATGTTGGTAAAGGAAATGGCGTTTTGGAAACGGCATACGGCGATATAAATTACGGTCAAGGAGACTACTTGATCATACCTAGAGGAATTCTACACAAATATAATATGAAATCAGAATTACATTCACTGTTGATTATAGAGGGGTCGGGAGAGATTAATACTCCGAAAAGATATCGAAATGAATATGGTCAATTAATCGAACGAAGTCCATATTCAGAGCGTGATTTCAGAGCTCCTGAGGAATTAAAAACATATGATGAAAAAGGAGAATACAAAGTATTAGTCAAACAAAGAGACCTCCTTACTGAAGTAACCTTAGGACACCATCCTTGTGACGTAGTTGGTTGGGATGGATATTACTATCCATATGCTTTCAATATAAATGATTTCGAACCAATAGTTGGCCGTATACACGAACCACCTCCTGTTCACCAAACTTTTCAAGGACTGAATTTTGTTGTTTGTTCGTTCTGCCCTCGTCCATTCGATTTCGATGAAAATTCGATACCAGCCCCCTATAATCATTCAAACGTCATGTCTGATGAGGTAATTTATTATGCTAAGGATGAATTTATGTCCCGAAAGGGCGTAGAATTCGGATCCCTAACTTTACATCCTGACGGTTTAACACATGGCCCTCATCCTGGTAAATATGAAGCATCTATTGGTCAGAAATGGACAGATGAATTGGCAGTTATGGTGGATACCTATTATCCATTATTAGTCGCTAAGAATTCTTTAGTCATAGAGGATGAAAATTACGGTTCTTCGTGGTTGGCCGGAGATGAATATAGCGATTCACTGGGTGAGTAGCTGAATAGAATGAATAATAGCCTTCATTCCTTCATGGAATCTCTAATTGACTATGCAGGTCTGTTCCCTCCCTCTGAACTGCCCTTTGACGATGCAATTTCTAATTATAAATTATATTTTTCTTCTTCCGATTCATGGATATTAAATCGTTTTATTTGCCCAATCTCAAAATTGAATAATTTATTACCTCATTTATCCGATTTTACAGCTGAAAAGCCTCTCCATCTTTCAGTCTTACTTACTGGCAATTTTCAAGACGATACATATATAAATAAATTTCACGAGGAATTAAGTACCATTAAAACCTTTGAAGATCAATATGGTGATGTTTGTAAAATCAAGTCTTTAGAAGCTAAAATAGATACTCAAAATAACAATTTAAACGACATTTTAAACATTTTGAGTACTTCAATCAAATCTCTTGATAACTCTGTCGAAATTTTCTTAGAGCCTATAATTACAGATTTTTCAACTATCTCTAATCAAATTTCCACATCAAATATTAAAAATATACAACTTAAATTAAGATGTGGGGGCATTGTTCCAGAGGCTTTCCCCTCTTCTAAAACAATAGCTTCAGCGTTATCATTCTGTAAAAAAAATAATGTAAAACTAAAATTTACTGCAGGGCTCCACCACCCAATCCGTCATTTTGATGAAGAAATCGGCACTAAAATGCATGGGTTTGTCAACGTTTTCGGCTCAGCTCTTTTATTTTATACAGGCATAATAGATGAAACTAATTTAATCGAAGCATTGGAAGATGAAAATCCTCATAATTTCGCATTCAAAAACACCTCTTTTTCTTGGAAAAACAATAGTTTACCAGTAAATGCGATAGTTGATTTAAGAGAGGAGGCGTTGCTCTCTTATGGTAGTTGTTCATTCAATGAACCAAGGGACGACCTCAAAGACTTAGGATGGATGTAATATGGATGAAACTCACAACCCCGATTTGAAATCTTGGATCGAAGTTAATTCAGATTCTCATTTTCCAATTCAAAATCTACCTTTCGGTGTTTTTCGTCCAATAAGTGGTGGCGATTTACACGTTTGTACCATAATTGGAGACTTTGTAATTGATTTATCCATTTTAGATTCCAATGGATTTTTCTCAAATTCAAATTTACAAGATACACTCGTTTTCGATGAACCAACATTAAATGCTTTTATGAGCCTTGGAAGGGCATCTTGGAAAGAAACCAGATTAATATTAAGTAATCTTTTTTCAGAGGATAATTCAGAGCTTAGAGATTCTAAAATTAGAGGAGACGTCTTATTTCATATTTCAGATGTCGAAATGGTTTTACCCGTCGATGTTGGAGATTATACTGATTTTTATTCATCAAAAGAGCACGCAACTAATGTAGGTAAGATGTTTAGAGGTGAAGAAAATGCACTAATGCCAAATTGGCTTCATTTACCAGTAGCATATCACGGTCGCTCTTCTTCTATAGTTGTTTCAGGAACAGATATCAAAAGACCCAGTGGGCAAATGCTGACTAAAGATTCCACTCCATCTTTTGGTTCCTCAAACAGACTTGATTTTGAACTCGAAATGGGTGCTTTAGTCGGCCCAGGCAATACTCTCGGTAACACAATTTCAACTCAAGAAGCAGAAAATCATATTTTCGGCCTAGTTTTGGTAAATGATTGGAGTGCACGCGATATTCAGAAATGGGAGTATCAACCATTAGGCCCCTTCCTTGGAAAGAGTTTTGCTACATCTATCTCCCCTTGGGTCATCACTCTCGAAGCACTAGAACCATTTCGCTGTTCAGGGCCAAAACAAGATCCCAAACCATTACCCTATCTTAATACATCTGGTAAAAACAGCTACGACATAAATCTAGAAGTATCATTACAAACAGCCAATTCAGATAATACGGATGTTATCTGTAATACCAACTTTAAACATCTTTATTGGAGTATGACACAACAATTAGCTCATCATACTGTTAATGGTTGTAATCTTAGAACAGGAGATTTACTAGCGTCAGGAACTATCAGTGGTCCCTCTTCTGATAGTTATGGCAGTCTTCTTGAACTTTCTTGGAACGGCACTAAACCAATCAATTTATCAAACAATGAAAAAAGAACGTTCTTAGATGATTACGATTCTATTTCTATAACTGGGTGGTGTCAGAACGATAGTTATCGTGTAGGATTCGGTGCAGTTTCCGGTCAAATTACGCCATCTGACGAGTGATAGTTTACTTTATATAACCTCTCGAGTGGCGACACCTCCTTCGCGTAGGGGATTCATAGGATTTAACCATGGCTAGATCTAGAAGGAGACAAAAACAGAAGCGTATTAGCACTCCGTTTGCTTCACAGCAGACTCCAGTCTCCACTTCTGTAAAACAAACACAATCTTTCAGTCAAATAAATTGGTCTAAGGTCGCTATTGTAATTGCTATTTTTCTTTTCGCGCTGTATCTTAGAACTGCTTGGAATTTAGAACCAGCAACCGAGGATGGCTTTCAACTTACTGGAGGTAGTGATCCGTATTATCATAAACACGTTATAGATTATGTTCACGAAACAGGTAAACATCTTATCAGCGATCCGATGTTAAATTACCCTCTAGGGGCGAACAATGTTAGACCTCCTTTATTCGACTGGTCAATCGTAATCGCAGGATTATTAATTTCCCCAATTGTCGGTAATCAGGCTGATGCTATTTGGTGGGCTACTGAGATTATGCCTGCAGTATATGGTGCTCTATTGGTTTTCCCCATCTATGCAATGGGCAGGACTTATTTCGGCTCCAAAGCTGCTCTTTTCTCAGCCTTTTTCATCTCAGTTAGTGCGAGCCATATAGGGCATTCAACGTTAGCTCTAGCTGATCACGATTCGTTCATTATCTTACTTACTACGATTTGTTTCTATTTCTTTATGAAGTCACTATCTTCTTCTGAAGATAAACGTTGGGTTTCTAATTGGAAAGATATCGATTCTATTAAAGAAGGATTTTCATCTTTCTTTTCAAATGAACTATTATCGATAGGTTATGCAGGGTTGGCCGGGACATCTCTTTTGATTGTTGCATTATCTTGGAAGGGGTTCCCATATCTTATGGCGATCGTAGCTATCTATCTAGTTCTTCAAATGTTAATTAATTCGGTAAAAAAGGTAGATAGTTTCTCGGTTGCTATGGTCGGTATTATTGCACTTTCTGTACCAATTATCCTTTCATTTCCCTATTATTACACTATGGGTTCTCTTAGCACTTGGTGGGAAGCTCCAGCATATATTTTACTAGGTGTTTTAGGTGCTTCTTTAATTTTTGTTCCGACACGAGATTTACCTTGGTTATTGGTTTGGTCTTCAACCATAACTGCAGGTTTGGTCGGTTTCTTATTACTTCAATATGTATTTACTGAATTAGGTTTCTTACTCTTAGGTGGTCAAGGTTATTTCATTAGAACAAATCTTTCCGATACAATCGCTGAGGCTCAACCGCCTTCATTTTCTAACTTTATCTTCTCTTTTGGTATTGTTACAGCCTGGCTAGCCATTTTCGGTCTCTTCTGGTTATCTTGGAAATTATTTAACGATAAAAGCTGGAAGAAAGATCACTTTTTCCTAATAACGTGGGCAGCAGTTTCAATCTTCATGGCTCAATCAGCTGTACGTTTTATATTCAATGCAACACCAATAATGGTTATTCTTTCTGGATGGATTACTGCATCTATTGTGACTTGGTCTAATTTCGATCACACACTGAAAACTTTACGAATCTATTGGGGCCGAGAATCTTGGAATTCCCAACTCAAATTCCGCGATCGTTTAGGAGGTCTCAGAAAAGCCTTCCACTTGAAACAACCTTTTATGGCTTTCATGATAACTGCATTTTTAATTCTTCCAAATGCATTCCATGGTTATGATGCTGCAATACCATATGAAACTAAAAAAGAACACGACGTAGGCGTTTATGATTTATTAACATTAGATTTCCTAAGGCCCGATGAATGGGAATATGATTCAGATCATTACCAATCTGGTGGTGTTAACTACAGTAAATATCCAGAAGGAGTTTCTGGTATGTATAATAAAACAACAAACGATTTATGGTATTTAGGAACTACAGGGGCCTCTTTCCCATCCGATTATTGGATTGAAGGTTTAGAATGGCTTTCCGAACAAGATGCATATACTGATCCGACTGAAAGGCCGGCTTTTCTTGCATGGTGGGATTACGGTTTCTGGTCAATAGATATTGCTGAACATCCTACAGTAGCAGATAATTTCCAGTTTGGTTATCAAATCGCCGGTAATTTCCTCGCCGCACAATCTGAAAAAGAAGCCTTATCATTAATGTTATACAGGTTACTTGAAGCAGAAGTTGATAGACACGGCACTGAATCTATGTCTATTGGTACAAAACAAGTTTTACAATCATATTATTCCGATTCTGATATTTCATCTTTAGAACACATTATTTCAAATCCCAAAGAGTATATTCCTGAAAATGAAGACATCAATAAAGAAAATGCTGCAATAAGAGCAGCCACACCGATACTAATGAGTCTCTCTATCGATAAAATTAATGAAGTTCTTTGGAAGGTTGAAGAAGAAACGGGTAATTCTATACGTTATTTTGCAGCCGATCGTCGTATGATGCCATTCAGCTATCAAAATACCGGTATCCTGTATGCTCCAATAACTTTAGCAGATTACAATGTTAGTGATTATATCGAAGTCGTTATAGATATGCCAGATGGCGAGAGATTAACAATTCCAGAAGTAGAAGAGAGGATTATGGCAGATCCTTCATTCCAAATTCCACCTAATTCCGAATCTCTAGTTTACAAAGATAAATTCTTGAATTCAATGTTTTACAGAGCTTTCATTGGTTGGTCTGGTTTAGATGTCGGCGGTTCAGCAGACGATGGTATACCTGCAGTTATGGGAGATTTAGCAAATGAAGCTTACAGTTGGTTCCCTAGCATCTCTGGTTACAGCGGAATAGCTCCAGGATGGAATCTAACACACTTTAAGCTAGTGGAATCTAATTCTGGTCTTCGTATTTTAAAATATTATGAAGGTGCTAATGTGACTGGCTCAATTAAAACATCTTCAGGTGAACCTATTGCCGGTGCAAGAATTACTGCATTTGATGAATATAGAATACCACACGCTACAGTTCAAACCGATAGTCAAGGCGACTATTCGATTCTCGTACCTGCAGGCGAAATCAATTTAGTTGTTTCACTCGGAGAACCAAATACCAAACAGGAAAAAGCTCTCAAAGTTTCTAACACTATTCTTTCAGATGACGTTATTCTTTCTATTACTGAGGCAGAAGCTACTAGACAAGGTGACTGGACTATAGAAAAAGATATTATTTTAGATTCTTCTAGCATTTCTGGTAAAATTTACTGGGATGAAAATTCCGATTTTTCTTATGATGAACAAGATGAATCTTTATCTAATGTTACAGTTGTTTTAGAGAATCTTTTCACTGAAGAAACAAGTTCTGTCTTATCTGATGAGAATGGAAATTATTCTTTTTCTAATATAGCTCCAGGTGAATATGTCTTAACAGGATATCATCAAAATCATGAAATGATCATTCAATCATATAGAGGTCAATCTGCCATAAAAGCAGGCCAATCTTTAGATTCCGTTGACGGTGCTTGGGCTCCATTAGATATTTTCGGGGCCATTACTTTCGATTCGCAAACCGAACAAAAATCAGCCACCTTCTCCTTACTCGATCACACTAATGATTTAACCACAGTTTCAGATTTCGATTCTCTTTATCAATTCGATCACCTATTGCCTGGCAATTACACTTTACGCTTACTTTCAGAAGACATGGCTACTGATTGGATTAACAACACTTTAGATATTCAATTAACTAACAATTTCGAACCCGAAAATATAACAATTTCTCATGGTAAAAGAATAGAAGGCTCTGTCCTTCTAGCTGGCGTACCTGAAGGTGATGCATCCGTGGCATTACACGCCGTAGACGGTAGTTCTATTATTCAGTTAAAGACTGATGTTAACGGTTATTTTACAGATATAGTCATTCCACAGCAATATTATCTAAAGGCCACATTATCTTCTGATACGTTAGACGGTTCTACTATAGATCATAGTGGTCACGGACACGCAGCCATTGAAGGTGATGTAGTTTGGTCTCACTTAGAGATGGTAGATATGCATACATACGATTCTCCCGTCTTTATAAATTTAAAATCAGCTGTATTTGTCGAAGGTTATGTATATCTAGATTCTAATGGTAACGGGGTGTTAGATTCTACTTCATCTACAGATGAATCTCTTTCAGATACAAGTGAAGATACTGTAATAGATGTACTTCTTTTCGAATCAGTATCAACCAAGTCCGTTACTACAGCGTACTCTGATGGTAATGGCCGCTATAGTCTATATTTACCTCCAGATTCATATTACGTTTATTCAGTTTATAGTGGTTCAGAAACCCAAGAAATATTCGCTCTTTTAGATACAATCACTGTTACTTATGGTGATGATTTAACCAATTCAGAAAACCATTTCGATTTACCATTTTATCCTGCTTCATCATTCAATTTCCTAACTTTCGAAAAGCTATCCTCTTTCAATCCACCATCTTCCGGTCTTTTCACATTCGAAAATGAGAATGGTAAAGTTTCCGTATGGTCTGATATGGAAGATGGAGAAGGTTTCAACTTCGTTTTACCTTACGGGTCTTATTCAGTTGGAGTGGATAAGTATGGATATCAGGTTCTAGATCCAGTCACATTCACAACTCCAAACAGTAATCTAGAAGTTTTTATTGGCCGTATACCAACTTACATCTCAGGGCAATTTATTGGAGATAATCAACCATTAGAGGGGATGGAAGTCAAATTCTCATCGGTTACAGATCCAATTTCAAATACAATCTCTTTATTCACAGATTCAAACGGTTGGATAGGGGGAGAAATACTCCCAGATAGTTATACCTATGAAGCAATTTTAGATTTAGGTGAAGGGGTTAGATATAGTGCAGAGGGCGATTTAACAATAGATCTGAATACAGACACTTTTGATTTAGGATCTATAACTACAGAAACATTAGTTCAAATTTACGGTAATGCATGGAAGACCTCTGAGTTTAGAAACCCAGTTGTCGGAGATGTAGAATTTAGAAGTAAATCCTCTTTAGATACGGTTTTCACATTTCACAATATAGGTTCTGTAGGTCAAGGGTATTCAGGATACGTGCCGCCAGGTATGTATTATGTTACTTTCTCACCCGCTCACAGTCATCATTCATACTTGAATACAATGTATATAGAAAATCCTCAAGAGCACAATTTAATTCTCGAAGAAGAATTTTTCCTTTACGGAGGAATTCGTTCCAAGCCAACAGGCCTTTCTTTAGATTTTGATAATGACGTAGAAGTATTCCTATCTTCTGTTGATGGAACTATGGTTCTTTCAACTAGAGGTGATTACAATGATTTCGGAATTCCAAAAGGCACTTACACAGTCTCTCTAGAAGTAGATGGTTACGAGTTTTACGAATCCGAATTAGTCGTTTCAGAAGATAATTGTTATTCTGATGGTGGTTGTAAATTCGATATACGCTTAATTCCAGACAGAGTTTCAGCATCCATTTCCTTCACATACATAGATTCTGAAGGAGTTACACATCCTTTATCAGATGTCGAAGTTGTTTTGTCTAATAGTTATATGGATTTCACTTACACAGGATTTACAGATTCATTCGGTTCTTTACCAACTTTCGAGGACATAATTCCTGCCCGATATTACGTCGATATCGATTATATCAAAGAAGGACAAAAATACACTCTAAATGATAATTTCAAAATAGAAGTAGGTGTATCCAATCAACAATTTACATTAGAGGCTGATTGGAAAATTAGAATAGGGGGGGCTCTTTTCTACGACAGAGATTTCGATGCTATACCTGATTCAAATGAACTATTCCCCGAAGCCACAATCGAAATATGGGATGACGTAGGTGAGAAACTTTTACAATCAATTAATCCAGATAGTTCAGGAAATTATGAATTCTTTTTATCGCCACAAAATGTGCAACTATATGCATACGTCAGTGATAACGATAATAGTTTTGTATTTGTTGAAAACATTGTTGCAAATCAATCACATGATGTGGACATCACCTTATCTCAAGGAATTCATTACATGGCCACATATCTAAATTCAGATACAAACACTCCTCTGAATTTTAGTGAATCTCTAATAGTGCTTTCAAGCTCAGAACTCACCTTAAATTTATTGGCTCCCGATGGTATTTTAGACGTTATCCTTCCAGCTGGGGAATATACTATATCTTCAGACTTAGAAGATCATTCTTACGTTCCAAGCGTAATATTCGTTCTTGATGAAACAATCAACTTGTCTATTGCAGATGGGTCTATTCAGAATACTATATCTTTAGATCCAATTTTATTGAGAGGGTTGGAAATTTCTCATGGAGAATTAGAAGCATATGCTCTTATTGGTGAAGGGGCTTCTTTCACATTCTATTTGAAGAATTTAGGAGAAAGCTCAGAGGAGTATGATATCTATGTTTATTTCTCTAATGAAGCACAATCTGGCTGGTCTTCTACTATTAATCCAGTCCATGTTAACATCATGTCTAATCAAACTGAAGCCGTTGAAATTCTAATAACTCCAGATTTATCAGTAGCTCCAGGCTCCTTCATCTTCCCAGAAGTAGAGATAGTTTGGGATGGTATTCCTGCTGAAAATCAAGAACATGGTGTTTATGAATATGAATTAAGAGTAACTGCCTCCCCGCCTCCAATATCCGATTTCTCTATTACAGAAGTTACTTGGTTGCCTGAACAGGTTAACATGACTGATATTGATATGGAAGGGTTCGTAAACGTAACACTCACTGCTACGATATTCAATAACGCGTCTACTTCTCTCAGATTAGACGTTCCAATTGCATTTTATGTAAACGATGCCGCAATCGCACTCGAGACTGCAACTTTTGATGATTTCAATTTTAGTACAGTTTCCACTACAATCGCTATAGCAGCTGAATTTAGTGAAATCAGATTGTCTATAGATCCAGGAAACGCATTTACAGAATCTGATAAAAGTAATAACAATTATACATTTTCAATTACTGCAACACCCGCTCCCGTAGTCGAGGAATCTGGTAGAAACTGGTCCCAACTGGTTGTCGCAGCAATCTTTGCTTCAGTAATGTCTATGTTCATTCTTCGCAGATTGAGAAAGTAAAAACAGTATTATACTAGTGTTTTTCTCTTTGACTTATGAAATCAAAATCTTTGATTGTTCTTTTAGTTTCAGCTCTCTTTGCACTACAGTTTGCTGGTGTCTCTTCAGCTCAGAACGATACTGCAGCAGTAATCTCCCCTTGGTTCGGTGTAGAAACCCCACTCTACAAGGGGGGTGAATTCGAAGTAAAGTTCTCTATCGTTGCCAATGAAACGGGCAATTACACAATCGAACTAGATGTTCGTGATGAATTTTTGTGGATTTCAAACGAGAATTATCCAGGTTCCGAGAAGACAATAACAATCAACACTGCTGGCGATAGTCGAACCTTTATTTTCAAAGGTGAGAATACCGTTAAGCTAGAGAACGGCACCTACTCAGTAGGTTGGACAGCTTATCTAAACGGTACTGAATTCGAAGCGGGGTTATTCGACGTTAGGGCTGGTGAACAGGTTCCAGGATTCGGCATGCTCTCTGTGGTAGTTCTAGCTACAGTTGCCATCGGCCTATCACGCCGTCAGTAGCTAATTCATTGCCTTATTCAACAGTCATCATCTTCTTCCCAAGGAGGTTTCCTTCCTAAAGGATTAAACCATCTATTACGTTTCTTCTTCACTTCATCTGTAAATTTGAATAACGGAGCTTCTACATCCCAGCTAGTAATGTATTCACCATTCTGCCTTACTTGTATTACTTTATCTCCGACTTCTAGCTCATAACCATTTTCGTTTACATAAATTTTCATGGACTTTCGCCATTCAACAAGGGCTTAAAAGTTGAACCTATATAATTAATCAAAAAATAAAATTAATCAAAAAAAATAAAATTTTGCCGGCAAGTGGTTGGGGCTCGAAAGCCCTCAACCACTTAATTGCTCAGAACTTACAGAATTAATCTATAAGTTCGCGGATCCAATGATGTCACCGCTTGGGTCGTGCTTAACATCGAACGAATAATCATCGCCGAAGCAACCGTCAGCTACCATATACTGGTCTCCTGCGGTCAAATCTCCGTCGCTGTCGTTGTCATAGAATGTTACACATTCTGACTCTTCGCCTTCGTCTGCGCACGTGTCACCGAATACTGCTGTGTTGCCCATCTGGTCCTTTAGGTACCAGCTGAAGCTGCATGCATCGGCTGAGCTGCTCAGCTTGATCACGCGTACGGCTCTGTCGTCACCAACTACTTTGGTTTGGAAAGTGCCGAACGGTGCATTTTCCCCCGTGCCATCTAGGAAGCTTGCTGCCCATACGTAGAGCACAGCTGCCAAGACAACGGTAATTGCGACCATTAAAATGACCGCTATTACTGGGGAAACGCCTTCCTCGTCTTTTCTTATTGCATATTTCATGGTTGCGTCCTCCAATATACGAAACAGTCCTAGAACTATTTCGCAGGTCTATCACAAAGAAGTGCATATATTTAAAAACTTTCAAATTCGTTATTAGGCGTATTTCAGTATGTTTTAGCTAAATAAATCTTCTTTTTAGTACTCTTACCTGTCATTACACAATCCTTCTCTGTTCGGTATTCTTCCATAGCTTCTCCAAGGAAACTTAATCCACTTATATCCTCGATAACTTGGGCCTGTGCATCACTACCATCAAAAGCCATTTCATAGACAATTCCTTCCTTTATAGCTTCTGCAAATGTCCATTCTCCACTATCTTCCTTATTCAGTTTTGGAAGTGTCTTTATGGTTTTTTCATGTACTTCTCTAGCCATTTTACTGATTCGGCTTGCAAATTCATTCAATCCATTTTTTACACCCATTTCCACTTCTTTAATTGCCGTAGAATTTTTAATGCCGTCTCTAGAAACAAGCATTACTGTTTCATTGTCTAAATCTCTAGGTCCAATCTCTATTCTGAGGGGCACGCCTTTGATTTCCCAATCATAATATTTTTGCCCAGGTCGCACATCTCTATCATCCATTTCCGTTCTAATTCCAGATTTCCAAAGTCTATCTTTGATTTCTGTAGATATTTCCATAACTTCATTTTTTCTATCTTTAGTTAAAATTGGTATTATTACTGCCTGTGTTGGCGCTATTTGTGGTGGAAAAACAACCCCTTTATCATCGCCATGAATTCCTACAACAGCACCCATCAATCGTTCAGACATTCCATATGTGGTTTGATGGACATACTGCTGTTCTCCATTTATGTCTTCATATTTCACATCAAACGCCTGCGCCCATTGATCTCGATAGTGATGACAAGAAGCTATCTGCAATGTTCTACCATCAGGCATAATCACATCAATGGCAATGGTGTACCAAGCTCCAGGAAATGTATCCCATACAGGTCTTCGAGTTTTAATAACAGTCAATCCTAATTCATTCATTAAATTGTCAACAATTTCTAAATCTTCTTCTATCTGTTTCGTTGCATCATTTTCATCAACATGGGCTGTATGTGCCTCAAAAAAGTGTATTTCTCTTACTCTTATGAATGAACGCGTTTGCTTTGTTTCATATCTAAAAGTATTTACAACTTGGTACGTTTTTAGAGGTAAATCAGCATGAGATCTTATCCATAGAGGGAATAAAGTGTACATCGCAGTTTCACTAGTAGGTCTTAGAAACATCGGTACATCGAGCTCGTTTTCTCCTGCATTTTTTACCCAATACACTTCCTTACTGAATCCTTCTACCACTTCATCCATTCTCATCTCAGATGGATCAATACCTGCTTCTCTCGCAGCTTTTAATTTAGATACCAAAGCATTTTCTTTATCCAATAAATCATGAGGGATTAATAACGGAAATCGCACTTCTCCATGTCCAGTTCTCTCCATTTCACTATGTGTAATTCCATCAATCAATCTCATTGCCTTCCAACCATAAGGCATCCAAACATCCATTCCTTTTATTGGATATCTCTTATCAACTAATTCTGCAGCTTCAACTATGAAGGGGTACCATGCGTTAAAATCAGTTTTAGGGGGTATCCCTCGCTTGGCTGCTTTATGTTCAGGCATAGTTTCGTAAGTTAAAGTCGTCGTTAAAGGATTATTCTTCTCTGTTTTTGGTGTTACCCCGCCCATTATTGTTCATATTGTATTTTTCCCAAGCTTTAGACACAATGTAAGGGCCCACAAAAATTGCTAGTAGGCCGATAATTAGCATTTTTTTACATTCTTCTGGTGCTTTATCATAATTATCTCCTTGAGTCACCTTTAATTTTATTAATCCAAACCAGGGCAATTCTCCTTTCGCTTTTCCTATTATTTCTTCAGGTAGTATGGGTTCTACACGCGCTCCAGAACTATCTAAATGACTTTTTTGATCTACAGACGGGTTGTATTGAGAGTCTCCTTTCGTTAAATATCCAGAGCGTTTCAAATCAGGTCTACCATGTGAGTCACCTTCCCCATGTTTAGCAAAATCGACCCCAATTTCTTCTATTACTAAATCGTCTTCATAATATCGGTCAGTTTCCTTAACATAATATGTTCCATTTTCAAGAACATCTATCCAACACATTACTCTGTGGATGACTGGCGTGGTCGGCACTCCTTCATGTTCTCTTAAATTATTTTTATAATATATGATAACATCTCCATAATCTCCATATTTTTCATATCCAGTCTTTTTTCCTTCTAGATACGTTACTATATCTTCATTATCTACTTCTTTAACTAGTACTAAATCTCCAGTATCTATTGTTCCTATATGGTGATATGGGGGTTCTTGATAATCTGCATTATCATCATGTTGCATAGATCCAGACTCTATCACTACCATCGGCGGCCAATTACTAGTATATAGAAATCCAAAAACAAATACTAATCCTACAACTAAAAATGCCGAAACAACATCTTTAGATAACGAAAGTAGAATATTATCTTCTTCATCTTCCATGTTTTTACTTCTTTACACCTTTTGCACGTTTCTTTACATTAACTTTCTTTTTAGGCGCTGGTATTTTCTTAGAACTCTTCTTAATTATTTTTTTCTTAGGTTTTTTCATCAATTCTTTGAAATCCATAAGATCTTCACTTTCAACCATTCTTATCGATACATCTTCTAAGTCCAATTCATCCTCTTCACCTTCGTGATTGAGTCCAGTTATCAGACCTCCTTTACCTTTACGTTTTTTAGGTGTCGGCGTCGGAGGAGGTGAACTAAAAGCCGTTTCTTTTCCAAAACTATCTATTGCATCTTTATCCATGATGTCTGATACGTCAGATGCCTGTTCCATTCTAGACACGTCTCCACCACATTTACTACATTTAGCCCAAGGACTTCCAGCCTTTTTTCCACAAATATCGCACGCATACATAATTTCACTCTCTTCTTCTTTAATTTGTTTTTTTAGCCTTTTTCGATATTCATCTACTTCGTAAAACGCTAAACTGGCCTTACTTGAAAAATGTTTCTTATCCTCGCCCTTTCTAAATAATGCCACATTTACTACTTGTTAATCCTTCTAATAAAGTATTTTGGTACGTTATAAAAGAGGCAATTTTCCAGTTATTTTATCAACATCTTCATTTTTTACAGGTCCAATGCCTAAACAAGTGGTAGTATTGGGTGGAATTTCAGTTAATCCAGCATCAGTAATCATACAATTAGTAATTCCTTTACTATCTGCCATTGCTTTCAAATCTTCTAGATTTTCTTTGTTATCTACTTTAACAACCACTTTTTTTTGTCCTTCTCTATACCATTCCTGAAACTCTTTAGCATTATTCCTTTTAGCCTTTAACGAGCAAGAAACTGCAGCATGACTAACTTGTACAGACATCTTTCCAGATGAAAGTTTCAAATCACCTCGCATAGCTACAACAAGTTTGTATTTCACGTTTCCTTTCTCTCCTTATTATTTTATTATCCAATCTATCCTACAAAACCTCTACGGTATCCTTCAGGTTCACTACCATCTCTTCGATATTTTGCTTGTTCTACTAAATTTTTCCATAATTTTCTACATTCACAGTTAGGTTTTTTGATTTTCGCTCCAGTAATTCTATTATCTTTCAAACTTTCTAGAATTTTCGAATCACATTTTCCACAATTATGAGCTCCTCTTTGAGTCCCCCCTCCTGTAGGATCTGAATAAATCCTAGTGCCTATTTTTTCGCATTTTTCTATCACCTCGATCACAGACCATAACCATGGAGGTCTCCATTCTCTATTTCTCCACATTCTTTCTCCCACTGTATTTTTCTGTATATTTACTGGATTAATCGATATTTTGTCAACATAAGGGGCTGCAAATTTGGCAGAATAAATCGTATCTTCTATTCCATGTCCTTCGTTAAGATATGGCGGTTTTAACAATATGTAGGCTTTTACCGTTCCACCAATTTCGTGTACTGCTTTACAAGCTCTTTTGAATCCCTTTTCCGTAAGTCTCTTGTTTACACATTTGTCCAAAACTATAGGGGTTGCAGACTCCAAACCTATTGCTACCTCTATCTTTGGTGATTTATCATACTGCATATGTCTTTCATGTACAAATTCAGGCAACGATTCAATTAGTACTCTTTCCACACCATAATTTACTAAATCTGTCATTATCATATTGGCAAAATCTTTAGGTATTTCTGTTGGATCTAGAAAAGAACCTGAAGTATATATTTTTACATATTTGTAATCACTAAAGTGATTAATTATCTCTATCCATTGTTGCTCTAAAAATTCCGTTTCCACTCCACCGGGCACTGTATCATTGAAGTATCCACACATTGTACATCCTTCTTTTATGGACCAATAACACCCTCTGGTTCTGATAATGGCCACCGCTGCTTTGACTTTTTCACCATTCAAAATTTCCGTTTCGGTCCACATGGCTACAGGCTCATCTAATGCATGTTCGAAAGGTTCTTTCTTTACTCTTTGAACAAATTCAGATAATTGTTTACTCGCTTTAGGCACGATTTCTAACCTCCACTGCAAGTCCATTCTCCATTTCCATGCATTCTTTTGGATTCATGAATGCAATTCCAACTCCAGTAATCTCTCCTTTTTGCTCAATAGCAACCTGGTCTCCAACTTTCCAATCTCCTTTAGTTCCCATTACGCCGGCTGCAAACATATCTCCTTTTAATTCAAAATCAGCCCCCTCTACGATTCCTATACATTCTTTTGTCAACATTTCAGCTCCTTTACAATTCAATGCAAAACCTCCGATTCTAGTTGACACGGATCCAACATTTTCAATACTCAATTTAGGCCATTTTCCATTCACTTTGTTCTTCATTATTTTATCTGCGTAATCTCCAAATTGGAATTTAGCAACGCATTGAGCTTCTCCTTTACTTCTCTCTTTTGATGTCAATCTTTCAACATTCTCTAGATTTTTCTCAACTATTTCCTTAAGAATTTTGAGCCCTTCATCACTTGCAGGTCTTTTCGCTCCAGTATTTTGCGCCTTTATCCCCATTTCATCCATTGTCTGCTCTAAAAATTCTGAAATTTCTCCCGCATGTATGATTACATTACTATAATTTTTTTTAATATTCAATCTTTCAATCTGTTTTTTCAACATCTTTTTTTCATCTTCATCCCAGTCTCCAGTTACTGCTATATCGTAATGTGCAGCAGGAGGAAATAATTCCAATTCTCTTGGAACCACTCCTAACGGCGACGTTACAATCACTTGATGCAACATAAGGTGATTGGAAATTTTACTCAATACAGATCTAAACCTTTTATGACTTTTACTCCAATGGTATGGTTTTTTTGCAGAGCAAGGAAGTAGAAGTAATACCATTCCATTTGTCGGCGGTAAAAAATTCTCCATCTTTTTTTGAAAACTCAATATGGATGGATGTTTCAAAGTGAAAGTATTGGCTTTTATTTCGTTTCTTGGTTCTCCCCCTGTATGTTCCAATATCTGTGTAGCTTTACGTAAAATCTCCGCATTTCTTGGATTATGCAATGATGTTTTTTCTACCATCTCTCTTAGTCTTCCTTCTTTCAAATATCTTCTAATTCTCTTTATCCATGTAGATAGCGCTTCTTGATTATTTTTTTCTAGGTTTTTACTATCATCTTTAACCCATTCACCCTCTTCTAATGCAAAACCGGATGCAGTTCTAAACGACAATGCTAAATTATCAAAAATATCTACTCCTAAATATACCAAAAGAGGCATATCTATCGGTTCCACAGAGTGTGCGTAAACAAGGCGATTATATCCAACCTCATTTCGTGTATTTTCTATAACATTCAAAATTTTCTCAGGCCTCCTAACACTCGCATAGTCTATAACAGCTATTTTCTCTGAGGTGGAAAGATACGGGGCAGTTTCCGAATCTACACCTAATGGTAAATCTGGAGTTTCATATTCTTTATTTCCTATCTTTATCGAACTTCTTTTTTCAATAGATTCCGTAGGTAAGAGAGTAGCACCTTCTTCACAATTTAAAATTAAAGGAGTTTTAAGACTGCCATCAACAATCATCAAACGCCCTAGACCTTCGTACGCTATCTTTTCCATTCAGAGCTATTACGTTACCAGTTTATATTATGTTAACCAATTCTATTCTTTTGGTTCTTCGAGTTCAGTAGGCTCTTCGTAAACTTGTTTACGGCCACTTTCGACAGCTGCTGCTGCAGCATCCACTTCTTCTCTAATCTCTTTCATAGTGTCTTGCATTTCTTCTGCTGTTGGTATGGCTCCTAATATTTCATTAGCTTCTAAATCCTTAGCTTCAGCTATTTCTCTATCAGGGGCATTTCTTGAGAACCCAACATAGTCTGAAACGCCTTCCATCAATTTACTAATTTCAAACGGTACTACAAATTTAGTCGATTCACCTTCTCCTAATTTTTTCACTGCTTCAAGACTTAGAACCGTAAGTGCCTTTGAATCAAGAGGTGCTGCACCAACTGCAGTTATTCTCAGACCTTGTGCCTCTCCTTGCTTTTCGAGAATAATTCCCGTTCTTTCTCCTTCCGCTTCAAGTATTCTTGACTGTCTCTGACCTTCCGCTTCAAGTATACGAGATTGTTTGTCTCCCTCAGCTACTAAAATAGCAGAGCGTTTAACACCATCTGCTTTTAGAATGGCGGCACGTCTTTCTCTCTCTGCAGACGTTTGTTCTTCCATTGCTTGCTTAACATTAGGTGCTGGATCCACTTCTCGTATTTCTACAGATTCAACTTGAACTCCCCATCTGTCAGTTTCTACGTCCAATCTATCTCTTAATTGTGCATTAATCGTATCTCTGTTGGACAACACTTGGTCAAGCTCCATATCTCCAATAACTGCACGAAGTGTAGTTTGAGAAAGTTGGATAGTGGCAGATCTAAAATTCTGCACCTCCAAAATAGCTTTCAATGGGTCAGCCACTCTGTAATAAACAACTGCGTCAACCATAGTTGGCGAGTTATCTTTTGTAATAACTTCCTGTCTAGGAACATCTAGTACTTGTGTACGTAAATCGACTATAGCTACAGATGAAACGAGAGGTATTACTAAGTTCCATCCAGGTAGTAAAACAGGTCTAGTTTTACTCAATTTTCCGAGAACTAATAGAACTCCAGCCTCATATTGCTGAATCTGCACTACAGTAGTCCACAGTATAACTGCAGATATTACTCCGAGTATTATTACTAAAAATAGAAATTCTCCAAACATTTTATTACTCCTTATTTTCTTATTACTCATTACCCTTAATAGGGACTACGGTGACATGAATTCCTTCTGCATCTATTATTTCTACCTCAGTGCCCACCTTTATTTTTCCTTCTTTGGATATTGCTCTAACTTTCTCAACACCGATTTTTACTTTTCCAGAAAAATCATCGGAGTTGACTGCTTTGACAATTTTCCCCGTTTTTCCTATATGACTAATGATTCCTCCAGTGGCAGGATCTACAGGTGGTGCTAAACTTTGATAAAATTTCAAAGTTCCAACCAGTGTTGCTATTCCTACAACTAATAATAATACAACACCTCCAGGCCCTTCCATTATAGTCTCATCTACCATCAATATAAGTCCAAAAACAAGTAGAACTGTAGCAGGGACTGCTATTAGAAATCCAGGCATAGTTGCTTCTACAAAAAGCAGAAAAAATCCTAATACAATTAATGCTATTCCTGTTGCCACAGTGTTTAACTCCACATCTTGACTAAATCTAGGTTTTATAAGAACTTGTCTTTTTATTATATCTTTATCTTTTCTAATCAATTTTAAATAGCCTCTCCTCCTCGCAGCACTTCTTGTGTCTCATATAGACATAAGAACATACAACCGTGCACCCGGACTGTAGATTTTAGATCGGGGAAGTGACATAGGCCTCTGTGTAGCAATAAGTTGGCCAATTACTGTCTAACCATACGCAGAAAATTCCTGGACGAAAGTCGAGCCGACGGCTACAAGCAGTTACTACGCCGTCTGGTGGATGACTAGGCTCAGCGGCCGATGAAGGTCGTGCCAAGCTGCGATATTGCTTTGGGGAGGCGCAAGGAGCCATTGATCCAAAGATTACCTAATAGGACTTCCTTAGTTTTATACTAAATCCAGAATTTATTCTGGATAGGGAACGCCCCGAATTGAAACATCTTAGTAGGGGCAGGAAAAGAAATCAAAAGAGATGGGGTTAGTAAAAGCGATCGAACACCCCATAGGGCAATCCGAATCCCTTTGCGTAAGCATAGGGACATGTGGAGCGACTTGGTTATCTCCTAATTCTACAATCCGAAGTTCGTGTGGAACGCCGGTGCCATAGAGGGTGACAGCCCCGTAGGAGAAACAGAAAAGGAGAATTTCCAAGATTCAAGAGTAGTGTGCGTTGGATATCGCGCATGAATTTGGGAGGTACTAACTTCCAACCCTAAATACTAGCTGAGACCGATAGCGCATTTAGTAGCGTGAGCGAAAGTTGTAAAGTATCCCTGACGGGAGATTAGAAAGACCCTGAAATCAGACGGTTACAGACTGGTACAGCATGCAAGGGAAGATGCGGTTTTACCGCGGACCGATGTTGTACCGTTCGATTCGAAAATTGATCCATGGAGTTCCTATTATTGGCGAGGTTAAGCACGTAGGTGCGAAGCCGAAGGGAAACCGACAGCCCGCAACCATTTCGTATGGTGAGGGGCGAGGTGCGCTCGCCTGGAGTCAATAGTTGGATACCCGAAGACAGTCGATCTATGCCTGGGCAGGGTGAAGCCCTCTGGAAAGAGGGTGGAGGCCCGCACCGGTACTGATGTTCAAATCGTTCGGATGACCTGGGTATAGGGGTGAAAGGCCAATCTAGATTGTCAATAGCTGGTTCCTCTCGAAACTGCTCGCAGGCAGACCTTGGCTGAGATTGGGCGTGCGGTAGAGCACTGATTAGATGTTTAGGGGGCGAAAGTCCTCGGCGTTTTGTCAAACTCCGAATGTGCGTCCTTCGTAGAAGCCAGGCAGTGAGGTCACCGGGGTAAGCTTGGTGTCCGCAAGGAAAACAAACCAGACCGAAGTTAAGGTCCCTAAGTAATAACTAAGTGTTTTAGAACAAATGGTGTTTTAGGGCACAGACAGCTGGGAGGTTGGCTTAGAGGCAGCCATCCTTTAAAGAGTGCGTAACAGCCCACCAGTCGAGTCTTATTGCCCAGAAAATGGACGGGACTAAGTTATTCACCGATACTTCGGGCCACCGTAAGGTGATGCGGTAGAGAGGCGTCGTGCGTGGGCAGAAGCAAGGGCGTGAGCTCTTGTGGACCGCGTTCGAATGAAAATCATGGAATAAGTAGTAGCGTAGACAGGTGAGAATCCTGTCCGCCGGAGGGGCTAGGGTTCCTCGACGATGTTTATCAGTCGAGGGTTAGTCGATCCTAAGACCACTCTTAACAGAAGTGGTCGAAAGGGAAGCAGGTTAATATTCCTGCACCAGTTCACATTTTGTCCTATTCCTGACACATCGGGTCAGGCGGAGCACCCCTGTCAAGGTGTTCCCTTAATCAATAAAGTTGTGGAGAACCGTAATGGTGAGAAGCAATCTAAGATTTTGGAAGGGGGAGTATTTCCCTTCCGCTTTAGCCTGGTGTCCGTGAAAAGGGGGTAGGAGCCGTGTGATCTGTTCGTACCGAGAACTGACACAGGTGCCCCTAGGTGAGTAGCCTAAGGCGTCTCGGCAGAATCCAGGCAAGGGAACTCGGCAAATTAGCCCCGTACCTTTGGTATAAGGGGTGCCAGCTCTGTAGAGAGCTGGTCGCAGTGACTAGGGAGCTCCGACTGTTTACTAAAAACACAGGTGGCTGCTAGTCCGTAAGGATGAGTATAGCCGCTGAATCCTGCCCAGTGGTGGTATCTGAAACCCGGTTTCAACCGGACGAAGGACCGCTAAACGGCGGGGGTAACTATGACCCTCTTAAGGTAGCGTAATACCTTGTCGCTTAATTGGCGACTTGCACGAACGGCCTAACGAGAGCTCTACTGTCCCCGCCCGGAGCCCGATGAAATTGACTTACTGGCGCACAGTCCAGTACGTCCCAGCCGCAAGCGAAGACCCCGTGGAGCTTTACTGCAACCTGCCGTTGTGGCACGAGTTGTTATGTGTAGAGTAGACGGGAGACATTACACAGGTACAGACGCTAGTCTGTCACCGAGTCACCGATGAAACACCATCCTTTATCACTCGTCCCACTTACCCTTTTAGGGAACACCGATAGGCGGGCAGTTTGGGTGGGGCGCCACTCCCTCGAAAAAATAACAAGGGAGCCCAAAGGTCAGCTTAGGTAGGTCAGGAATCTACCGTTAAGTGCAAGGGCAAAAGCTGGCTTGACGTGGTTTGGCAACACAATAAACCACGATGCGAAAGCAGGGCCTAGCGAACCAACCAGCGCCGTTAGTAGGTGCGGTTGATAACAGAAAAGTTACCCCGGGGATAACTGAGTTGTCTGGAGCAAGAGCCCACATCGACCTCCAGGCTTGCTACTTCGATGTCGTCTCTTCCTATCCTGGGTGTGCAGAAGCACCCAAGGGTGGGGTTGTTCGCCCATTAAAAGGGATCGTGAGATGGGTTTAGACCGTCGTGAGACAGGTTTGTTGCTATGTGCTGGGACTGTCCAATACCTGAGGGGAAGGATCCTCTAGTACGAGAGGAACGAGGGTTCGCAGCCACTAGTTTACCAGTTGTCTGACAAGGCACTGCTGGGCAGCCACGCTGTAAGGGATAAGAGCTGAAAGCA
>MIYU01000017.1 GCA_001875425.1 Marine Group III euryarchaeote CG-Bathy1 | reverse complement strand
ATACCGATGAAGAGGAATGGTTCTGCGAAGAGCTAGGTAATCATGAAAACAATGAAGAAGATTATGAAGTCTGGTTTGAGGACATCTACTATGAAACCGATGACAGCGATGGGGAAGATGGAAACGAAACCATTCACATCTCTTTCGATTTAGATACCGATTCAGAAGATGCAGTTGAAGTCACAGTAAGAATCAATGTCTGGAGAGGGGACGATGAAGTCATAGCTGAGATTGATGAAAACTATGAAGTTCATTCTAATGATACATACTATCATAATTTTTCCTGGTCTGCTGCTGATAGGGATCTCTACTGTTTCGAGATGAAAATCTACGATACTGATGAAGAAGAATGGTTCTGTGAAGAGTTAGGTAACTACGAAGAACAGGATGGTTATGATGTCTGGTTCGAAGATGGTTACTATGAGACTGATGATAGTGATGGAGAAGACGGTAATGAAACAATCCACATGTATTTCGATTTAGAATCGAGTACTGAAGAGACCGTTGAAGCGACAGTTCAGATTAATGTCTGGAGAGGAGATGACGAAGTTATCGAAGAGATTGTTGCAACATACGAAGTGCCTCACAACGAAACATACTATCACCAATTGTCTTGGTCTGCTTCAGATAGGGATCTATACTGTTTCGAGTTATGGATTCATGATACCGATGAAGAAGAATGGTTCTGTGAAGAGTTAGGCAATCACGAAGAGGATGATGAGAACAACGCTCCTGAACTCTTTGAAGGTTGGGTAACTCCTCAGGAAGGTACCACTGAAGACGATTTCCGTTTCGAAGTAATCTACTGCGATGTCGACGATACCTTACCTGAGTTCGTAAAACTACGACTCTTGAGAGAAGGTAATAACGATTTTGAAACTTATCAAATGGAAGAAGGCCACCCTGAGTATAATTCCACAGGAGATCATTGTGATGAAGGATACTATTCCTGGTATCACTTCATTATGACTGGTTCCGATATCGGTCTCGGATCTCATGAATATTCATTCATCGCTAGTGATAGCGAGGATGTTGTGGATACTGATTGGTATGAGGGACCAACTGTTACTGAAGCTGATGAGGGGGTAGATCCAGAATACGGTGTAATCGTAGCAATTGAACCACCATCAAGACAGGTTCAATCGGGTGACGTAGCCAATTTCGTAATCACAGTCCTCAACACAGGAAACGTAGAAGATACATTCGATGTCTCTTATCAGACATTGTTTGCAAACACCAGCGCAAGTGGCTGGCAGGTTAGCATGGCAGAAAACGAGGTGACCCTTGCCTCCGGCATGTATGCAACCATTACTCTGACGGTATCCGTACCGCAGAGTGCTCAGAGCAACGACACTTTCATCTTCAAGGTGATGGTTGTCTCGCAGAGTGATGCACCGACTGATGGAAGCGCCTTCGCTTCTGTCCTAGTCTCAGATCAGATGTTCACAATCCCTGGTCTGGGTGTCGTAGGCACCTTCGCTGCTCTGGGTAGCGCGGGCGTGGTCGCCCCCTTTCGCCGCTATTTACGCAACAGATAGAGGAAGATTCTGGTTCTGGACTCTCATGGTTCCTCTTTTTACGAGGATCAAGAGAGATGAGGTTCTAGACCAGTTTGTTCGTGGTCAAATCTACGGTTACATACGCGCCAATCCAGGTGATATCTACAGCTCGATTAGAGATAACCTAGGATTGAAGAACGGTGTAACTACCTATCATCTTGACGTCTTAGCACGTGAAGAGTACGTCTACAGCGAAATCGATGGCACCCACAGGCGGTTCTATCCTACTGGCTGGGAGGAGGAGAAGCGTCCTTACCTCTCCAAGCTACAACAGAGCATTGTCGACTTTCTGACATCTAGAGGAGTTGCAAGCCAATCAGAAGTTGCCGAGAGACTCGAGGTAAGCCGCCAACTGGCTGCCTATCATCTAGGAGCTCTAGAACGATTAGGTACAGTTGATTCACGTTATTGGGGTCGCTTCAAACAGTACTACATTCAAGAGAAAGATGTAATTAGCGTCATCGATTGAGATTAATCATATGAAATTCAATCTGCTTCTGTTAACAGCAGGGTTTTTTCTGTTTTTCATATTTAGCACAGCAGATGGAGAATCTGTAGAACATTTCACGCCCTTTCCTTCTGAAGAAGAACTTCAAAGATATCCAGTTGTAGAATATGAGAATGATGTGTATCATGCCGTTTGGATGATTCAGGAAACTGGATGGGATCCGCTAGGGGATTTACTATATAGCAATTCTACGGACGGCAGAAATTGGTCTTTACCAGTCAGAATAAATGATGAGATGGGTGGGGTGTCTGTTCGCTGGAACGAAGAGAAACCAACCCTAGCTGTTAACGGCGATTCAGTTTACGTATTTTGGATTTCTAAAGCTACTGATCCATATAGAATTTTAGTTTCATATTCTCATGATGCAGGTCTGACTTGGAGTGGTGATATAATTGTAACAGATTTGAATGATGAACAAACTGGTACCTTTGTGGCAGCTACTATAGATGGTTTAGGAACTGCGCATTTAGTCTTGCAGGATTTTACAGGTAATCAAGGATCTCGTGTTTGGCAGGTTTATTCAAGTGAAGATCAAGGAGCAAGCTGGTCTGAAAATTCGATTTTAAATTCTTTTGATACTGGTAATGTTGAAAGTCCTGAAGGTGGCTACCCCTGTGACTGTTGTTCTAATTCCATAATCGGTAATCCAGAAGGAGGTCTAAGTTTAGTCTATCGCAACATATCAAAATATCCAGATACCGAAGAGGATCACGGTTGGTACAATTATATCGTGATAGTTAATTGGAATGGAGAAGATGAACCTTCTCAATCAATCAGAGTCAGTTCGGATTGGGTTACAGAAAGTAGGGTTTGTCCCGAATCAGCACCCGTTTTGAAACGGTTTGGTAACCAGACATTAGTAATCTGGAGTGGTGACGGTGAGTTGATGTACAATTTAGGTAATGAAACAGAGTTTGGCACTCCTGTTACTATTGCTCAAGCAGGTTTCAATCCAAGTATTAGTAATAATCAAATTTTAACCACCACTTGGTGGAATGGTACTGGCGTTTACTACTCTCGAGGTTCTATTGATAATATGAATCAATCAGCTTTGCTATTTTACGGAGATTATAGTAGATTTCCAGCATCAGCTGGCGATATCGCATTGTATCAAGTTAAAATTGATGAAGTGTGGGAAATAAGAGGTTCTATTTTCATTTCCGAAAATGAAGACTTTTACGGTTGTACCGATTCTTCGGCAATCAATTTCAATTCTAATGCAAATATAGATGACGGTACCTGTGAATACGAATCGGTTTCTCTAGGTACTGCTACAGTTGGTTCGCTAGCTCCAGATTTTACATTAGTGGATACTGAAGGCAATATCTTCAACCTTTCCGATTATCGGGGTGAATTGGTATTAATCGAGATGATGGCTACTTGGTGTGGAGTTTGCAAGAATATGGCAGACGGTGCTTTAATGGCCATAAACAACGATGTTAACGATGGTGACTTGGTCGGCGTAAGGGTACTTTCAATAGGTGTGGATCGTGGTGAAAGTAGTGAAGATATTGCAGGCATGGCGGTTGAACGAGGTTATCTCTGGCAACATGCAATCGACATCGATAGCTCACAAATTGCCGAAATCTATGATGCTCTTCCCGTTCCAATGGTAGCAATTGTCGATTCAGATGGTTATCTAGTCTTTTTGGAAAGAGGTTCAATTTCTGAATATGACTTACGTTCGAACATAAACAATTTGCAAACTTGTGGTCTTATATCAAGTTGTTCAGAAGAGGAGGAAGATTCATCACGATTTAGTATCCCTTCTCTCTCTACGATGGCCATAATTACAATTTTATTTTTAGTAGCTAGAAAGAGATTCTAATTACAAAATTCTACTTGCTGCGTATTCGCAGATTTGGAAGAAATCATTCCAGTATAAAGGTACTACAATCAGTAAGGTAACCATTGCAATAATTGCTAGGAATTTAGTAGAATCTGGGAATTGAACTTCAGAATCTTCAGGATCAAATAGATACATGTTTCTAATTACTCTTAGGTAATAGTAGAGTGATATTGCTGAATTCAAAATACCGGCTACAACTAAGATTAGTAACCAAGATTTAACGGTACTAGCCTGATAGACATAGTAGAATAGGAAAAACTTAGTAAAGAAACCACCAACAGGCGGCATTCCAACAAGCGCTAGTAAACAGATGGTCATCGAAAATGCCATTATTGGAGAACGTTTATGCAATCCTTTGAAAGAATCGACACTGTATCCAAGTCCTCTCATTCCAACTGCAGCTACTATTACGAATGCACCACCTTTCATAACTGCATGAACTATTGTATGTGCTATAGCGCCTGCAACAGCAGGTTCTGTCATCGCAGGTAATGCCATCAGAATGTATCCTGCTTGTGCAATTGAAGAATATGCCAACATTCTGCCGATATCATCTTGAGATATAGCAACAACATTTCCAAGCGTCATAGTTACTATGGCAAGAATTCCCATCATTATTTCCCATTCAACAGAAACGGATGATAATGCAACAAGGAAAATCTTGAACAGTGCAACAAATCCAACAGCCTTACTTCCTGCTGCAAGGAACATTGTTATCGGTGTAGGTGCACCTTGATAGACATCCGGTGCCCAAGAATGGAACGGTACTGCCGATATTTTGAAACCCAATCCAGTTATTATGAATAATATTGAAATGAATATATGTGTAGAGAAATCAGAGGCCTTGCTTTCCATAATCGCATTTATCTCTTCTAAATTCAAACTTCCAGAGATTGCATATATCAACGAAATACCATACAGCATCATAGCGGAAGAGAACGCTCCAATCAAGACATATTTAGTTCCAGCTTCAGTTGACAAATCATCCTTTTTACGGAAAGCAACTAGAGCATAACTGCTGAATGCAGATAGTTCTATACCTATGAATAATAAAATTAAATTTGCCGAAGAAGCTACAACCATCATTCCAAGGGTAGCAGTAATCAATAGTGTGAAATATTCTACTTGATGTTCATCTTCTTTAATATATGTAAAACTCAATATTGCAGTAGCGATTGAAATAAGAACGAAGAGTGCCTTGAATAACTGTGAAAAAGTATCTAATTCATATCCTTCATAAAATGAATAACTAATCGCTTCGTGTACAGTCAGTCCCATTATCGATGGCGGTGACCAAGTAAACCAAAGAGCAAAAAATGACAACATTAGAAATACAGTTCCTAAGTATGTTGACAATTGAGTATTCTTATTTGTAATGAAATATAATCCTGGAGTAACCATTGCTCCAATTAGGAGTATTATTTCAGGTGTAAGTAGCCAGTATCCTTCCATTCTAGATCGCCCCCATTACGCGTAATACATCATAGCAAGCTGTAGTTACCGGTTCCATCAATATATGAGGATATATTCCAAAAATTGCAGATAAAATAATAATGGCAAACATAGGACTAGACTCGTACCAAGGCGATTCATGCATCTTTTCAACATCAACCTTTTCTGTTAATTCTCCAAAGACAGCTCTCTGAAGGGCCCATAAATGATATCCAGCAGTAATCAACATACCTATTAGTGGAAGAAGTACCCAATATCCATGTGTTTCAAAGAACGCTATGAAAACACTCAATTCAGAAATAAATACAGCTAATCCAGGCAGCCCCAAACTTCCTAAGAATATTACTGCATACATTCCAGCAGTATTAGGTTGCTTCTGGGCTATTCCTCCTAATTTAGATATCGATCTAGTTCCAACTTGATGATGAATTGCTCCTGCAATCATGAACATTCCTGGACTTAATATTCCATGTGCAAAGCCCATGTACATCGCTCCTGCCAATCCTAATTCTGTGAATGTAGCTATGCCCAAAAGTGCAATGCCCATATGGCTCACACTTGAATATGCCACCAATTTTTTCAAATCGTCTTGCGCTAAACTTAGCATCCCACCATACAATATCGAAACTATAGCTAAGAAAATCATCAAGTCTTGGAAATATTCAGCACCGAGTGGTGCGGCGGTAAGGGCTGCTCTAATCATGCCATAAAGTCCTAGTTTCAACATCAATCCTGCTAGGATAATACTTCCAGCAGTTGGTGCTTGAACGTGTGCATCCGGTAACCAAGTGTGCCAAGGTACTACAGGTATTTTGACAGCAAAGCCAATGAACAAAGCTGCAAACGTCCATATCTGGAAAGTTCTATCAAATTCCGGTGAAACCTTTGCAATCTCTATCATTGAAAATGTTCCAAGGCCGGCTTCAAAGTATAATGCCATAAAACCAACCAGCATAATTACTGACGCCGTGAACGTATAGATAAAGAATTTAATCGATGCATATTTTCTATTTTCACCACCCCATACAGCAATCAAAAAGAACATAGGTATCAATGTCAATTCCCAGAAAACATAGAACATTAGATAGTCCAAAGTAAGGAATACACCATAGACTGCAGTTTGCATTAATAGTAGAAGTGAGAAGAATAGGGCTCTACGTTTCTCTTCATCCCAAGCGAACATTACAGTTATCGGTCCAAGTAATCCAGTTAGGAGAATCATTGGAGAACTTAATCCATCAACTCCTAGAAGTAATGAAAATCCATATCCAGGTGCCCAGTCATAATTTTCAAGCATTTTGAATCCACTATCAGATCCTGCTTTTGTAAAAACAATCAAAGACATACAGAGTGTCGTAATCGTCGTAAGCATAGCTATCAATCTTGGTGCTTCTACATTTTGACGGAAGAAAAGAATCATAGCTACACCAATCAATGGTGTGAAAATCAGAAATGCTAACCAAGGTATTCCCTCTGCCCAAGATTCAGAAAGCTCTATTGCACCAGGTCCAACAACTATAACTCCTCGCATTCCAAGGGTTGCATGTGGTGTACAAACATATTCGTATGTTCCTTCTTGAGTAGTATAAAATTCAGGTAGTTCCCACGTATAATTTCCAACACCAAATTCCGATTCAAAACCGCCATTGGAGGTTGTAGCATCTTCATCTTCTACTTCCACTACGTTGTGACTGAATTGTGTATCTACCCATACAAATGTAACATTATCACCAATATTCACTTTGATTATATCTGGATCAAACTTGTAGTCTGAACCTTCCTCTACAACATACACTGTGTAATTGTCTGCAGATGCTTGAGGTAATAACATTAGAAGACCGATGCAAATCAGGAAATATTTTCCATTCATCATGTCCACCCCACTGCAGGAAATACTACTCTAAGAAGAATTACAAGTACCCCAAGGCCACCAACTGAAAGTGAAGCATAGTGGGCAGTAAAACCAGTATGTACTTTACGTAAAGTCTCACCCAAATTCATTGTGAATGAAGCGGTTCCATTAACCATTCCATCTATTATTCTTCGATCAAACAAGTCGCAAATTTGAGATATCGTATCCCATGTTTTCATTCCTATCCAATCGGTTAAAGCTACAATGTATAGTCGCTGACTTAGGAATTCATGTAACCACCTAGTAACTGCATTGTTAGCTATGAACTCAGGTTTAGATGACGGTGGTGCACCAGGATAATCTGCTTGATAATACATAATAGTGGCTAATGTAGTTCCAGTAAGGGCCACTGCAATTGAGAGATGTGTCAAACTCGAAGTAACTATATGTTCAATCAATACAAATGCATCTTTCGATTCATGATGTCCATAATATACTGCCGAACCGAATCCGTTTCCAATAAAAAGGAAGAATCCTGAAAAGACCGCCATAAATCCTAGAAGCATCAATGGCACAGTCATAATTTTTGGCGATTCATGAGCGTGACTTTCTATCTCTTTTTCGTCCAATACCCAATCACCACTATCATCGTATCCTTTTGCTCTGACTAAATCTGTACTTCTTTTTTCTAGAGGTCCACTGAAGGTCATCATCCACATTCTAGTCATATAGAAAGCAGTCATTCCTGCAGTAAGCAATGCTAATACCCAGAGGAAACTAAAGATTACACTATATTCTCCATTGTGATGTACCGCTTCTAATATTTCATCTTTAGACCAGAAACCGGAGAAGAATGGTATTCCTGAAATTGATAAAACAGCTAAACCCATAGTCAAAGAAGTAATAGGCATAGCCTTCCTCAACCCCCCCATTTCACGCATATCTTGTGTGTGAACTGCATGTATTACAGATCCTGCACCGAGGAAAAGAAGAGCTTTGAAGAATGCATGATTCATTAAGTGAAACATACCTGCAGTATATCCATGGGCTTCAGATAATTCTCCACCGCCAGAATTCCAAAATGCCCAACCTCCAGCACCAAGTGCAAGGAACATGTATCCTAACTGTGAAATTGTAGAATAAGCTAAGACTCGTTTGATATCATTCATTACCATCGCCATCGCTGCTGCAATGAATGCAGTTACAGCACCTGTTACGGCAATGTAAACTAATGTATCAGGACTGTGCACCATCAATGGGAAAAATCTCGCAATTAGATATACGCCAGCTTTCACCATGGTGGCTGCATGTATCAAGGCCGAAACAGTAGTCGGACCTTCCATTGCATCTGGTAACCAAAAGTGAAGAGGGAATTGTGCTGATTTACCAACAGCACCACCAAATATACATAAAGTTGCCCATTTCAATTCGGTTGCGTGACTTGCTAAAGCATCATGATCATGGAACAATTCATCAAATCTAAGAGTTCCAAATGTATTGTATAATATTATTAATCCAAGCAGGAAGAATATATCTCCAATTCTAGTAACTATGAATGCCTTTTTTGCAGCGGAAGCTGCTGACGGTTTCTCATACCAGAATCCTATTAGGAGATACGAACAGACACCAACTAATTCCCAAAATATGAAAAGAAGTAACAATGAATTAGAGACTATCAGTCCTAACATTACTGAAACAAAAAGAGATATTTCTGCAAAGTATCTAACTCTTCTATCGCCCTCTCCTGCCATATATCCCATTGAAAATACAACAACTAAGAACGATATTGTTCCAACAACAAACAACATCAACGCAGCTAGGGAGTCTACATATGTTCCAACATCAAATGCAAATGTATTTCCTTCAAACCATACTCTTTCTGTTTGTATGTAATGTTCATCGTGTAATACGTCCTTTACCAAAACTTGGTAAGCAGTCATTATAGATAGAAGGGCCGCTAATCCAATACCAACGGCAGCAATTGCACCACCTCTTTCTCCTCCTTTGAATGTCGGATAGTCTTGTTTTCCAAGAAGTAAGATTGCTAAGAATGCTAAAAATGGAAATGCCGGTATTAACCAAGTATGATCTAAAACGTCGAAACCGAACATATCAGAACCTCAATCTATTGAGTAAATCGAGCTCGATAGTGTCTCGTTGATTGTATAGACTTAGGAATACTGCCAAAGCTATTGCTACTTCGGCGGCAGCTATGGCGATTACAAACAATGCAAATATTTGTCCATTTAAATCGCTATAGAAACTAGAGAATCCGACTAGATTTACATTTGCAGCAGTTAACATTATCTCTATCGACATCAAAACAACAATTGCATTTCTATTCGTTATAACGCCGTAAACGCCTATCATCATTAACATAGATGAAAATGCTAGATAATGGACAGGATCAATCATCCTCTTCCCTCCTAGCTAGGAAAACTCCACCTACTAATGCTATTACTAAAATCATCCCAATCAATACAAATGACATTTGCCAATTATTGAATAATTCAAGTGCAAGAAAATGTGTAGTTCCCACATTTACAGAATAAGTATTCGACCATTCTGACGATGTTCCTTCTCCATCGCTCGCTCTTACTTGCCACGTATAACTAACACCATTTTCAAATCCATCTACATATGTTTCATTTGTTTCAATACTATTTATCTCTCTGAATAAAACTGCTCCATCATATATTTCTATATCATATGTAATAGTTATCCTTTCCCAATCAAATGTATGTTTCGATGGATTTTCTAAACTGAAATTTCCAGATTGTATAATTTGTAAATCAGCCTCATTCATCGGTTGAAATTCTATTTGATATGTATAATTATCTACATTCAATCTAGTAGTTCTGTGAGACGATGTTCCATATACTTCTTCTTCTAGTAATGTTTCGGTTTCATTTTGAACTGTAATTTTGTACATCTCTGTAGCTGAAGTCCATTCGAATAGAACTGTTCGATTATGGTGATAGAATCCATCAGTAGGTAATATAGGATGAACGCCCTCTTCAATCGTTTCAGCTTCATTCAATTTTTGTAAGGGTGAAAAAATTAATCCAATCACTACATATATCACCAAAATTGACACTAACGTGTCTCTTATCGTTGCTGCATCCCTATACATCTTCTGTTGAACCTCTTAAAGTTCTTCTAGTTAACATAACACCAAATAGTATCACTACTGAAACCGCACCTACGTACACTAATACTTGTATTATGGCTAAAAATTCAGCATCAGCAATAATAAAAATTCCTGAAGTTAACAAGAATACAATTGTTAGCCAAACTATAGATCTAACAATGTCTGTTCCAATTACTATTGCCCAAGCTGCAAATAAGATTAAAGTGGCTAATAACCAAAATACAGCAACTTCGACACTCATTCAGCTTTAGCTACTCCTTCTAACTGCTCTATCAATCCACTAGTTGCCGTGTTTGCAATCGGTTCCATATGCAGGCAGTCAACTGGACAAACCTTCACACAAGTCGAACAACCTATGCATATCGTATAATCGAAGTATGGAACAGGAACATTTCTCTCCTTTCCACTTTTCAGAGTTTTAGTTATTGGGCCATCATCCATTATTATACAATTGGTTGGACAATTATCTACACATTTACTACAGCCGATACATACTTCAGTATCTAAAGCTGGCGATTCCATAGTGTAGTTTGTTAATGGTAGTTGTGGCACTTCATCTAAATCTACTTTCAAGGATCTCGCAGGATAAACTAACCCCTCTCTCGTAGTGTCTGCCATCTCATAGAAATCCGTCATAGTCATTGCACCTGTAGGACAGTAATCTTCGCAAAATCCACAGAACATACAATGTCCAAAATTAATGGCAGGTCTTTCTGGCGTACTCTTTCTTTTTGAAAGGTGTGAACCATACCACGCTTTTGCCTGTTCTTCTTCTGTTAAATTTTCCGGCTTCATCTTGAGACATCTATTCGGACACACTTCAGCACATATTCCACAACCTATGCAAAGATCCCATATGACTGCATTCATTCCTCTGTATGTGGCTGGCAATTCTCTCTTTTCCAATGGATAAAGAACGGTTTGAGGCTTTCCGAAAGTCGCTCTCAAAAATTGTTTTATCGTAACCGTAAACGGTTTGATATATAGATCAATCAAGCTTGGTGTTGGTGTTTTTCTCGATGCTCCCATTATAGGACTCCTGATGAAAATTCAGTCATCAATATTACAATAACAAGGTTAAGTATAGAAAGAGGCAACAATCTCTTCCATCCCAATATTAAAATTTGATCAGTTCTTATACGTGGTACTGTCCAACGTAAAAATACGAAAAATACAAATATTGAATACACTTTTAGTAAGAACCAGAATTCTGGAATAAGTCCAGGTCCAGTCCAACCACCCAAAAACAATATGGTGGCTACAGCAGCACCGGCAAAACCTCGAATATATTCGGCCATCAGGAATAAACCAAATCGCATTCCCGAATATTCGGTAGTCCATCCTTCTACTAATTCTGCTTCTGCTTCGGGAAGATCAAAAGGAGTTCTTTCTACTTCCGCCAAAATACAAATCATAAATACTACAAATCCAATAAATTGAGGTATAATATTCCACATAGGCAATCCTAGCAACCAAGTCGCTTCTTGTTGCTGTTGTACTATGTCTACTGGATGAAACGAACCAGCAACTAAGAACACACCTGCCATACTCAGTAATAGCGGAATTTCGTATGCCATTAGCTGTGCAGCAGACCTCATCCCACCTATCAAAGTATATTTGTTATTCGCAGCCCAACCGGCCGCAAGTATGCTAACGGGCGCTACAGAAAAAGCAGCCATAACTAGCAAAACCCCAGCTGGCGCAGCATTTGCGGCAAACCTATCTGAAAGAGGAACTAAACCGAATAAAACAACAGATGAAGATATGAACATTATCGGTGCTATACTGAATAGAAGTTTGTCACTTTTCTCTGGAAAAATAGCCTCTTTAGTAAAGAACTTAATTCCATCAGCTACATTCTGTAAGAATCCAATCCCACTATAATTTTTAATTATATTACGCGCACCACCACCACCTAAATCATCGAAGACTTCTTTCAAAGCATAAAACGACAGCATGGGCCCTCTACGATCCATTATTCGTGCCGCTATTTTTCTCTCTAAGTATACCATCATTACTAGATTTGTCATTCCAATCGCAAAAGCAATCTGTACTGCTACAAACCATGCCAACGTAGTCACGCCTCCGTCAGTCTCTATCCATCTTGCAGTATCTGCAAAAGGATTTGTAAAAGGAGGCATTGAGATGGATAGGAAATCAAGAATAGGTATGAGAATTGGAATGGTTGTTTTGGTAACTATCAATTTACACAATCCTAGTAAATTCATTTGTCAGTCTCCCCAATACACATGTCAATACTCCCCATTATGGCAGGTATGTCTGCTATCTTGTATCCCTTCAGGAAATTTGGAGAAGCGGAAACAGTAGTAAACATCGGACTTTTAATTTTCCACCTATAAGGTCTATCAGTTCCATCACCTACAACATACATCAACGCTTCACCTCTTGAATCTTCAGTTCTACGGAAAGCTGCACCTTCTGTTCTAACAGGAACCTTCGAAGCCATTATCGGCCCCTCTGGTCTTTTTTCCAATGCCTGACGAATGATATTAATCGATTCTTGAATTTCATTAACTCTTACTCTATATCTACTATAACAATCTCCCCAACCATTGCCTGCTGACGCTGTTTGCGGTTCCCAATCAAGTTCATCATAAATTGAATAGGTGTCTGCTTTTCTGACATCAAAAGGAACACCACAACCACGAATATTCGGTCCAGTTATGCCCCAATTTTTAGCGTCACTATCTTTAATCTTACCAACGTCCTGTGTACGCATTCTAAATATTTTAGAAGAATCATACAAATTCTCATACTCATTTAATCTAGTTTCCATTGTTTTTAATACACGTTCAGTTTTTCCTGCGTATCCTGTAGGTAGATCTCTTTTCACCCCTCCTACTCTCATATAATTATAGAGCATTCTACCACCACTAGGTATCTCTAGTAAGTTGAGAAACATCTCTCTATCACGGAAACCATACAAAAATCCAGTCATTAAACCTAAATCTGGCATGAAAGCACCCATCCACATAAGGTGAGATGCTATTCTTTGTAATTCTAAAGTTATTACTCTGGTATATTCTGCTCGTGGTGGAACCTCAACTCCCATAAGTTCCTCAATCGTTTGTACATAACAATGACTCCAGGTCATCGCACTAGCATAGCACAATCTATCCGTCAAAGTCGTATTCATGAAGAATTTACGTCTTTCACCAAGTTTTTCTACGGAACGATGCAAATATCCTAATTCAGGTTCTGCATCTGTTATAGTCTCTCCATCTACTTTTACACGCAGGTTCCAAAGTCCATGAGTCATCGGATGTTGCGGACCCATGTGTATCCACATCTCACTCATTTACCATTCCTCCTCATGTATCTCATAAACGTAATCTTTTCGTAATGGATGTCCAGCAAATCCATCTGGTAACAATACTCTCTTCAAATTCGGATGTCCAATGAAATAAATCCCCATCAAATCATACGCTTCTCTTTCATGCCAATCAGCTCCACCCCATAACTCAGTTATCGAATCTATGGCAGGAGAATCTCTAGGCAAAATAACCCGCATTTCCAACATTTCACCTTCATCATCTATACGGGAGAAATGATAAACGACTTCGAATTCCGTTTGATAGTCAACAGCAGATATACAGGAGCAATGATCAAATCCAAATTCATTTTTAATTTTTTTTGCAATACCTACTATCTCCTCTTTCTCGATTTCAAGATACCCAGTCCGTTGTCTAATCATTCCGGTGTCTTTTACACCTTTAAGATTGGCTAACGCTTCAATTGTTTCTTCAATATTCAATTTAACGCCTCAAAAACATTCCAGGTTCGTGATCTCTAATCTTTTTTTGCAATGTAAGAAGTCCATGGATTAGTGCTTCCGGACGCACTGGACAACCAGGAATATAGACATCTACAGGTATGAAAGTATCAGTACCGGCTACTACAGAATAAGAGTCCCAATACGGGCCTCCTGAAATTGCACATTCGCCCATTGCTATGACCCATTTAGGTTCGGGCATCTGTTCGTATAACGTTTTCAGTTTCGGTCTCAATTTTTCACAAACGGGTCCGTTTACAATCAAAATATCACATTGTCTTGGTGATGATCGGTATATCACGCCAACACGTTCTGCATCAAAATCAGGCCCTGATGCCGCTCCCATTTCTAAAGCGCAACACATTATTCCAAAGTGAAGCGGATGCGGGGAGAAGCGCATACCCCAATTAAAAATCGGACGAGTTATTTTATTCATCACTTCTCTAATTCCAGTTGCTTCACTTACATTGTAAACTGCATCATCTATCCATTCTAACAATTGATCTGAACGTAAAGTAAGCCAGTCTCCAGCTGGCGGATCTTCCATAATTAAATCAGAATCAGTAGTCATAGCTCCAACTGAGCGTCGACGTTCTGCATCTCCACGTACCTTTTCCTTTTTCATATCCAAATCACATCCTCTTTACTTAGAGCATACCATAATCCAAGAAGCGAGCAAACCATGAATACTCCCATTATTGCTTTTGCTTCTATAGTTAAAGCATTGTACGCAACCATCCAGAGAAGTACAAACACTGTAACTATATCAAAAACAACGAACAATATTGCAAACATATAATATTGAAAATGGAATTGAATATGGGCATCTCCAATAGGTGTTTCTCCACATTCATAAGTTGAACGTTTGAGTGGATTGTCATTATTGGGTCTAAAAAAACGTCCCATAAAGAACGTTAAAGTTGGAAAACTTATAGCTAGCAATGTGAATATCGCAATAGGTATGTAGTCGTGTCCCAGCACGGGTTAAAAGTCCCGCACCATTTAATAAGAATTAGGGTGCTTTAATTGGTCTGTTCTCTTACTATTTCTATACGCAATTCTGGTACCTTTTTTTATAAATTTAACATCAAAAGTAGTATTATTAGCCTCCTTCTTTGAGTATTCTTATGGCTTCTTCAAAGGGCGTTACCAGAGTTACCACAAACACACTTCAAAAGATGAAGTTAGAGGGCGAAAAAATCGCCATGCTCACTTCTTATGATTATTCCTTAGCTAAATTAGTAGATATGGCAGGTATAGATGTCATCTTAGTTGGCGATTCTGCATCAAATGTTATGGCAGGACATGAAACTACAGTCCCCATCACATTAGATCAAATGATATATCACGCAACATCTGTCGTCAATGCTGCTCAAAGATCGCTGATTGTTGTCGACCTCCCATTTGGGTCATACCAGGGAGATTCCAAGGAAGCTCTAAACTCTTCTATTCGAATTATGAAAGAATCAGGAGCTCATGCCGTTAAATTAGAAGGAGGCTCTGAAGTAATAGACTCGGTCAAGAGAATTTTAACTGCAGGAATACCTGTTATGGGTCATTTAGGTTTAACACCTCAATCGATTTATAAATTTGGAACTTACACTGTCAGAGCCAAAGAAGAAAGAGAAGCTCAAAAATTATTAGAAGATGCTAAGCTTCTAGAAGAATCAGGTTGCTTTTCAATAGTTTTGGAAAAAATACCATCAGCTCTCGCAACTAATGTCACTGAACAAATCAATATCCCTACTATAGGCATAGGTGCAGGTTCAGGAGTCGATGGTCAAGTTTTAGTTCTTCACGATTTACTCGGTATTACTGTTGATTTCAATCCTCGATTTATTCGTCGTTATTTAAATTTAGAAAAAGATATAGATAAAGCCATAAAATCCTACATCAAAGATGTTAGGGAAGTGAATTTCCCTAGTGATGATGAGTCTTATTAAATGGAAAAAATAACTTCAATACTGAAAGAGACATTAGATTTAGTATTCGAATGTTCTAAGGATCAACATCCCTATGAATTTGCTGCTGCAATAAGGGCGGAAAATGGAACTATAACTGAAATAATCCCCATTCCAGGAACTATTTCTGGAGAAGAACACGCAATTCTTCCTTTACATATGCTTCCGCCAGATCGGTCTATTTGTGGAGTAATACATTCACACCCAGTCCCAGATACAAGGTGGTCAGATGAGGATTTACATCTTTTTGGAAAGTTCGGTCATATTCACATAATTGTAGCATATCCATACTCTAAAAATTCATGGAAAGCGTATAATCAAAAAGGAGAGGCAGTTCCTCTAGAGGTAATAGATACTCATTTTTGAGTAGGTACTCAACTAATTTAAGGTACAGCTATATGTAAATCAATGGCCCCTTTTGTGACTGTTAATTGTGCAGCTTCTGCAGATGGAAAGATAGCTCTTTCAAATAGGCGTAAAGTAAATCTTTCAAATACGCTAGATTTAGAGAGGTTACACATTTTGAGAGCTGAAAATGATGCTATATTGGTAGGTATAGAGACAGTTTTACAGGATGATCCAAGTTTAACAATTAGAAACAATTCATCTAGTGATAATAATTTAATCAGAATAGTTTTAGATACAAAATTTCGAACACCACTTAATGCTAGGGTGATGAATGAAGAATCTAAGACAGTCATTGCCACAGGCAATAACGGGTTTACAAGTCCTAAAAATAATGTAGAGATAATATCATGCGGTAGTAATGAAGTAGATTTACATCTACTAATGAAAAAACTCTCAGACATGGGTGTAGAAAATTTATTAGTGGAAGGTGGAGCAAAAGTTATTTGGTCATTTTTCAGAGAAGGGTTAGTTGATAAATTCATTCTTTTCGTTTCTAGTAAGATAATAGGCGGTGCAACAACACCAACTATAGCGGGCGGTAGGGGCTTTGATAAGGAATCATCATTAATTCAGTTAAAGATGGAAAAAGTTGAGGAAATCGGTGATGGAGCACTCATTACTTACACTAAAAAGTAATTTTATCTCCGTTCTATTATAAATTATGCGAATAGCAGTTTTAGCCTCGGGTCGCGGAAGCAATTTTCAATCCCTAATTGATGCTTCAGAGAGGGGGGATTTGCCAAATGTTGATTTAGTTTTATTAGTAGTTAATAACAAAGAGGCAAAAGCCATAGATCGTGCTGAAAAACATAGCATTGACTGGATTTTTATCAATCATACAGATAAGGAGCGGGTCGCTTTCGATATTGAAGTAATGGCCAAATTAGATGAATATAACGTAGAAGGAATAATTTTAGCCGGTTTTATGAGAATACTGTCTAAGGAATTCATATCTAATTACAAGAATCGTATTTTGAATATTCACCCATCCTTACTCCCTCTTTTTCCAGGTGCGCACGCTCATAGGGATGCCTTAGAAGCGAACGCAACAAAGAGCGGTTGCACTGTTCATTTTGTAGATGAGGGAGTTGACACCGGTTCTATAATATTACAAAAAGAAGTAGTCGTCAAGCCAGATGATACAGAGGAAACATTGTCCAGTCGAATTTTAGTTCAAGAACATATAGCATTCCCTGAAGCGTTACATTTATTCAGTTCTAATAGGCTAAAAATTACAAGTAACGGGGTCGAGATTCTACCACCTTAGTTCTTTATATAGTGGGCATCTTGCGTGCACCTCTATCTCACGTGAAGATTATGTCAACAAAACATCGAAAGAGCAATTTCCACTTAAGTGGGCTAATCAGTGAATTGAAGACTATAGGAAGAGAAAAAGAGGGTAATATCTGGAGAACAACGGCTAAATTGTTAGAGAAATCTTCTAAAAATTGGCCTTCAATAAATGTTAGCCGTTTAGAATATAATGTTAAAAGTAGTGAAAAAATCGTAATACCTGGAAAGTTATTGGGTTCTGGTAACATCTCTAAGAAAGTAACAGTCGGAGCTTACAGTTTCAGCAACGCAGCTAAAGTTAAGATAGAGGCTGCTGGTGGTAAATGTGTAGGTTTAGATGAAATGGCAAAGAAAAATCCAAAAGGTTCAGGTTTGAGGTTGATGGGATAATGAGAACAATCGATGCTACAGATTGTATCATGGGCCGTCTCTCAAGTCACGTAGCTAAAAGTTTAATCAATGGCGATGAAATTCATATTGTAAATGCGGAGAAAGTTCTCATTTCAGGTTCCAGAGCAAATATAACTGCCGAATATGTAGAAAAGAGAACTCTAAATCATCCTAGAAAAGGTCCTAGATACCCAAGAGCACCACATATGATGTTGAAAAGGGCCGTTAGAGGAATGATACCGTATCAAAAACCGAGTGGCCGTTCCGCTTTCAAGAGACTCAAAGTCGACGTAGGCGTTCCGTCAAATACTGACAAAAAAATAGAAATAGTAGATTCAGCTAAAGCTAATAGTGATGGAAAATATATGACATTAGGAGAAGTGTCTCAATTATTAGGAGCTAAAATAAATGGCTAAGAAAATTGTGCACAAAAGCGGAAAGAGAAAAAAAGCAGTAGCAAGAGCTACTTTCAGTTCCGGTAAAGGAAAAGTTACGATAAACAGTAAACCAGTTGATCTCTATGAACCGGATTTAGCTAGATTAAAGATAAGGGAACCTTTAGAGTTAGCAGGTAAACGTACTTCCAGATTAGATATCAAAGTCAAAGTTGAAGGAGGAGGTTTTATGGGTCAAGCAGAAGCAGCCAGAACTGCTATTGCAAGAGGCCTAGTCGCATGGTTCGATGATGACGATTTAGAACAGCTCTATTCAAAATACGACAGAAGTCTTTTAGTCAATGATACTAGAAGGAAAGAGTCTAAACACCCAATGGGTAGGGGTGCTAGGAGCAAGAGGCAAAAATCATACAGGTAATATTATGTTAATTCCAATCCGATGTTTTTCATGCAATAAAGTAATAGCAGGCTCTTATGAGGAATACGTTTCCCGTAGAGATAGTGGCGAAGATCCTGCCGAAGTAATGGATGATTTAGGTATAGAAAGATACTGCTGCCGCAGGGTTTTTTTAGCTCATAAAGATGTTATAGATGAGTTAATGCCTTACGATTAATAGCTTTATTTCTTTTATCATTAACAATGATTCCTAAATGTGTCATCTTTGATTGCGATGGTACCTTAGTAGAAAGCGAACATGTTACAAATAGAATTATTGCCGATATGGCAGGAGAGCTCGGCATTAAGATGTCGGGTGCCGAAGCTACGGCTATTTTTGGTGGAAAAACTATTGATGAAGTTCTTTACCAAATGAAAGAACTATCTGGAAAAGAAGTTCCAGACGGTTGGCTTGAAAGATTGATTAAGAATGTCAGCCTAGCTTGGAAAAAAGAATTAGTTCCAGTAGAAGGTGCTCAAGATTTACTCGAAAGCCTTTCAATTCCAATCTGCGTCGCTTCTAATGGAGAACCTCTCCACGTTCGTGAATCATTAACGCTAACTGGTCTGTATGATTTTTTCACAGATTGGATATTCACAGCTTCCGATGTCGGCATTCCAAAACCGGCACCTGATCTGTTTCTTTATGCTGCAAAACAGATGGGCTTCAAACCTAATGAGTGTATAGTTGTTGAAGACAGTATCACAGGAGTCATAGCGGCCGTCCGTGCAAAAATAAAAGTATATGCACTGATAAAATTACATTCAGCTGCCGATTTACAGAATGCAGGTGCAATCCCTATTAGGGGCTTGAAAGATTTATCTGATTTAATGTTGATGACTGAGTAATGTCGTTACATAGACTAATACCATTCCTAAAACAACATACCAAACTGTAGTATCTTTTTCGTGTTCATGACTATGAACTTGAGGTAGAACATCTACTGTTGCAACATAGATGAATGTACCTGCTGAAAACATCAATGCTAATCCTATATTTTCATCAGTAGCCAATGTAGTATCTTTAAGGGCAAAGAATGTTACAATAGCCATTATCGGTGAAGATAAGGCGAATATGAGCAAGTATAACTGTGATTTCTGTTTTTCGAGTTTGATATGTTCTAAGAATGATGCCAGACCGAATGCAGCAGGACCCTTATGTAACATAATTGCAACGAATACGATTAAACCAGTTTCAGTACTACTGGATACCGAAGCTCCTATTGCAAGACCATCTGCAGCAGCGTGAATTATCAGTCCAATCGTTGCAGATATCCCTAATAGATCTTTATCTTCATCATGATGCACTGCATGAGGCAATCCAAATACCTCTAACATAAGCATCACTACAAATCCTACTAACATTGCCATACCGAGTACAGAAGGTTCGATTGCATGTTCTTCTTCATGCCCTTCCTCCTCCTCTTCTTCTCCCCCTTCTTCAGCATGCTCCTCTTCTTCTTCATGTTCTTCATGCCCTTCTATAATTTCCATTCCTTCTGGTATTACTACAAGAAATGCTGAAGAAATCAGGACGCCAGCTCCAATCGCTGTAAACTGCATTACACGTTTCGATGATAAATCTAATTTGAGAGGCAAGTATCCAAACCCGAAGGCTGCGATAAACATTATTCCTGACATCAGAAAAATTAAAGTCTGTGCGTCCATGTTTTCCAATTCCTAATTATTATTCTTAAAGGTTCGCCCTATAGAATATATATTTTACAGTAGGCCTTTAGTTATCTCTCCATTGTAGTTGAGAGGGCCTGTGGGGTAGTTTGGCATCCTTGTACTCTGGGGGAGTACAGACTCCAGTTCAAATCTGGGCAGGCCCACCATTTCTAAATCTATGCAAAAATAAGTGGTGCGGGGGGCCGGATTTGAACCGGCGAACCACTAAGGACTGGGTCCTAAACCCAGCGCAATTGGCCAGGCTATGCGACCCCCGCTCAATCTGAATTATGTAACAGTCTCTATATTAATTAGGTTATATTTCATTTCTAAGACATGACAGTCATTTCAGTTACCAATCTATCAAAATTTTATGAAGACGTCAAAGCGTTATCTGATGTTACATTCACAGTAGACAAGGGTGATTTTTACGGTCTGTTAGGTCCCAATGGTGCCGGTAAGACTACTCTCTTGAAAGTACTCACCGGTCAAATAAATTCTACTTCTGGCGAAGCGACCGTTTTAGGTTTTAATCCAGACAACGAACCAATCGAAGTTCGTAATTTAGCAGGTATAGTTCCTGAGCAGGAATCTCCTCCAAGTTTTCTAACACCTAGGGAAGTTTTAGAAATGGTTTCTGAAATAAGAAGTATCAAGAATAGTGAAGTAGAACATTGGCTATCTTTCTTTGATTTAGGTCCTATGGAAGGTAGAATCTGTAAAAATCTATCCAGAGGTCAACGCCAAAAGGTAATGTTAGCTGCAGCTTTCATTGCTAAACCTGAAATATTGTTTTTAGATGAACCATTCATAAATTTAGATCCTATTGTTCAATCCGAAGTTAGAGAATATCTCAAAACATATGTCAAGGAGGGTGGTACCGTTTTTCTAAATACTCACTTATTAGAAAATGCAGAGAGACTCTGTAATCGCGCTGCTATAATTCACAACGGAACCATGCAAGCCAATATAGAGCTTGAAGAGTTGAAAAAACAGAACTTGTCTCTTGAAGACTTGTTTCACGAAATCGTTACATGATTTATAAAATTCTCAATTTAATGATTAGAGAAGAAGTAAGACTAAACACTAGTTTTACCAATAGAAAGGGTTTCTACGCATTTCCAGTTTTAATTGCATTAGCCGGTTTTTTGGGTTTACTCACTTCTGATAGTTTAATTGGAGATACAGACAGTAATGAAATGCTTCGAGGCATTCATATTGGTCTATTATTTTATGGTCTTTTTGCTGGCAGTTTAGCCTTTTTCGGTAATGATTTTCTCGAAAGAATTATAGGAAGTTACGCACTTATAATTGGGTTATCAAACACTCAACCTCTAAGCCATCGTAAAGCCCTTAGTATCTATTTCGCAAAAGAAATTGTGTTCTATTCTTTCTTGACTTTCATACCTCTCGGTTTGGGGATGCTTTTAGGCTCCGTATTCACAGATCACAATCCAGTTTCTCTACTTCATTTTCTCTTTTCTATATTTTTATCTTTTACCCTAGGCCTCTCACTCTCTTTTCTTTTATCAAGTCTCTATCGTATAACAATCAAAGCAGCTGTTATTGCAGGCTGTTCTGGTTTTATCATTTTAGCTTTCTCTTTATCTGAAAACATAAACTCTCCAGCTCAAGATTGGTACGGAGGTGCCGGTATCATTTATCTTTTGCTGGCTATATCTTTGCCTTTAATTTTGTCCACCATTTCGAGTCTTTTAATAGGCAATTTTTACGAACCAACGGAGCCAAAAATTCAGGGGTTTCAAAATAGATTTTTACAGATTCTAGAAAGCTACAATAAACATTCAAGATTAGTAATACCGGCTATTGCAGCCAAAGAAAGAATAGATTTGATGAGAAGTAAAACGGGCGTCAAAATGTTCTTCTCTTTTGTAGTTCCTCTATCTGTTTTAACACTTGTAAATTGGTTTTTAGATGAAGGCATTACTATTGAATTAGAATTTAATACATTATTCTACGGTACAATGGTTGGTTTTTTCGGAACTATGATATATTCTTGGCTAAACTCAATGGATAATCCCGGTTTCTACAGTACTCTGCCAGTCACAGTTCCTGATGTAATAAGGGCTAGATTACTTCTCTTTGTTTGGACTACTTGGTGGATTCCTCTAATCTTTATTTCTATTATCGCAGCCCTTAGTGGCGAACTAAGGTTATTGCCTCTCGGCATTTTAGTCATGATAGTTGTAGGGCTGTACATAGTAAATTATACGGCATGGACAACAGGTCTGAGGACTAATTCAGCTTTATTTGATGCAATTGTTTTTATTAAATTCTTTTTCGTTTCAGTACCACCTATGGTTTTGATGACCATTCTAAGCCTTTCATTACATCATAGCCCATCAATAATACTCATAGCTGTAAGTTTTCTATGTTTAATCCTTCTCATTCTAAGTCTTCTTTTCAATTCTCGTATAGAAATCAAATGGGTTCACGAAACCTTCGACTGAAATCGATAAATATAAGCTAATAATCACAATGATGAAGACTCATGGCTGAGAAAAAATCCGATTCCAAGAAACAGCCTCCTAAAAATAAAAATAAAAACTCTAAAAGGAATTCAAAACCACAGGGTAGAAGCCAATCAAAAAAGACTCAAACAAAAAAGAAATTCAATAAACGAAGACCTAAGAGGCATGTTCGAATCAATAAACAAATTGAAGGAAGAACAGGAATAGTCTATATTGGTAATGAAGATTCTTTCATATATTTTCCAGATATACTCTCCTTTCTTTCAAGAGATAATATAGATAGTGTAATTTTAAAATCAAGAGGAAGGGCAATAAATGTCGCAGTGGATGTTGCAGAACAGATTAGAAATAGATTTTCTTCAGAAGTAAAATCTGAAGTTAAAAATGTCGAAATCGGTACAGAAGAAGTCACTTTCGATAATAAAAAACGTCGCGTTTCATTTATCAATATAGAAATGATTAAACAAGTAGAGCCAGAATTACAACAAGAAGAAACCCCCGAAAAGGAAAATTCTTCTGATTCCAAATCTGTAGTTAATTCGGAGTGATATTATCAACGATCAGAAAAAAGATATCTTAGATTGGCAGACCTTTGAAAACGGTTGCCAAGATTTAGCTAATAAGATATCAGATTCGGGCCTAATTTTCAAATCAATTATTACGTATCCTAGAGGAGGTTTTCCCGTTGCAGCTCGTTTATCTCATTTATTAAATATTGAAAATTTGAGTGTTGTAGATGACAAAATGCCTCTGATGGAAAATTGTTTGGTTGTCGATGATATTTCTGATACAGGTAAAACACTGAATCATGCTAAAACTTTAGGTTATATTCATTTTGCTACTTTACATTGGCATCGTCAAAGTATCGTTAAACCCACTTGGTATATTTGGGAAAAAAAAGACGATTGGGTCGTCTATCCGTGGGAACTTTAATATTTATTTCAATTTAAAATTGATCCAAATCTTTACCAATTTCTTTACTTATATATTTGTGTAATCTCTTAATTCTGGATGCTGCATCTGTCAACTTTTTAGTTTGAAGCCACTCATTTCTTTTAGATATTGTCTGTCTTTTTGTACCGTTAAATAAATTATCACAAGCAGCTACTATTTTCGCTTCTTTTGTTTTTGGCATATACACTCCTTCAGGAAAACCCAGCCTCTTTGCTTCACTTTTCGTTATTCCTGCACCTACATGAGATTCTATTATGTGCACTATTCCAGGATGTATACTTTCTTCACGAGCTATCGAACCACCAACATGTGCATGTTCAATCCCTTTCGTTTTTGCCTTTCCTATATCGTGTAAAAGTCCACCTATGTATGCAATATCTGAATTGGCTCCCATTTTTATTGCAACCTTACGCGATAATTTTGCAACCGCTTTACAATGTTCCACTATTTTTTTCTGTGTTTTTGCTTTAGCATGCAAAGTCAATGCTTGACTTTCAGTCGGCGTTTTCGCTAAATGCCTATAGTATAATGATGGAACTACTGCCACCTTTCCATCTTTTGTTCCCCCTTCCCAATTTTCATTCATATTTTGTAGAAAAACAGCAAGAGCAGCTACTTCTGAGTGTGGCTGATTTCCTACAGATAGATTGTAATCTGCTTTTTCAAAAGTCCACGCAGGCACTTTTTCAGCACCCACAACAACCAATATCGGCTCCTTTATTTTTTTAATTAATGGAAAAGTCTCTACAAACGGCATACCGAACATAGTCAAATGTACAACTTTCCCCTCCCAATTATCTATAAACTGTTTAGGCTGCCTAGTATCTTCAAATTCAAAACTCCCACCAAATTTTTCAGTTACCTTTTCTATAGTTTCAGTTATTCGACTATCTGGAGGACTCAAAGTCAATCCATCTGCTCCAAAAGCTCTCGCAGTCAAACATACGTGCGTGGTGATTCGCTTATCTCTTTTCGGTCTGTGCCCTATCCTTAAAACATGAATTTTTGACATTATTATATTCTATTCAGTCTCTTGTTCATTTTCTTCTAAATATTCAAATTTCTCTCTCAAATAATCATGTAAAATTAAACCAACAAATGAAAACACAACTCCTAATAGTATGTATAAAATTCCCTTCACTTCACCCTCTGCTCCCCAAAAGGTAGGATCATCATTTCTGAATCCCAGCATCTCTTTAACAATCTGTATTGCACCGGCTGCCATTAATCCAAGACTAAATATGGTAAATGCAAAACGAATAAAATTAATATTAAATTCACCTGTAGATAAAAATTTGTCAATAGTTCTACCAGTTTCTACCATCAATATTGCAAAAATAAATGGGAATAGGAATGATTCCCACAATCCATTTCCAGATGATATAAAAATCAATCCATGTTCTATCATTTGTTCTATACTCATATCTTGATATTTTAACCCAGGTTCTTCTCCATAGTATGTTTTCATACTATTGTAAACTCCACGATATCCTTTCGTTATTCCATAAATTATTAAAACTATACCTGTCAAATACGTATACAGTGAGAATCTTGCTCTTCCACCCGTCAAAGCATCATTGTATAGCGTTCTAACTGCCTGTTCCCAACCGGCTACTTTAATTAATAAATATCCTCCTAAAATAACTAAAGCAGTCCCCTCTGCAATATCTGCTTTACCAACTAAATGCAACGCACCCCAAACAAACATCGCTAATCCGATTGGAAGTACGACCTTTCTTTGGATTTTTGGATCCTGTATTTTATTCAATACTAAGTATACTGCATCTTCTATCTGCTTGGCTTGTTTAACTACTACAACTCTCGTAGAATCTATTTTCAAACGAGATCTGATTATTGGTATAACTTCATTATCTTCTGCACCGTCCGTTACCAAAATAGCTCTTGTAGCACCCGTGAGTTCTATTACTTTGTCCAACGTATTTGCGATTTTTATATCGGATCTAGTTCCTACTCGCGTATCTCCACAAATGGTAACAACTTCTACCTCCATTTTATCAGATAACATCCTATCGTACGTTTTTATTGCTTCGAATATGGCATTAGTATCACTGTCTTCCGGATCTGCTAATCCAAGTTTAACTGCAGCCTCAATATTATTTTCTCGACCTATAATTGGACTTTTTAACCCAGTTTTACGTCCCACGTCATCATCTCTATCCAACGCAATTACTAAGGTTTTCATGTCACATCCATTTACTTAACTATATATGAACCCTACTGACGCACTTTTTAAATATATGAGTATATGAACCTCACTATATTCTAGGTATAATATGGCAGAATTCAAAACAAGTATTTCGGACCCAAATTCAAGAAAAGCATACAAGGGAACTGTTTCCGGTTCAAACGCTGATGCTATTATCGGCAAAAGTATAAATGATGAAATCGATGGTATTTTTCTCGATTTGCCGGGTTACAAATTAGTAGTGACTGGTGGTAGTGATGGTTCTGGCGTTCCTATGAGGGGTGATATTAATGGCTCAAATAGAAGGCGTTTACTTCTTAGCGATTCAACAGGTTTTATACCAGCAGTTAAAGGTCAACGAAAGAGAAAATTAGTAAGAGGTCGACAAATAAGTGCAGATACTTCTCAAATCAATTTTAAAATTACAGAACATGGTCCTAAATCTATAGAGGATTCATTTAATCCAAAAGAAGAAAAAGATTCAGAAGAGGAGTAAGTTAGTTTTTATGACGGTTTCACAACCGATGATGAACATAGGTATGGTCGGGCATGTAGATCATGGTAAAACGACATTAACGCAAGCACTCACTGGAAAATGGACTGATCAACACAGTGAGGAAATGAAACGAGGCATCAGTATCAAACTCGGTTATGCTGACGCAAATTTTTACAAAGTCACTCCAAATAAAGGAGATTCATTTTACACTTCCGAACCAGATAATGAAGCGTATACTGATTTTAGCAAAGAATATGTGGGGTCTGTTAGCTTTGTAGATGCTCCAGGCCACGAAACATTAATGGCCGTTATGTTGAGCGGTGCAGCAATTATGGATTATGCTATTCTAATAATAGCAGCAAATGAAAAATGCCCTCAACCCCAAACCCGTGAGCATTTATCTGCATTAGAAATAATGGGTCTAACTGATGTTTTAGTCGTTCAAAATAAAATAGATATCTGTTCACAAGAAAGAGCAAATGAATCTTACAAAGAAATAAAAGATTTCTTATCAAAATCAAGCCTCGCAGACGCACCTATAATTCCTGTTTCTGCACACCATAATAGAAATATCGATATTCTTATTGAGTTTATTTTAACTCATTTTGATAAATCAAATAAAGATGATAATCAACAATTTAGTATGAATATAGCTCGTTCTTTTGATATTAACAAACCGGGCACTAAGCCTTCTAAACTTCAAGGGGGCGTTATAGGCGGTAGTATCTCCAAAGGAAATGTAAAAATAGGTGATGAAATAGAAATAGCACCAGGAAGGAAAATAAAAGATACTTGGGAAAATATTGTAACAAAAGTAGAAAGTTTACACGGAGGGGGCAAGAGAGAAGAATTAGAATCAGGAGGTTTAGTAGCTATCGGAACGACACTAGATCCTTCCGTTACTAAAGCAGATTCACTAACAGGGGGTGTAGTGGGTTCTTTAGGTTCTTTACCACCTGTTTGGGACAAATTCAGCATGAATGTTACTCTTTTGGATCGGGTCGTTGGCGCTAAAAGTATTCAAGATGTTGATGAATTAAAAGTAAATGAACCATTGATGCTTTCCGTCGGTTCAAGCACCACTGTCGGAATTCCAACTAAAGTAGATAAAAATACAGTCACTGTAAATCTAAAACTCACCGTTTGCGCTCCAATAGGACAACGCATAGCAATTAGTCGTCGTGTCGAAAGCCGGTGGCATTTGATAGGCTACGGCATTCTGGAAGAATGACATTAATCCTTCCAGATACCAATATCCTTCTTTGGCCTTTTAACGGAGGTCCTGATATCGTTGAAGAATTATCACAACTATTACCTCAATCACAAATAGAAATTGCTGATTGCGTTTTAAGAGAATTAAAATTATTGACAATTCCCGAAGCAAAAGCAGCTCTTTCTTTGTTTAAAACTTTTCCAATTCATAATCTCGGAGAAGGTAGTGCTGATGATTTATTATTCAATGCAGCAAACAATGGTGCAGTCATAGTCACTAATGATGCTGAATTAATCAAAAGATTAAAAGATGCAAAATTTCCAGTTGCTAGACCACGAGGAAGGTATAAATTGGAACTAATCGGTTGGGTGGGTGTTCAAAAATGATTTGGAAGAATAAACAACCTCCTCAAATGCCAAATATGGTTTTAACAAAAGAACAAAATGAAATCAAAAATAATTTACTCAGTAGACCTGTAAATCAATTCATTATGGGTGATCAGTCTGATGTAAGTACTCTGATTTCTAGCTACAAAAATAGCAGTTTCCAAGCTAGGAATTTAGGCGAGGCTTCTGATTTATATTTGACAAAGAGCCATGATGATTTATCTATTATTTGGTCCCTTTCAGGTAGTCTATTTGGAGCCGGAATGCATCAAGTAGCAGTGGATGCAATCAAGAATAATTTAGTAGATATTATTGTTTGTACAGGGGCACTTATTGAACAAGATATGTTGTTTGCATTAGGACATACACATTACAAATGTACTCCTAATCTCAATGATGGTGATTTACAAAGTTTAGGTATAGATAGGGTTTATGATCACTTAGTAGATGAAATGGCAATGCAACAAGTGGATTTAACATTCAAAGAGATAGCTGATGATTTACCTCCAGGCAGGTATTCAAGTCGTACATTTTTACAAAATGTTGGAAAATGGCTCAGTGATTGTAATTTTGGTCATGAAAGTATTCTTCAAACGGCCTATGAAAAAAACCTTCCTATTTTTTCTCCCGCCTTGAATGATTCATCAGTGGGAATAGGTTTAGTATTACATCAAGGAAAAAAACAATTGTCCGATACATTAGGCATAGATTCTATTTTGGATTTCAAAGAATTAGCTAATCTAAAAGCTAGCTGTGGCGATACAGGTCTATTCATAGTCGGCGGCGGAACTCCAAAAAATTATTCTCAAGATATTGTCGTTATGTCTGAAATGTTGGGTAATGAACCAAAAAGACATCTTTTCGGCATTCAATTAAGCGTTGCAGATGTTCGGGACGGTGGGCTATCCGGTTCAACATTACAAGAGGCGGTTTCTTGGGGAAAAAATGATATTGAAATAGAAGATATTATGGTCTGGGGCGAAGCTAGCATCTCGCTACCACTGCTCGTAACCTATGTATATCAAGCCCGTCTTGAAAATCCCAGAAAGGCTCAATGCCTAACCAAAAATTTAGATTAAGGAAATTAGATGATATTTGATAAATTTAAAATTCAAGTTCCCGATTTGGACCCTCAAGAAACTTCAGAGTGGATTGAGTCTATCGATTCAGTGATAGAACATTTCGGTCCGGATAGGGCTAAATATATTTTAACAGAATTAATCAGAAGAGCTCGAAATTCTGGTGTCGATATTCTTCCCCCTTCAGTTACTCCATATTTGAACACGATTTCTCCAGACCAAGAACCAGAATACCCTGGCGATGAAAAAATCGAAAAAAATATACGTCGATTGATACGTTGGAATGCGGCCATGTTGGTCAGTCGTGCTAATAAACAATTTGATGGGATAGGAGGTCACATTTCTACGTATGCTTCTGCAGCATCACTATTCGAAGTCGGGTTGAATCATTTTTTTAAAGGAAAAAATAACGGTTCAGGAGATCAGATTTTTTTTCAAGGCCACGCATCACCAGGAATCTATGCTAGAGCTTTTTTAGAAGGACGTTTATCTGAAGAAAATTTAGACAATTTTAGAAGAGAAATCAATGGTAACGGCCTTTCTAGTTATCCTCATCCTCGTTTAATGGAGGATTTTTGGGAATTTCCTACAGTTTCAATGGGTCTTGGACCAATAAATGCTATTCATCTTGCAAGATTCAATAAATACATGACTTCTAGAGGTATCGCAGACAAAAGTGATTCTCATGTTTGGGCCTTTCTAGGTGATGGTGAATGCGATGAGCCGGAAACTTTCGCTTCTTTACGTTTGGCTGCAAGAGAAAAATTAGATAACTTAACTTTTGTCATTAATTGTAATCTACAACGTTTAGACGGGCCTGTTAGAGGTAATGGAAAAATAATCCAAGAATTCGAAGCAGTTTTCCGTGGTGCAGGTTGGAATGTAATCAAAGTTATCTGGGGGAGTAAATGGGATCAACTTTTACAGAGTGATAAAACGGGAACTCTTTTACGTAAAATGGAACGAACGTTGGATGGAGATTATCAAAGAATAACTATAGAATCTGGAGATGCAATAAGGCAAAAATTCTTTGGTCCTGAAGACGAATTGAGTAAATTAGTCGAACATCTTAGTGATGATGATCTTTTGCGTATGCGAAGGGGTGGTCACGATTTGAAGAAAATCAATGCTGCTTACAGTTTAGCTACTGAAACAAAAGGCGCTCCAACAGTTATTTTAGCTAAAACTGTAAAAGGCTGGGCATTAGGAAAAGGTTTTGAAGCAAGAAACAGCACACATCAGAAAAAGAAATTAGATATTTCTGATTTGAAACATCTAAGAGATGAATTACATTTAGAAATTCCGGATTCGGAGTTAAAAAATATGCCATATTATATGCCCTCCGATAATAGCGAAGAATTAGATTATATCACATCTAGAAGGAAAGAATTAGGGGGCTTTCTTCCAAAGAGAGTTACAGATTATTCACAAATATTATTACCTAAGAGTAAATTATACGAGGAGTTTTACGAAGGGAGCACTACTCAAGTTTCTACCACTATGGCTTTCGTTCGATTATTACGAAATTTGATGAAAGATAAGAATATAGGTGATAGAATAGTTCCAATCATTCCAGATGAAGCTCGTACCTTTGGTATGGATGCACTGTTTACAGAATTTAAAATATATAATTCAGAAGGGCAGCAATATACGCCAGTCGATCAAGAACTATTACTTAGTTACAAGGAAGCCGTTGATGGACAAATTTTAGAAGAAGGTATTAGCGAAGCAGGAGCTATGAGCAGTTTTACAGCAGCAGGAATGTCTTATTCTGTACACAGGGAACCATTAATTCCATTTTATACATTTTATTCTATGTTCGGTTTCCAACGCGTTGGAGATTTAATCTGGTGTGCAGCCGATGCTCGCGCTAGAGGATTTTTGTTAGGTGCAACTGCGGGCCGAACTACATTGAATGGTGAAGGTCTGCAACATCAAGATGGCCACAGCCTTCTCTTAGCTTCAACAGTTCCTTCCTGTTTAGCATATGATCCAGCATTTGCCTATGAAACTGCAGTAATAGTTGAAGAAGGACTAAGACAAATGTACGAATTAAACAATGATAGAATTTACTATATTACGCTGTATAATGAAAATTATGAAATGCCCCCTATGCCTAAGGATTCTAAGAAAGGCATTCTAAAAGGTCTTTATCTTTTCAAACCCGTATCATCTAAAACTCAAGCTAAAGCACGTCTTTTTGGTAGCGGTTCTATCATGAGACAAGTCATTCAAGCAGCAGAGATATTAGAAAAAGATTTCAAAATTCCGATTGAAATATGGAGCGTACCTAGTTATGTCGGTCTAAGAAGAGAAGCCTTAGAATGTGAAGATTGGAATAGATTAAATCCTAAAGAAGATCCAAGAATCCCTTATGTTGTTAACACACTAGGTGATTCAGAAATGCCTACAATCGCGGCTTCAGATTTTATGAAAGCAGTTCCAGAAATGATAGCCCGTTGGGTCGATAATTATACAATTCTAGGTACTGACGGTTTCGGTATGAGCGATACGCGAGAAAATCTACGCCGCCATTTCCAGATTGATGCAGAAAACATAGTCATAGCAACATTATCTTCTTTGAGCCGTAAAGGGGAAGTAGATCCTGAATTAGTAGAGAAAACAATAGTAAAATACAAACTTGACAGATCTAGACAAATCCACAGTTCGTAAGTAATCTTAATTCTTTACCAGGAACGTCTTTTCTTTTCAATCCTTTCTTAAAGAGATTGAATACAGGATGACGATGTCGAAGTAATGTTACATTTATTTCTGCAATAACTGCAATTTTTGCAGAGAATAGATGCCCCCCTCTCGCTCTGTATTCATTATCTGAAATTGTTACATGACAATGTACAAAAGGTTCCGATATTCCATTTCCAGATGCATTAAGAAGTTCTTGAGGTTCGACTATCTCTTCTCTCTTGTATTTTGTACCATCATAAAATCCTAAATTAATGTTTTCAATACTCCCAATCCCCCCTGTAATCAGAAAATCACCATACTCATTTGCAAACTCTGTTAATCCAGACATCAGTTCTTCTCCTTCTTCAAAAACTAAAAAAGCATTTTCCCGATTCACTAAACGTTTCATCTAGAAACCACCCATACCACCCATACCGCCGGGTGGCATATCTGGAGCAGCACTCTGCTCAGGTTGCTTAGATGCTATAATATCATCAATTCTTAAAATCATATTAGATACTTCTGTAGCACTACTTATTGCTTGTATTTTTACTCTCAAAGGTTCTACAACATTTTTCGTTTTCATATTCATTACCTTCCCACTACGTACATCCAAACCAGCATGTGTGTTTTTTCCTTTTTTAGTATGCGCTTTTCTTAATCCCATCAAAGTATCTATTACATCCAAACCAGCATTTTCTGCAAGAGTTTTCGGTACTATTTCAATAGCATCAGCAAACGACTCAATTGCCATTTGTTCCCTACCTCCAATTCTAGGTGCGAATTTTCTTATTTTCAAAGCTATTTCTATTTCAATAGCTCCACCCCCTGTAACAACTTGTCCATCTTCTATCACAGAAGAAACTACACCTATTGCATCTTCTAAGTTTCGATCTATTTCATCTATAACATGTTCAGTTCCACCCCTTATCAATATAGATACAGATTTTGGATCGTTACATTCTGTTACAAAAGTCATCTCATCATTTCCTATTTTCCTAGTTTCAACTAAACCAGCTATTCCTAAATCATTCTTCGAAAGAGATTCTATATTGGATACAACTCGACCGCCCGTTGCTTTTGCTAAGGCTTCCATATCTGATTTCTTAGCTCTTCTTATGGCAGTGATTCCAGCCTTTGCCAAGAAATGCTGCGCAAGGTCATCTATCCCTTTTTGACAAATCAATACATTTGCCTCAGTTTCAATAACAGTTTCTACCATTTTTTTTATACTTTCTTCTTCTTGACTTAGGAATGCCTGTATCTGTGTGGGGTCTGTAATCTGTATTTTAGATTCAATTTCAGTTTTCTTTATTTCAAACGGCGCATCTACAAGAGCTATTCTGGGACTGCTAACACTACGGGGCATATTATTGTGAACAGGTTCTTTATCTAGTATGATACCTTCTATCAATTCAGTATCTCCAATGTGACCTCCTTGTTTTTTCTGTATTTTAATATTTTTTCGTTCAACTACCGTTTTCTTTCCTCTTCCCTCTGCAATGGCTCTAACTGCTTTAACAGTTAAACCTGCTAGAAATTCACCATTCGCTTCCGATGATTTTCCAGTCATCGATGTTTTCGCTATTGCTTTCAAAACCGCAGTTTCGTTTCTCCTTACTATCCTTCCCATTTTCTTAAGTTGTTTCATTGCTTCGTTCGAACCCATTCTGTATCCATTCGCAATCGCCGTTGCATGAACTCCACGATCTATTAATTCCTCTGCATTTTTTAATAACTCTCCAGCAAATATTACTGCAGTAGTCGTACCGTCACCACACTCTGAATCTTGAGTTTTAGCTACTTCTACTATCATTTTAGCTGCAGGATGTTCTATTTCTATCTCTTTTAGAATTGTCACTCCATCATTTGTTATTACTACATCTCCCATCGAATCGACAAGCATTTTATCCATTCCCTTTGGACCTAAGGTAGATCTAACTGCCTCTGCAATCGCCGAAGCTGCAGCAATATTATTTTTCGTAGCTAAGCGTCCAGAATCTCGTTTTGTTCCATCTTTTAGTATTACTACCGGTGTATTTCCTTGAATCATTATTATTTCTCCTGTTTTGAGATTTAATACAACGAAGAACCTTGTTTTAAAATTATAGCTATTTTTCTATTTTTTTAGTATAAATAATTAAAAATTCCAATAGAAAGAACTGTAGATATGCCAATAGATACAAAATTAACACCACCTTTTCCAATAATTCCACGATTTTCCAACGTTGCACCTAATATCGAATCAATTTGACACCCAATAAATCCAAGAATAGCTGGTATTATTACAAAAAGTCCTTCAAATGTGTTTGAAAAATTACCAAAATCTACAGCAAATATTACAATTAGAGAAATAAACGTCATACAAATTGAAGATAAAAGAGCAGAAACAGTACCAATAATGGTTATTCCTCCATTTGTTCCAGGCGCTACACGCTTACTTGGAGCCGTGATAAGCACAGCCTCCCCGCTCAAAACGCCTATTTCACTAGCAATAGTGTCTGCAGCCGCAACTGCCAGCGACGTCGTAAAACCAACAATCGCCTCTTCTACTGTAATTATTTCAAAAAAGTAAAATATCGCCACTAGTGACGGTACTGAACCATTGGAGATAACATTTGTTTCACTCCTAGTTCCTTCTAACCCTTCCTGCACTCCTATGTATATTTTATATCTAAATGCAAAACGCGTAGCTAAGTAAGATCCTGCTACAAATATTAACAGTAATACAAACCAACTCCAATGTGCTAATGTGCCTATAACAAAACAAATTACAAAAGACAGGAGCGCACCTCCCAAATCTAATATTTTTTGTCTACTAGCAACTATGGCTATCATCATACTAGCTATAGCGACTACAGCAATTTCCGTAATACTTCCAAATTCTTGCATTTTTTATTCCTTCAGGTAAGTCTTCATAACGTCTTTTAATTCCTTTGTAAATTTATTTTTTATCTGTTCCATTTCCTTTTCATTATCGGCTTCTACAAACATTCTAATTACAGGCTGTGTATTCGAAGGTCTAAGTAAAACCCATCCATTCTCAAGCCAAATTTTCACACCATCAATAGTTTCAACCCTATATCCATTTTCAATAAATTTTCTTTCCAGTTCTTCATTTATTTTAAATTTTATTTCATCGGGACATTCAAATTTTATCTCTTCATATGGGTATTCTTTCATTTTCTCAGTTATATCTGAAAGTTTTATTTCGCCTTTACAAACAACTTCAGCTAGACTTAAACTCATAACGAATGGATCATCGAAGAAATATTCAGTAAGGGTCGGTGCAAAGAAATGTGCAGAACTCTCCATGGCAAATACGGCATTATGTTTTTTGAGCAGTTCACAAACAAATACATCACCCACTCTAATCCATATTACTTCTGCTCCATCTTTCTTTAATTCTTCTTCTACTATTTTAGAACATGGAACTCCGACTAAAACTGGCCCCTTATCTTTCCTTAAAATATTCTTAGCCATTATTAATCCAGATTTTTCGGTTTTGACTACCTTTCCTTTATTATCTACAAAAACACATCTATCTGCATCACCATCAAATCCTATTCCAAAATCGAAATCTCCATTTTCAATCATTTCGGATAATCCTTTTAGATTTTTAGCAGATGGTTCAGAAGGCCTATTTGGGAATCTTCCATCAGGTTCATTATTTATCGTCTTCACCTCAGCACCCATTTTTTCAAATAATAATGATGCCACACCTGCTGCTGCGCCATTTCCTGGATCGATAGCAATTTTCATCCCTTCCATTTTTGAAAATTTAGGTAGAACAAATTCTTGATATTCTTCTAGGACCCTTTCTGATGATATTCTATCAATTTTTCCAAACTCATCCCAAGACGGTGTATGTATTTCTTCACCAAAGAAAATATCTTTAATTTCTATATTGCCTTCAGTATATCCAGTTCCATCTCCATGACGAAATCTTATTCCGTTATATTCTGCAGGGTTATGGCTGGCAGTGATGTATACTCCGCCACAAAAATCCCCTTTCCACGTCCAATAATTTGCAACAGGTATTGGCACTAAACCAATCATTTCTACATCATATCCGGTAGATGCTAAACCCGATGCAACAGCCCTTTCTAAGTGAGGTGAACTCAATCTTATATCACGTCCAATAGAAATACGTCCACGAATATTATTGCGATTCAAGTAAGTTCCATAAGCCATACCAACTCTAACAGCAATTTCGGTTGTTAATTCTCGATTAGCAATACCTCTTATGTCATATGCACGGAATATCTCTGGACTGGCATTCATATCTTTGTGGACAGAAGACGCTATTTTAACTTAATCGTTTATCTATACTATATATTTTAATCCACGAGCTTCTCCGGTTACATGGCCTTAACCGAATCTACTATGGTAAGTCTAGGAAAAAGCGCTCCAGACTTTTCTTTAGAAGGTACTGATTACAAAATGCACAGTTTAAATGATTTTGAAAAGAAACCTTTAGTCGTTATTTTTACATGCAATCATTGCCCATATGCTCAGGCGATAGAATCTCGTTTGATTCATTTAGCTTCTGATTACCGGGATTCTGTATTCTTCGTTGCAATAAATTCTAATGACGTTATCAATTATCCAGAAGATTCAATGGAAAATATGAGGAAAAGGGCTAAAGACAATCAATATCCATTTCCGTATTTACTCGATAATACTCAAGAAGTGGCAAGAAGCTATGGAGCAGTATGTACTCCAGATATTTTTCTTTTTAATTCTGATCAAAAATTAGCATATAGGGGGCGTTTAGACGACAATTGGCAAAATGAACATGAAGTTACTTCTGAGGATTTAAGATGTGCAATCGATGCAATTTTAGATTCTAAAGCAGTGGATCACGTTCAACATCCTTCTATGGGCTGTAATATCAAATGGAAATAATATCTATTCTTCTACTTTTTTGATTTCGTATAGGGAAAAGAAGTGTATGTCTGGATTTTTCTTTAATCTTTTAACACAATCTTCACACATAGTCTGAATCAATCCCTGATTCTCATCCCTTTTCCATTTCAAATCGCCTTGATAACAATGTGACACCAAATATTCTGCTTCATTCGGATCATTTAACTTAGTAGGCGTTAAACCGTGAACATCAATACACATTCTACAATACATCGTCCTCTTTCAGTGATTGTATTCGGTTATTTAGGTTTAATAACAAACCCTTAAATAAAACAGTTACAGAGTTGAGTTTAATGGCTAAGGAGAAGAAAACACAAGGTTTCCAGTCAGCAGCTGGATTGATAAGGTATTTCGACGTTGAAGATTCTAAGGCATTTACAATCTCTAAATGGGGGGTTTTCATGGCAGGTTTAGTTGCAATACTCGTTGTCGAATCTGCTAGTGCATGGGGTAGAGAAACGAGCGGCTATGTTCTATTAATCGGTCTTTTAACATTAATAGTTATAGAATATCAAATATACAGAAGTAAATTTTACTAATTTCACCCGTTCAATGAGTTAAAATATGCAATATATTTTGTTTCAACCCGAAATGTTGGATGATGTTATAGCTTTTTTAGATAAAAATATAACTGAAAGATATAGTCCTCAAATATTCTCTAAAATCCATAATTTATGGCCAGAGGGTTTCATAATTGGAACTATAAATAATGAAATCAAATCTTTAATCTGTGGAGCAATAGTTTCACATTCTAAAAAACTCCGTATATTATTGGTCGTAGTTTCTTCCGAATATCGGCTACAAGGTTATGGCAAACAGCTTATGGATGATTTGTCAAAAGTTGCTCGATCTAAAGACTGTAAAAGAGTTTCTTTAGAGGTTAGAAACGAGTCTAGAGCTATTGCATTTTATACAAAATTACATTTTTCAAAAGTAGATTATATTCCATGTTATTATCAAGACGGAACTGATGCTATAGTGATGGAAAAAGAGCTATAATGGGACGAATTTAATCCATAAAGCTTATATACTGGCATAATCCCGCGTTCTTCCCGCTATAAAAGGATTACGGAGAATTTATGCCGAAAAAATCAAAAGATTCTAGTAAGGATTCGCCAGAAAAAACCAAAAGAGGTTGGAATGAATCGGTCGCTAAACCAAAGAAAAATCAAGAAAATGTAGAAACAACACTATCATGCCCAGAGTGTTCTAGTAGCCGATTGAAAAGAGATTACAGTCACGCAGAAGTTATTTGCGCAGATTGCGGTCTTGTTTTAGAAGATAATATTGTAGATCAAGGTCCAGAATGGAGAGCTTTCGATATGCAGCAAGAAAACGCTTTAGCTAGAGGAGGTCCACCAATGTCTGCAACTTTGCCAGATAAAGGATTATCTACTGAAATATCTCCAACTAATAGAGATTATTACGGTCGAGCGATTTCCAATAAGAATCAATCTATGCTTTTCAGAATGAGAAAATGGCAGAGAAGAGCTAGAGCATCTAAATCGGCTGAAAGAAATATGGCAGTTGCAATGAGAGAAATGCAGGCCGTAGCTACTAATCTAAAACTTCCTAGAAGAATTCAGGAAGCTGCAGCATTTATTTACAGAAAAGCAATACAGCAACAGTCTCTAAGTGGTAGAGCAATTGAAATGGTTGCATGTGCTGCATTGTATGCTGCATGCAGACAAGAAGGTATTCCTAGAACATTAACTGAAATAAGTCGTCACAGCAGATATTCCAGAAAGGAAATTTCACGTACTTATCAAGTAATGGTAAAGGCCTTGAAAATGCATTCAATGCCACCTATGCCAGAAGATTATTTACCACGAATCTGTTCTAAATTGGAATTAACTCCTAAAGTTGAAACTGCTGCACGTGATTTGTTAAGAGCAGCACAGGACGTCCCACTAACCAATTCTGTTCCAATTTCATTAGCTGCTGCAGCGATTTACATCGCTTCTATCATCAACAATGAAAGAAGAAAACAGAAAGATGTTGCAAAAGCTGCAGATTTAACTGAAGTCACTATCAGAAGTAGATACAAAGAGATGGCTAAGTTTTTGAATATAGATATTCACGTATAGTTCTTTATCCTATTCGCTATCGAAGATTTGATGGGCAATATAGATTATAGAAGGCGCTGGAGAGCAGTAAAGAGATTTTTATCTAATAACAATTACGATGCTTATTTAGTTTCTCGACCAGCAAATATTCGTTGGCTATCTGATAGTAATTCAGCTCCAGGTTCACCCCCTTCTGCAAGTTTAGCGTATGCTATTATACCGAAAAAAGGAAAACCGATAGGTCTTTCATCAACCTTGGAACGAGAACGGGTTAGAAAATTCAATGCAATTTCAAATCTAAAAGTTTTCGGCCCTTATGAGGATGTATCAAGAGATGCAATTTCTTCCGATATCGCATTAAAAAATCTCGCCAAAGAAAATGCCTGGTCTTCAATATGTTTTGATACACTCCCTGCTAAATTCAGAGGAATAAAATCCAAACAAGTTGCAGAAATTGAAAAACTGCGCATGGTCAAAGATCAAGAAGAATTGAAACGAATAAAACGTTCTATTGCCATATCTGATAAAGCTCAACGCTTTACTCGGCATCTCGTTGAATGTGGTGAAGGTTTAACTGAAAAAGAAGTAGCATCTGAAATCGATTATTTTATGAGAAGAAAAAATATACAAGAAAATTCTTTTGGTACTATTATTGCTTCAGGTTATAATTCGGCATTTCCTCATCATAATAATTCCAATAAAAGATTAAAAAACGGCGAACCGGTTATTTGTGATTTTGGAGTATTTATGAATGGTTACTGTTCTGACATAACACGTACCTACTTCGTTGGCGGTGAAACATCTGATTACTGGCAAAAACGATATAACGCAGTTCTTGAAGCTCAACAAAGATCATTCAACAGAGTTTCAAACGGACAATCAGGGCATGATGTTGATTCTGCCGGCAGGGATTATTTGAGAAAATTAGATTTTGCAAAATACTTTGTACACGGAACCGGTCACGGTTTCGGTTTAGAAATTCACGAAGCCCCCTCTATGACCTTCAAAAGTAAAGACACACTTCGTACAAATATGACTATAACTATTGAACCAGGAATTTATATTCCCAAAAAAGGAGGAATTAGAATCGAAGATGATGTTTTGGTCACTAAAGACCATGCAACAACTTTGACAAAAGCAGCACGAAATTTATTTTGAATGCCGTCTAATTAATGTTCCGTGAATATAGCACAATTAACTGCAAATAGGATTCTTGACAAAAAACCAAGAGATAGAGGCACCCTACAGAAAATCAAATTACAAGTTGCTAAAGAATTACGCGCCAAGGTCGTTCCAAAAAATAATGAAATAATACCATTTATTGATCCACAACAAGAACCAGAGCTAGCAAAACTTTTGCGCGTCAAACCAATGAGAACTAGTGCAGGTGTTGCACCAGTCGCTGTAATGACGTCACCAGCACCTTGCCCTCACGGTACCTGTACATTTTGTCCAGGAGGTCCTACAAATGATAGTCCTCAATCATACACTGGTTTTGAACCAGCAGCACGAAGAGGCCGTAGACACGATTACAATCCAGAATCACAAGTACGCGCTAGATTAGAACAATACAAAAGAAATGGCCACCCTACTGATAAAGTCGAACTGATTGTGATGGGTGGAACTTTCACTTCCAGAAGTTTAGATTATCAAGAAAATTTTATACATGGAATGTTCCGAGCTCTAAATAATAAAGAATCCGACAATACTAATCAATATCTCTTAGAAAATGCAAATTCTAATCATCGTTGTGTAGCATTGACAATGGAAACCCGTCCAACAGAATGTAATGAATTTTCTGTCTTTCAAATGAGAAAAGCAGGCGCTACTAGAGTTGAAATCGGAGTACAATGTTTAACAGATTCAGTTCTGGATAAAATGAATCGTCAACAGAAAGTTACAGATGTTATAAATGCTACAAGATATCTCAAAGAAGCGGGTTTGAAAGTCGTTTATCATATGATGCCAGGTTTACCGGGCATGACTCCAGAAACTGATGTACGGGATTTTGAACGGCTTTTTTCCGATCCGGATTTTCAGCCAGATATGTTGAAAATGTATCCAACATTATTGGTAAAGGGGTCACCTTTATCTAAAAATCCGGGCAATTTTGTGCCTTATGATACTAACACAGCTGCAAAAGTTGTAGCTGATTTCAAAGAGCGCACACCGCCTTATGTTCGAATTCAACGTATACAACGTGATATCCCTAAAAATCAGATAATTGATGGTGTTATGAATTCTAATCTTCGTCAATATGCACGTCGTGAAATGAAAGAAAGAGGAACTAAATGTTTATGTATAAATTGTCGTGAACTTTGGAGAAAGTATATGGACCCTTCTGATGCCGAATTAAAAGAAATCTCTTATTCTGCTAGCGGCGGTGAAGAAAAATTTATTTCATTTGAAGTAGGTGATAAATTGTTAGGATATCTTAGATTGAGATTGGATGAAAAGGCCACTGTTAGAGAATTAAAGGTCACAGGTCAAGCTGCAGAGATTGGTAAAATAGGTACTGGCGTGCAGCATATGGGTTTAGGTTCAAAACTTATGCAAATTGCAGAAGAACATGCATCTGAGTACTCCAGTATACGTGTAACACACGGCGCAGGTACTATGGGTTACTATGAGAAATTAGGTTATCACTTAGACGATTATTATATGGTCAAAAATATTTAATATTCGTAAAATCCCTTACCCGTTTTTTTACCAAGTTCTCCTTTTTCTACCATCTCTTCTAACATCTTTGATGCTTTATATTTTTCATCTTTAAATCCATCATACAGCGTATTCATGATGTGCAGCACAGTATCTAAACCAATTAAATCTGCTAATGCGAGTGGGCCCATTGGGTGGTGCATTCCTAATTGCATTATTCCATCTATTGAGGTTTTAGATGCCACACCAGTTTCTAAGCATATTATGGCCTCATTTATCATCGGACATAATATTCGATTAGATACAAATCCAGGATAATCATTTGCAGTTAAGGCCACTTTACCCATTTTTTCAGCTAGTTCTACAGTTTCATTCGTAGTTTCATTCGTAGTTTTCTTCCCATTTATAATTTCTACTAATTTCATCATAGGTACTGGATTCATGAAATGCATTCCAATGACCTTTTCAGGTCTTTTAGTTTCATCTCCTATTTTCGTTATACTTATACTGGAGGTATTGCTTGCTAATATCGTATCTTTTTTACAAATCTTGTCAAGATTCTTAAAAGTTTCAAATTTTATTTCTTCTATTTCAGGTACAGCTTCTATTACAATGTCTGATGTAGCTGCGGACTCCAAATTTAGAGACGTCCCTATTCTTTCTAAAATGGCTTCTGCTTTATTCTCCTCTAGTTTTCCTTTCTCTACAAATTTCTTTAAACTCTTCTCTATAATTGTCATTCCATTATCAATAAATTCTGATTTTATGTCTATCATTATAACGTCTAAACCAGACGTCGCTGCTACTTGGGCTATCCCTGCTCCCATTTGACCAGAACCTATCACGGTTAGTTTCTGTATATCACTCATTTTTGTATAATTCTAATATAATGGCTTTTTGAGCATGCATTCTATTTTCAGCTTGATCCCAAGCAGCTGAATGAACTCCGTCAATCACTCCATCTGTAATTTCTACACCTCTATGTGCCGGTAAGCAATGCAACACTATACATTCTTTAGAAGCAACTTCTATTAATTTCTCATTAACTTGATATTTCATAAATGCACTTTCTCTTTCTTCTTCTTCTTTTTCATCCCCCATAGAAACCCAAACATCAGTGTATATGACATCGGCATCTTTGCAGGCTTCAAAAGGATCTTCAATAATCTTCACACTACCTCCAGTCTGTTCTGCCACCGATTCTGCTTTGTCTACTATTTTTTTCCACGGATGATAATTTTCCGGACAAGATGCTACAACATTCATACCTTGCATAGCCCCTCCTAACAATAACGAGTGGCATACATTGTTGCCATCTCCCACATAGACCATTTTCAATCCTTTCAAATCAGAGAATTTTTCTTTAATTGTCATCAAATCAGCTACTATCTGACAAGGATGTTCTCTATTATCAAGACCATTAATGACTGGAATTTCAGAATACAAAGCCAATTCTTCAACATTTTTGTAATCAAATGCCCTATACATTATACAATCTAAATACCGACTCAAAACTCTCGCAGTATCTGCGATAGTTTCACCTCTTCCAATTTGTAAATCTTTCGGACTCAGGAATAAAGCATGACCGCCTAATTGCGTCATAGCAACTTCAAAACTCACTCTAGTTCTGGTTGATGATTTTTCAAAAATCATACCCAAAGAACAAGAATCCATACTATTTTTATATTTAGCCGGATTGGTTTTGATATCTATTCCAGAATCTATTATATCATCTAGGCAATTTTCTATGTCCATTATTGAAACTAAATGCCTAACCATTTGTTTAATCTCTGTCTATTCTCGGTGCCAATAAGAATCGTACCGATCCGTGAGCGCCGGTATTTCCATTCATGGCTAATTCTGCTTCTATCTTCACGGGAAGATCATTACCCAAACTAATTGTTATAATTCTATCTTGTTTAACTGAATTGACCATTAATGAGAAATAATCTAGTGAAAATAACGACGACGTATCATTCGGAGCTTTTAGTTCATCAAGTTGAGATCTATTCATAGTTAAATCAACTCTATTCTGATTTTCTCCTTTACACACAAGTCTAAACGATTCTTCATTTGCAGATAATTCTATATGATCCGAAACCATTTTTGAAGCTTTTAATCCTTGTGACACTTCTTCAGCTTTAACCTTAACAACAGTCGGTAAATCTAAATTTGGAACTTTAGGATCTGCCATTCCTGTCATATCCAATAAAGGCATAGCACGAACTAAATTCCCTATAGATACAATTAAACTATTCATTTCAGTGTTTCTTTCTATATCTACAAGTTCTCCGGGCTTGGCTACTCCGATAACTGATTTAAATTTCGTTACATCAACACCCAGTTCTGCTTCCTCTGCTTCTAAATTGTTGAACGCACCACTAGTCAAAGTAGTTTCAATCATTGCAACATGTGAAGGGTCTACTGCTTTGATAGTAATTCCTGTAGGCCCTATCTTCATTTTAGCTTCATCAACAATAGGCGCTATCGTTCCTATGAATTCTTTAATATTGTCTGAAACTATCTGTGCCTTAAACAATCTTACACCCTTGTCAAGATTAGAAGTCACATATATAACTGTATAAGCCCAAAGCATAATCCTAAATACTAGCAATTCAGGTGAGGATTGTCTTGTTTAGTCAGGAGTTATAAGTGGACAAAGACCAATCATTTAAGAAGGGAACAACTACATTAGGATTAGTTTGCAAAGAAGGTGTCGTTATGGCAACGGACAAAAGAGCCACTATGGGTCATCTCATAGGTCATAAAAATACGAAGAAATTATTCCAAATATCAGATACCATGGGATTAACAATAGCAGGGTTAGTTGGCGATGCTCAAATGCTTGCTAGATGGTTATCTGCCGAAGTTAGTCTTTTTGAATTAAAAAGAGATCAGGACATGTCTATCAAGGCGGCTAGTATTTTACTATCGAATATAATGAATGGAAGAAAACACATGCCATTCTGGGTTCAACTTCTAGTAGGTGGCGTTGATCGAGATGGTGGTCACATTTATTCTATCGATGCAGCAGGAGGTGCTATTCCTGATAACTTCAATACAACCGGTTCAGGTTCTCCTTTTGTATATGGTGTTTTAGAAGATCATTTCAAAGAAAATATGAATCTTGAAGACGGCGTTGTGCTAGCAGTCAGAGCTATGACTGCAGCAATGAAGAGAGATGCCGCTTCGGGTGATGGAATTTCTCTCTGCACCATTGATTCTAACGGATATCGCAATTTCAATAAAGATGAAATAGACGCTATCCAAACCAAATTAGCTGCATAAATTTGCAGCTGCATTTGCCAAAACGCGAGTACACATGTCTGTAGAAGATGTAATCAAAGAAGTCAAAGTAGCAGCGAAGGAAATCATACCTTCTCATATTAGTATTTCCAAAATAGCAGTTGAATCCTCTAATGTTATTCTATATACTAAAGATACTGATTTTATTTCAGGAAACAACGATTCCGTAAGAACTCTCGCACAAAAAGTCCGTAAAAGAATTATAGTTAGAGCAGATTCTAGTGCAAGATCTCCAATTATAAGTGCTAAGCCAAAAATATCTGACATTATCCCCGAAGAAGCGGAAGTTCAAGATATAATTTTTGATGAAGTAAATGGGGATGTAATTATAGAGGCTATTAATCCTGGTAAAGCTATAGGTAAACAAGGCAGCGTTCTAAACGAAATAAGAAAGCAAATAGGTTGGAATCCAGTTGTAATTAGGCACCCTCCTATGAAGTCTCAAAAATTAACCGAAATTCGAAAATTTTTATTAGAACCAAAAACCGCCTCAAAAAGAAAGGATTTTTTGAAACACGTTGGTAAAAAAGTTTTTAGAGATACTACAGAAGGGGAACAGTATGTCAGAATAACTGCATTAGGCGGTTACAGGGAAGTGGGCCGTTCTTGTCACTTACTCTCTACTAAAGATAGTAAAATTTTGATAGACTGTGGCGTCAATCCAGGTAATGATAAAGCACCAAGTCCATTTCTTCAAGTTCCAGAAGTTACACCTTTAGAGGGCATCGATGCAGTCGTCCTTACTCATGCTCATTTGGATCATTCTGCACTACTTCCTATGTTATTTCTGTACGGTTATGATGGTCCGGTGTATTGTACACCACCTACACGAGATTTAGCTATGATGCTTCAAATGGATTATATTAAAATCCAAAACGCAGAATCAAATCGTACACCTTATAGTAGTGAGCATATCAGAACTTCAATTACACACACCATTCCTATAAATTTTGGTGAAACTACAGACATAGCTCCTGACATTAAATTAACTTTTCATAATTCTGGCCACATTCTTGGCTCAGCCAGTGCTCATTTTCATGTAGGCGATGGTCAACATAATGTAGTTTTTTCTGGCGATATAAAATATGAAAATACATGGCTTTTTGATAAAGCAGTAAACAAATTCCCTAGAATGGAGACGCTTGTAATGGAGTCAACGTATGGAGGTTACAATGATTACCAACCTTCACGAGAAGAGGGTATGAGAGGGTTAACTGAAATCATTAAAAGAACTGTAGCAAGAAAAGGAAAAATATTGATTCCCGTTTTCGCTGTCGGTAGATCTCAAGAAGTTATGTTAGTTTTGGAGAAGGCTTGCATGGATGGTAAATTAGACAACATGCCAGTTTACCTAGATGGAATGATTTGGGAAGCAACTGCGTTACATTCAGCCTATCCTGAATATCTAAACAACAATCTTAGAAACAAAATTTATCAACAAAATGAAAATCCTTTTAATTCCGAAATGTTCCATAAAATAGAATCTGTTGAAATGCGCCAAGAAGTATGTAATAGGGATGAACCCGTTATAGTTTTAGCAACTGCAGGTATGGTAAATGGCGGTCCCGTTTTAGAATATCTAAGACATTGGGCCCCAGATAGTAATAACAGTATGGTTTTCGTTGGTTATCAGGCAGTTGGAACTATGGGTCACAGACTTCAACAAGGTGCAAAAGAAATCTCTTTGAATGATAGAGAAAAAGGAGGCTCTGTACAAGTAAAAGTTAATATGAATATAGAAACCTGCGAAGGTTTTTCAGGTCATAGTGATAAAAGACAATTGATGAGGTATCTCCGCACTATCAAACCTCGTCCAAAACAAGTTATTTTGAATCACGGTGATGAAAAAAAATCATTACAATTAGCAAATGATATCAACAGAAAATTAAAAATGGATGCTTTAGTACCTTATAATCTAGAAACATTAAGATTATTGTAATTTAGGTGAGGTGGCAGAGCGGTAATGCGTGCGGCTGCAAACCGCATATACGGGAGTTCGAATCTCTCCCTCACCACCATTTCTTTCTTACATGATCTCAGGGGCGTCTATTCCTAAAATTCCCAATCCCTCAAATAAAACTTTTTTTGTTGATATGACTAATTCTTTTCTAAACCATTCATATTCTGCATCAACTACTGGGCAATCTCTATAAAATTTATTAAAATTAGAAGAAAGAGTTTGTAAATAATATGGCATCTTATGAGGTTTCATTCTTTCAGTAGCTTCTGCTACAATAGATGGAAACTTCATTAACGTTCTGATTAATTTTAATTCAGAAAGATGCAATTCTTTCGGTATTACTCCTTCATTATTTTCCCGTTTTATTTTTTTAAGTATAGAAGATGCTCTCGCATGCGAATACATAACAAATGGAGCAGAATCCCCTTCAAAATTCAAAGCTTCTTCCCATTTAAATTTAAAACCTTTATCACTCTGAATCCTAATTATATTGTATCTTATTGCACCAATTCCAATTTTTTCAGAAAGTTCTTCTAATGATTTACCTACTATATCCTTTCTTCTTTTCTCTATTTCCCTTTTCGCTAGTAAAACCGCTTCGTCCATCATTTCATCTAAGTAGACAACTCGTCCTGCTCTAGTGGACATTTTCCCACCAGGTAAACTTACAAATGAATAAAACATACTTTTCGGCACCGGTTGAGATATTTCTTGCAATGCAATAGTCAATAATTTGCCCTGTAGTTTATGATCTTCACCTAAGATATTGAGAGCTTCATCACACCTTTCAAATTTATTCATATGATAAGCAACATCACGCGTGGTGTATAGACTTAGTCCGTTTTTACGAGTAAAAAAGAATTTTTGATTTCTACCGGCGATCCCCTTCTCTTCTAAATCTAGATATAATGCACCCCCTTCTTCATTACATAGTGGGCTATTCTGTAAAAGAGAAATCACTTTCTGCACGGCTCCTGAAGTTATTAATTCCGATTCATAAGTAAATATTCTAGGTGTAACGCCCAGTCTATCTAAACTTATTTTCATCCCTTCTAATACTTTCTTTGATGCGCCATTAACTTTTGTTAGTGATTCAACATCTCCACTTTCGCATTCTTCCATTAAATCATAAATATCTTTTTTTGCTTCTTTACTTTCTTCTAAATCTACCGTTCCTTTTTTGTAACATTCAACAAGTTGATAGTCTATTTTCCCTTCCCCTTTATTTGGATGTTTTTCTATTCCATATGCCAAAGTGCATGCTTGTCTACCCATATCATTCACATAGTATTCTGTTTCAACTTGATATCCAGAAAAATCCAGTAATCTTGCCATTGTGTCTCCAATAATTGGATTCCTAGCCCTTCCTATGTGTAAAGGTCCAGTTGCATTTGCAGACGTGTGTTCAATTAATATTTTTTTATTCTTTTTATTTCCTTTGCCAAAATCATCTGTATTCAACTCGTCTATTATTTTTGGCATCAAATTAATCCAATCTATCGTTATATTGCAATATCCATTCACAATTTCTATTTTTTTAATGGATGTCGTTTTCAATAAATGCTCAGCTAATTCATTGGCCACCTCTTCAGGTGCCTTATTCATTTTTTTAGCTGCTGGAAAGCATATAATTGACAAATCTCCTTCGATAGGATCACTATTTATGGGGAGTTCTGGCCAATTCAATTTAGAGAGTTCCTCTATTATTATTTCTTTCAGTTCAGCACGCGCTTTTTCTAATACGTTTGTCACATTTCATCATAGGGGGACCTCAAAAAAGCTTGATGGTCTTAACCTATGTATGATTGAGTACTCGACGCCTGCATATCCTTAGGTGCTTGCGCTCTCATTGATTGCACATATTTCTCTAATTCTCTAGCTTCCTTTTTTAGAGGTTCAGGGTCTAAATCTATTTGTAAAATCATGTTATCTATAGCTTTGACAACTCGCGCACCTGCTCCTGCATCAGGCATTCCTTCACGACTAGCAGTTAATAATGAAATTACATCTATTCCATCTCGACTTCCTTCATTAAGCAATACTCCAGATATCCCACTCACTGTTCCGTATTCAAAAGGTACAGTATCTTTATTTTCTGTTATAAGTTTTCTTGAGGAGTCCGTAGATGCTATAGCATATACTTCAGGTTCCTTTTCTTTTTCAGTTTCTTCTGCTGATCTAAATCCTTCTACAGATATTATACGTGCACATTTTTGTTTTTTAACCCAATCAAGCATTGTAGATGCCATCGGCCTAATCAATTTTTCTTGAGGTGAAAACTCACTAACGAAAACAACTATTTGGTCACATATGTCGCCTTTACAAACTTGCTGACCTGCATATATTCTGACAGGGCTCATTGGAACTCCACGATGTACCACGGTCAAGGGTGGAAAGTGCCGACTTCTCATCACGCCTATCTGTTCTAACTTAAGTGTATTAATCAAATAATTTGCAGTAATACTTCCTACTAATCCGACACCAGGAAACCCATCAATAACTGTCGCGCCTTCTAAATCTTCCTGTTTTAGCTCAACAATGCTAACATCTTCCATCTTGTATCCAAAATTCTCACTTACATTAGATTCTGTTTTTTCTTTATCAGTCATCCGACCCTCATACTAATTCATCATCTAATTCTTCATCTTCTTCATCTAAATCATCATCTAATTCTTCATCTAAATCATCATCCTCTTCAATCTCTTCATCTAGTTCTTTCTCAGATGATGTTTCTTTCTCTCTAATAGTTTTTCTTTTTAATTTCAATTCAGACCATAATGTATAATCTTCTATCCCATTCATTTTTGCATATCTTCGTGCATCCGTTATAGTTCTAAAACGACGTATAACGGTATCTCCTTCATCTGGGTTTGAAGACATCATCATGTATGGTTTTTTGCGAATAAAATCGCCCATGAGTAACTCAAGCGCTTTATCAACGTCAGTGCTTCCTGGCATATGCGTTCACTTCGGTCTACCTCGAACGGTATTTAAATAATTGCTTAATATCCTTCAACACAATATTTTTTTATGCTTCGCTCATTAGTTGTTAGTGAGTGATACTACATCATTAGTTCTGAAAGGCGTGTCAGAATGTGTGACAGAGTCTGATTTAACTGAATTATTGAACAAAAAAAGAACACTCAAAGCCTACATAGGTTATGAACCATCTGGACTACTGCACGCAGGTTCTCTAGTTCCTATGCTAAAAGTTAGGGATTTAATTGAGGCCGGTTTTGAAGTAACTATCCTTCTTGCAGATTGGCACGGTTATATCAATGATAAATTAGGAGGTTCCTGGGATAATCTAAAAGCCGGAGTTGAATATCAACAACTTCTTTTTAGTGCTTTTGCACCTGGAGTCAAATTTACTACGGCCAGTGACTTAGTCAAAAGTGAAAATTATTGGGAAGATGTTCTCAAAGTTTCTAAAGTTACAACCCTAGCTAGAATGCGAAGAGCTTTAGCAATAATGGGAAGAGATGAGAAAGATGGAGATGGTGACACTTCAAAATTCATTTACCCAGCCATGCAGGTCGTTGATATTTATCATCTCAAAGCAGATTTAGCACTCGGCGGCTTAGATCAAAGACACGCCCATATGTTGGCTCGTGATGCAGCAGATAAATTAAACTGGCGCAAACCTGTCGCTTTACACACTCCTCTTTTGGCGTCTTTAGGTGGGCCGGGTAGAATGGAAACAGATGTAAAAATGTCTAAATCTGATCCAGTAGGTGCTTTATTGGTTCACGATACTTCAAAACAACTTCAAAAGAAATTAAGTAAAGCTTATTGCCCTCCAGAAAGAAAGGGCAATCCTATTCTAGATTTATGGGAATATTTATTATTTCCAGGTATTGGCAAAATAACAATAGAAAGGCCTGAAAAATTTGGCGGAAATCTAGAATTCAAAGATTACAATGCCTTGGAGGCCGATTTTATTGCAGGAAATCTACATCCTCTTGATCTCAAAAACGGAACTGCTGCAGCTCTTTACAATTTTTTCGAACCACTTAGAATGGTTTGTGAAGAAAATCCAGAACCATATTCTAAACTCTTAGAAGCATTAAATTAATCTGGGTGGTATATTTTTTTTAAGATTATCAACGTCGTCACCTATTATTTTCACCATAGTTTCCTCAGTCCATTTTTTTATAGGCATTAAATTCACATTTCTATATTCTTTAGGCATATTTCTAAGGAGTTCGGGCAACTGTTTCATTAATCTCTGTGCTGCTTTTATGTTTCCAGTATTGATATGTACAGCTAATGCATCAATTTGTGCTAACGTTTGTACTATATCTTTCTCCTTCCTTTCATCCAATTCCATCCACAAATCTTCGAATAATTCATGCGCTTCATGAAACTCTCCAACATTATGCTCTTTTACAGCATCTTCCCAAATTTCTTCTATTTCCATCTATGATAGGCAGGATGCCCCTCTTTAACAATTACAAACAAACCTCTACCTGTGGCACAAGTTTTTTCGTTCGCTTTCAATTCTATAATTATTTCTGCTCTATCTTCTCCAATAACAAGAACTCTACTGTTCAAAAATAAAGTTGCATCATACGGGGTGGGGCGTTTTAATTTTACTTCGTATTGAGCGGTAACAGTACAGGGTACTTCTTTGAGCTTCAGTTTATCCATTAAGGCTATGGCCGCTGTCCAATTACCATGGCAATCAATTAACGTTCCAATAATCCCTCCATTTATTACTCCTTCAAATGCCAGATGCTCTTTGCTAGTTTCGAATTCCATTTCAAGACCTTCTTCATTTCTATATGATTTTATTCTCAAACCTTTTTCATTAGCCGGACCACATCCAAAACATATCGATTTTGGAGCATATTCTTCTTGTACAGCATTTTTTTTCATTTATATTCCTCTATTTTTTCTAGTACGAGATTAACTGCATGTCCTAATATCTCTTTGTCAAATGCAAATCTACCGCCCGTTGCAGAAAACAATTGAGGCAACGGTTTATTACCACCTAAACTCAAAGCATTCCTATATTTCCTAACAGCTTCTTCTTGGTTTTCTATCGCCTGTTCCCATATCTGTATGGCGCCTAATTGTGCAATGCCGTATTCAACATAATAAAACGGAACATGGTACAAATGCAATTTATTATGCCAACCGGTCGCTACTACCTCTTGAAACTCATTCCAGTCTACAGTCGGATTATATTGGTGCCATAATTCAGACCATTTTTCATCACATTTCGATGGCTCTTTAGCATCATTTATATTCATATATGTCCAGTGTTGAAATGCATCCACAACTGCCATATAAGGCCAAAAAAGAATCAATTTTTCAAGATGTTCAGAAATGGCTCTTTTAGCATTTTTTTCATCGTAAAATCCTCCGTTTTTCTCTTCAAAGTAAGGAGCTCCAAGCAATTCCATAGACATAGAAGCAACTTCTGCAAATTCCATACCTACTTCACGTTGTTGAGAGTATGGGAGGTGTGCAGATTCATAACAATGAAATGCGTGTCCACCTTCATGTAATAGAGTTTGTACATCATTATGCGTTCCTACTGCATTATGAAAAATAAACGGTAGTCTTCTATAACTATATTCTGCACAATATGCACCAGGTGCTTTCCCCTTTCTATTTTCTAAATCTAAAAGTTCCTTCTCTCTCATTTGATTAAAATATTCTCCTAATTTTTCATCAACTTTATTAAAAATATTTTGACATCCGTTCTCCAATTCGTTTATCGTAGAAAATGGTTTCAATGCTTCTCTTCCCAAAGGATCTACACTGATGTCCCATGGCATTAATTTTTCTATTTTCATTTCTTTCTTTCTATTTTCTAACAAACTTGCACAGGCAGGCACTACTGTTTCTCTTATTGCTTCATGAAATTCTAAACAATCTTCTGGACTGTAATCAAATCTTTGCAAATATTCCCATCTCCAATCACGATAATTTTCATATCCCGCATTCTTTGCAATTCTTTCTCTCACTTCCATCATCTTTACCCATACTCGGTTTATTGCTTCTCTATCTTCCAATCTTCTACTCGTTACTAATCTAAAGACTTCTTCACGCCTATTTCTATCAGTTTCCAACATTATAGGTTGTAATTGTGTCAACGTTACTTCTTTGCCTTCCCACGTGACTGTTTGATTTCCTATTATCTCATCATACTCTTTTGCAAGTTTTTTATCCTTTGTAATTAATGATAAATTTTCCTCTTCAAAAAGCTCAACTTCAGATTTAATAGCACGAAGCGGAACTTCAAACTCCTCAGGACTTAAACCAGTTTCTAGAAATTTCTTTTTAAGTTTTTGATTATATGTACTGGCAGGTTCACTTATATCTTCTAAGAATTCATAATACCTATCTCTTATTTTTTTATTGGTAGTATCTATCGTGGTTCCAATATACAAATCAGTTCCAAGTTCCCCTATTATTTCATTTAATGATGACCAAGTTTTTAACCATTCAGCCACATTCATTTTATCAATTTCTATATCATTTAATTTACTAAAATACTGCTCATATTCTGTCCATTTCCATTTCTCAACCTCTATTAAATCAGTAGGAAGTCCGATATCAATCCCAATTATAGAATCCCGATTCATACTAGTGTATGTGGATATCTATTTTAGATGCTTTCTATTTTATTTAAAAAATAATACTTAAACCACAACCATGCAAGAATACAACCTCCAATTGCATCCACAATGAAATGTTGCTTAGCTAGAAAAGTAGAAAGAGTAAGCAATGTCGCACCAAGTATCATCAATATTCCATATCTTTTATTTTCATTGTATATTATCATCGTTGCCATACACACTAATGAAACATGTAAACTTGGAAAAGTATTGTAGGGTGGATCAACACTCCATAACCATTCAACTACACTTCCAATTATTCCTGATTCTGGAACCTCTGTAATATATTCTCCTCGATCCATCTTCATAGGTATCAAAATGAACATAGCAAATGAAGTTAGTATCACTCCAAAATATGCCTCAACACCTATTTTTATCCGTTCATCCGATTTTACAACAATAAGTGGAACGACTAACAGTGTCAACAGTATAAGATACGGAATTACAAAAAAAGGCACAAAAGGTATTGCATAATCTATCCCAGTCCAGGGTTCAAAATAATGTCCATATTTTTCTCCGCGCCATTCACTAAAATGATTGATTATTAGATATCCAGTGTATTCTATCATTGCAACTGTAAAAAACGCCTGAACACGTAAACGCAAACCACTTTTATCCTTCAATAAAAAATCATTCTTCTTCATCATCAAAAGCATCTCGTATCTGTTTCATCTTCTCATTTACCATTATCATCTGTTGGTCAAATTGTTGATTTGCTTTAATAACTAAATAAGCTAATACTGTCACTGCTATCGTCACTGCCACAGCAGAAATGAAAGTACTCGTTAATCCAGCTGAACTTTCTGACACTACGCCTGTCTCTCGTATAACGTAATCAACCATTTCTATTATTGCCTCTTTCCAAACTAATGCGATAACTAAACCGAACGCCGTCATCACAGATGAAAGAATTATCGCTCTGATGTTTAAATTTTGAATCTGTTCTTCGAAGTCAGCCATACTTATTCTCTTTAGTTATACGCTGTTTTTATCTCTTCGCTCAAAGCTTCTAATGATTCAAAAACGTTTTCTCCATCATTATTCTTATCTAATAATACAGCAGGCATTCCAATCGCCCGAGCACCCTGGTAGTCATTTTCTAAATCGTCCCCTACATATAGGATATTTTCTTTCGACATTTCTAATTCATTACATATCGAGATAAAAAACTCAGAATTGGGTTTTCTGTATCCAAGTTTTGACGACACCAATATTGTTTCACACATTTTCCCAATATCTGTTTTCTTCACAATATTTTCTAACCTATAATCAAAGTTCGAGGCCACTATCATCCTAATTCCTTCTTCGTTCAAGTATTCTAACAGTTCTTTAGCTCCTGAGTACATTGGCCAAGATTCTGGAACAGAAAAATATTCGTGTAATTCATTAAAACATTCTTCAAAGTTTTCCACATCATCAAAAACATGAGTCACAATCCCCCTCCATCTTTCCATTTCCCTCTTTTCACTAGTTAAAAACTCATTTTCTACATCTATTCTTTTCTGTATTATATTCGCTTCCTTAAATCTTCTTTTTACCTCATTTCTGCCTAACAAACTCCCATGTTTTTTCCCAAATAAATAATAACTTTCAGTAACTGCTGGGGTCGGATAGATCAACGTTCCTACTGCATCGAATGCTATTGCTTTAATAGATTTAATATTCATTTTTCAATACACATATCTCGAAAGATTAAATAACACTATTTGAAGATAGAAATAAATAGACTATACTGTAGGAGTTCATCAATGGGCGATAAAAAAAAGGATAAAATCGACAGCCTCGGTTTAGATGAAGTTGCCGATGATATCAAAAGTGCTGCCGATACAATTGTAGGCATCGCTTCTGCATCTGCTAAAGTTGCTGCAGATATGGCCAAAAAAACTGCCACATCTGCTACTGAAAAAGCAGGAGAACTCGCTTCTCAGTCTGCCACCTCTGCTGCAGATTTTACAGATCAAACTACAGGTACTAAACTCGGCTCAAAAACCAAAGCAGGAGTAGAAACGGCCATAGGTATGGGCGTGTCAGCAAGTGGTGCTGCTGTAGAAGCGGCAAGTTCTGCGGTTTCCGCAGGTGGTAGCGTCATAGGAGCTGTAGGTGAAGCTGCCAAAGCAACTGCAGAAAAGGGCAAGAAAGCAGGCGCAGATCTTAGAGAAAAAGGCGATGAATTTATCGACAACGTTTCAAAAGAGATCAAAAAAAAGAATGTAGATTAATTATCTGATAATAGTTTCATTTCTTTCAGGACCTAAGGATATTATGCCTATTCTAGTCCCCATATATTCTGATATAAATTTCAAATAAGTTTCCAGTTGTTCAGGTAAACTATCATTTTCAATAGCTTCTTTCCACTCTTCTTTATTCATATCTGGCCACCCTTCGAATACTTCATAGATTGGCGTACAATTTTCTATTCTATTAATGGATGCAGGCATTTCTTCAATTCTTCCATCAGGCGTTTCGTAGGCTACACAAATTTTCACTTCTTCCATTCCAGCTAAAACATCCAGTTTTGTTACAGCTAAAGATGTAAAACCACAAATTCTTTGAGAAAGTTTCAACATTACTAAATCTAACCACCCACAACGTCTCGGTCTGCCCGTCGTAGTTCCATACTCATTTCCCTTTTCTCTTATCATTTCCGCTTCTTCATTATCTAATTCACCAGGGAATGGTCCACTGCCTACTCTTGTCAAATATGCTTTAACTACTCCAACAACATTTTTTATTTCAAGTGGAGAAATACCAGATCCAAGAGCTAATCCTGCTGTAGTTGGATTTGATGACGTAGTGTAAGGGTATGTTCCATAATCCAAATCAATATGCACCCCTTGAGCACCTTCAAGTAAAATTTCATTCCCTTCATCTATTTTATTTTTTAGAATCAACGAAGTGTCTCCAATCATATCTTTAAGAGCTTCACCCCATTTTTTCGCCTCTTCAAAAATCTCTTCTGATTCCAGTTCTGCATTTTTTGTATAATATTTTAACATAGCATTCGATCGCTCAACATTCGCTTCAATTTTCTCTTTCAAAATTTGAGGCTCAATCAAATCTCCAACTCTTATTCCAAATCTTAATACTTTATCTCCATAACACGGACCTATACCACGCCCTGTAGTTCCTACAGTTGCAGTTCCTCTCGAACTCTCTTCAGCTCCATCGAGTAATTTATGATATGGCATAATTATATGGGCCCTTTCAGAAATCATCAATTCACCTCTTTTAGTTCCTAGTTGTTTTAATTCGTTCAGGAGAACTTCTGGATCTATAACTACTCCATTTCCTATTAATGATAGGACGTCTGAACGTAATATTCCCGAGGGCAATAAATGCAATTTGTAAGTTTTATCATCTACTATTACAGTATGTCCAGCATTGTTTCCTCCTTGAGATCTGGAAACAACCTTGGCCCTTTCAGCTAGATAATCTGTAATTTTCCCCTTTCCTTCATCTCCCCATTGGGATCCAATTATTGCAGTTATAGGCATTATTCTCCTAACGTTCCCCCACTTTTTATGATTGTAGCGTAAAGTGCAGGCAATAGGAAAAGAGCAGATATTAATGAAAAGAATAAAAGAACCATTATAATGAAAACAAACCACCAAAGTGCTGTAATCTTAATTGCAAATGTACACATTAGTCCAAATATAGTTACAATAGTTGCTTCACATAATGTCTGAGCAGTAGTTCCTGCCGCTCTAAACACACTCGGCAAATTCATTCCCCTTTCCATAACTCGTTGAGTTATATGTATCGAAAAATCTATCCCCACCCCTATCACTATCGATCCTATCATTACAGTAATCAAACTCAAAGCTTGACCCAATCCAACCATAGTTAATGGTTCTAATGCAACGACCCAAACAACAGGCAATGAAGTAACTAGTCCAACTTTCCAACTTCTAAATGTTATGCTCAGAACTGTAAATACCAAAACTAAGCAAATGGCAAGAGTTTTTAATTGAGATGAAATCAACTGAGCATTAACACGAGTTCCTATTGCAGCAACTCCCGTTAATACAGAAACATGCACATTTCCATGCGGATATTTATTTATTATATCATTCACACCATCAACAGCCAATTCCATTGCTTGAATATCTTTCAACGGCATATCGACGTAAATTAATGTTTTTCCAAAATCATCAGTTTTCATTAACATACTCAAAGCTTGAGGCGTTATACTATCATAGAATACATTCAATATGAATGTTTGTAAATCTTCATTGTCTGAAACTTGGTCGTCATGTAAAAGCTCCCAAAACGTTCGTTCAAAACTGATATCATCATCATCTGTTACGTTTTCTAAAAATGTAGTTACACTAGCATCCAGTTTTACTGTTCGCATGAGGTCTGTTATAGATATTGCATTTACATTTTCCACACTATTGAATCCAGGCCTTCCTGCTTCATTTCCATTTACTAATAAATCTACTTCATCAAGATTATCTACGGCATTTATTCGTGTACTATTATAATCGTTTCTAAATTCTGCCGTTACGAGCACCATACCTAATGCTCCAGAATTAAAATCTCTTGAATATTTAACAATACCAATTAGTGAGGGTTCATCGTTAGGTACCATTTCTAAATAATCAATATTTGTTTTAATCAAAGGAAGCGCAATAACTAATGATACTAACATCAATACAATACAACCTGCTAAAACAGCACTACTTCTTTTTGTAACTAGCTTAGCTACGCCATGCCATTCACTTTCAACTTTTTTATGGTCATATCGTGTCCACACTGCTAATGCAGGCGACATTACGAATGTAGTGACTAAGCATACAAATATTCCCAATGTTAAGCTTAATCCAACTGTAAAAACAGGGTCTAAATTAGTATACATTAAACTTCCAAAACCAATCATAGTCGTTAATGCAGAAAGTAAAATAGCTCTTCCAGTGGTGGATATAGCTTTCATCATTCTAATCTGCAATGGCCCTTCTTCTTCTGTATAACGATTTGTAAGATGTAACCCATAGGCAACTCCTAAAGCCATTAAAATAGGACCCAATGCAATAATTGTAGGTGTGACTTCTCTACCCCACCATCCTATGAATCCATATGTTATGAATATTCCATATAATGTTGGAAGACCACATATCAATACTGCACGTATTCTTCTATGTAATGCGAATATCATGCTAGCACACAAAACAATTCCAATCGGAAAAACATTCCAAAATTCTTGAAATGATCTTTCAGTTATCGCTTGAGTCACCGGCACAGGTCCGGTTAAATCCATTCTAGAATCCATTTCATCTGCAGATCTTCCAGGCATGTCTGTAGTTCTATTATCCAACACTCCTTGTATTCTATCTAAAATAACTGGAGGGGCTACATTACTAGATATACCAAAAACAATTACAGCCGTATCATATATTCCATCCCCATTAACATCTCTTACAACTTTTTTAATAACAGATGGCGGAATATCCTCTACTTTATCATTAATCTCTTGTTGATTGTCAGGTATCTCATAAGTTCCTAACTCAGTATCTGTATTGACTAAGGGGTCTTTCATTCCTTGTGCCCAGCCCTGCGCTATTCCACATGTCCCTCCCGCTAGTACACCCCCTTCTGCTTCTGACCATTGGCAGACATTGTCAGCTATTGCATCATAAGCCCTAGTATTGCTACTATTCAATTCTTTAATAATTGTTGAAATACTAAGTGTAAAAATAACATTATCTACTTCACCATTGTCATCCGGTACTATCCCTGCCTCTCCTTCGGCTTCTCGTTGTCCAAATTCATCAATACTCCATTCAATATATTCCATCTCTTCTAAAACAGATCTGGATGTGATGTTTACGGATACATTATAATCATATGCATTTTCGGTTTCGACATATATGACAACTACGTCCGTTGACCAATATTCTCTTACTTCGAATAGTAACGCTTCTTCGGGAGATCCTTTAGGCAAATAAACTTCCATCGCACCATTTACGTTTGTTTGAGGTATTCCTGCTAACATTACTAACATAAAAGCAGTCATAATTCCTAGGGTTATTGGAGGGTAATCTGTGGTCAGTCTTACAAATCCTCTAGACCACGCTCCTATCTCTACATCTTCTTTAGTTCCTAATTCTACGCTTTCAGATATTTCTAGTTCTTCTTCTTTTATCTCTTCTTTCGTTTCATACTCTTCTATCCTTTTCCTAGCTTTTTCGGGTAATGCTCCTTTAGCTAGTTCTATACCGCTTTGAGATGTTATGCTTATATTTTTCTTTAAATCATCCCACCGTTCCGTTATTTTTTCACCAGTTAATTCTTTTTCTATGACCTCTTCTTTCTTCCTTGCCTGAACATCGAAAAAACGATCAATAATATTTCTCCAACCAGAACGGTCTTTTGATGGCACGTATGACTCCAACCGCTTAGTGAGAAGTGGGTTTATATTTTTGGTGACTATATTTCTTCAATTCGAGGACCTAATTGTTTTTGAGTCCCCTTCTATAAGTTATCTATGAGTAAAACTTCCGAATTTCCCGGTTTCTATAAATTACGTCCTTCTGAAAGATTAGATTTAATCAAAAATTTCGCCAACCTTTCTGACGATGAAACGAAGGCAATCGGAAATTATGGAGCACTCGGTGAAGATACTGCAAATAGAATGATAGAAAACGTTGCCGGCACTTTTCCTATGCCATTAGGGTTCGCTGTCAATTTCAAAGTCAATAATGAATCCTTTGTAGTTCCTATGGCCTTGGAAGAGCCATCTGTAGTTGCTGCCGCATCAAATATGGCTAAAGGGACCTTACCTGAAGGAATCATTGCAGAATCGATGGACCCTGTAATGATAGGACAGATACAATTAGTAAATCTTAAAGATCCGTTTAAGGCAAAACAACAAATCTTAGAAAAAGAACAAGAAATCATCGATTTAGCAAATGAACAAGATCCAATACTAGTAAAATTCGGAGGCGGCTGTAAGGGAGTAAAACCAAGAGTTATTGAAACTGAAAGAGGTCCAATGGTAATCACCCATCTCTTGGTAGATTGCCGTGATGCCATGGGTGCTAATGCAGTTAATACAATGGCCGAGGCAGTTGCTCCAAGATTAGAAACGATAACTGGCGGTAGAGTGTATCTCAGAATCATTTCCAATTTAGCAATTCATAGAATGACTAAAGCAAAAGCATGTTGGCCTAAAGATTTTTTAGGTGGTGAAGAAGTGGTCGATGGAATTTTAGAAGCGTTTGCATTTGCAGCAGCTGATCCATTTAGAACTGCCACACACAACAAAGGAATCATGAATGGCATAGATCCAGTAGTTATAGCTACAGGAAATGATTGGAGGGCCATAGAAGCAGGGGCTCATTCCTATGGGGCATACAAAGATGGCCATAGTTCATTCACTACTTGGAGTAAATCAGAAAATGGAGATTTATTAGGTGAAATAGAAATTCCCATGGCAGTCGGGTTAGTTGGCGGTGCAACTGCTACACACCCTACAGCAAAAGCTTGCGTTAAAATTTTAGGATTAGAAATCCCAGGAGGTGCAGAGAAATTATCTCAAATTATCTGTGCTGTTGGCTTATGTCAAAATCTGGGCGCGTTGAGGGCCTTAGCTTCAGAAGGAATACAAAGAGGTCACATGGGCCTACATGCGAGAAATCTAGCTATTCAGGTCGGTGCAGAGGGCGAAGAGATAAACAAAGTTTCAGAAAGAATGAAACGTGATGGTAAAGTACGTGCAGACATTGCAGAAAAATATTTGAAAGAATTACGTGAATAATAATGGCAGTCTTATCAGATAAAAATATACTGACGGCGTTGGATTCAGGCATTCTCAAAATAGATCCATTTAATCAAGATAATTTAACACCAAATGGCTATGATTTGACCATTTCCGAAATCGCACTTCCAAATACTTCAGCCATTACTACAGGCTCTCTTTCAATTCAACCCAATACGCGTTTCGCAGTTTCAACTTTAGAAAATATAGTCTGTGCTTCTAACATTACGGCACAACTTTGGCTAAGAACTTCATGGGCTCGTAAAGGCGTTATGGCTACTTTCGGCAAAGTTGATGCCGGTTTTGACGGTACGTTGACTATCGCTTCATTCAATGCAGATACGGAAGAAATCATAATTTCTATTGGAGAAACATATGCTCAAATCGTGTTTGAAACTCTATCAGAAAAAGCAGAAAAGGTATATGGAGAAAGAAGCGGCAATTATCAAAATCAAAGTGGCATTACTTGGTCTAAAGATAAATAAATCGTTTTTTTGCTTAAACGAGACTTTATTATAGGCTGCATTAGGTCGGTCCGCTCCTGCTTTGCAGGAAGGGGTGAAAAGGTGACGCCATCATTGTACGGGTCAGTCAAAAGCAAGACGAGTAAAGTTCTCAACGATAGTTTAGATTATTGCAAAGGCGCTTTACAATCAGTTTCTAGGTCCTTTTCGTTAACAATCCCTCTAGTAGAAGAGAGTATTTTGGCCCCAATCATGGTCGGCTATCTCGAAGCTAGAATTTTAGATACATTCGAAGATGATAAAGGTAAAAGAAAAATAAATATCGAAGATAGAATCAGAAGTATGAATCTTATAATGGAAATTCTAGAAAAACCGTACGATTCAGAATCAGATGAAAAAGCAAAAGAAATAGCCAAAACAGCAAGCTATTTCGTTAAAAATGACCATTACCGTGAACTTTGTCAAAACATAGACAGAGTCCTTACAGTTCACAGAAGTCTCGATGAACAAACTCGAGAATCAATGGTGCGTTGGTTACATGAAATGAATGATGGAATGCAAAAATTCTTGAGACAACCAGTCAATTCCTTCGATGATTTAGATGAATATTGTTACTATGTTGCAGGTACACCTTCTGGTTTTCTTACAGAATTAATAAGAACAAAATCCGAAAAAATCTCATCAGAACAGAATGAAATCCTTACTAAAAATGAAAGGGATTTCGGTTTATTTCTACAAAAAGTCAATATCATTCGTGATTTCAGAGAAGATATCTTACAACATGAAAAAATATTCTGGCCGCGTAATCTCTTTGATGAACATGAACTACGTCCGGTAGAATTATTAGATAAAGGTAACAAAAGTGCAGCAATGATTATTTTGGATGCTATGTTAGATAATGCAACCAAGCATGTAAAACCAGTAAAAGATTACCTGCACGCAATTCCTGATGAATATTCTGGTTACAGAACTGGAGCTGCAATAAATTTCTCAATGGGTGTCGCTACATTAAGTGCGGTAAGCGGCAATCCCGATCTGTTTTACGGCGATGCACCAGTTAAAATCACACACGCAGTTCGTGATGAAATCCTTGAAGATCCACTAGGTTATGTGTAGTTCAATCAAAAAAATTTCTTGAAAAACACTTAAAATATCATCTTTCTGAATGTATCTATGAAGAAACATCTCCTTTTAGCAATTCCAATATTCATTGCGATTGTTTCAATAGTTCCTGATAATGCAGAAGCAGTAGAATCGCACGGAACGATAGAAGTGGCAGTATTGATGGCACAATATGATGATTACAGTTTTCAAGAATTAGATAACACAGAAGTTGAGGACTTAGTTTTTGGGTCTCAAAATTCTATGTATGACTTTTTTTATGAAAACTCCGGAGGAGATTTAAATCTCCAAGGGGATGTGTATGGGCCCTTTACTTTACCAGGAGATAGGTGCGATTATGGTGAGTCTGGTAATATGGATGTTTTTGATGATACGATAGATGAAGCAGATCCCAGTGTCAATTTCGGTCCTTACGATGCTTTCGTTGTTATTCACGCAGGACAAGGATATGAAAGCGGAGGGGATGGTTGTGACATCTGGTCACATCAGCGCGGAGGTAATTGGCATACCAATGAAAGAACTTTTTACCAATCTGAAACCTTTCCTGAATATCAGAATTGTGGTGGACGGGCTAGTCCATTAGGCGTTGCTGTTCACGAATTTGGTCACATGATCGATTTGGATACCGATGGCGATGGTGATGGCGATAAATTTATTCCCGATTTGTATTCAACAGATTATTCCAATGATGGGATAGGTGCTTGGGGAGTAATGGCTGGAGGTTCCTGGAACGATTGTGGCGAAACTCCTGCGTATTTTTCAGCTTGGGTAAGGGAGATGGCAGATTGGTTAGATGATGAGGGCGAGATGGTCCTACTTACTAGTGGTGAAGAAAATTTAGATATACAGCCAATTTATTCTAATGGCGTTGTTTACAAATTACCGATACCTGCTTCAGATCCAGATTCCGATGAATATTTCTTAATTGAAAATCGACAAAAACAATCATACGATTCCGCATTGCCTGGGGATGGCTTGGTGATTTGGCACATTGACATGTCTGTTTGTCATCAAAAATGGAATTCTAATACCGTCCAAAACGATGCTAGTCATAGGTGCGTAGCAGTCGAAGAAGCCGACGGTAATGATGAATTAGATACAGATGGAGGTTCAGGAGGCCAATCTGGAGATCCTTGGTTTGGAGATATAGATTTTACAAATTCAAGCTACCCTAGTTCAAATTCTTATGACGGTGACGATTCTTTATGGAGGTTATTGAACATAAAACAGGTCGGCAGTGCCATAAATTTAGACATAAATATGGTCGGCGAACCTACTGCAATTATTTCTATAGATGGTACAGAAACAGATCCAAATTTCCCTATCAAGGTCTTGAAAGGAGATGATGTTTATTTCGATGCCAGTTCTTCTGTAGATCAGGATGGTGATGATTTAACTTTTGATTGGGATGTTTGTGGTACTTCGCTTTCTCAAGAATCATTTACTTTGAGTTTTAACAGTTATCAAGAATGTGATGTAATTTTGACAGTTGAAGACACGGATGATATGACTCATACAACTTCTGTAAGTATTATTGTTCATGGCAGACCACTAATAGATTACACTATTACTAAAACCGAAGTTTCTATGGATGAAGAGATAACAATAGATGTTAGTTATTCACATGATGATGATGACGGATGGGAGGACGTTGTAGATTTCTGGAGATATAAGAACCTAGATTGCGGCGTTATCAGCCAAAATTTCGATTTTTCAGAGATTACGAATTGGACTTTCAGCTATGAGGAGATAGGAAATTGTAGTGCAACATTAATCGTAACAGATACCTGGGGTGCAGTTTCAGAAGTAATTATAGATATTCTAGTACGGAATGAAGATCCTGAAGTTGATTTCACAATCGTTCCAGAATCAGGTAACACTTCTATCTCTTTCCAATTCGAAGACCTTTCTACTGACTTTGAAACAGATTATGAGGATCTAACAAGAACATGGGATTTCGGTGATGGCAACTCACTTACAACTACAGATTCTATCGTTTACCACACATACAGTATGCCCGACACATATGATATAATTTTGATAGTTGAAGATGAACATGACGGGTCAAATACAACAGAAAAACAATTTACAGTAGATAATTCATTACCAATAGCCAGTATAGATGTTCCTAACGGCATCTCTATTGATGATGGTTGGACGATACCTTCGGGAGAAGAAGCACTCATATCTGCTGAGGGAAGTACAGATCAAGAAGGGTTGTCTATGGAATACAGTTGGTACATCAATGAAGAATCTTATGAAGGCATCACAGTAGATATTATATTAGATTCAGGCTCTTATATTTTGGAACTATCAGTTACAGATTATCACGGTGCTGAAGCCTCTATTTCGCGTACTATCGAAGTAGTAGATAGACCAACGACTTCTTTGAATGCAGCATTCACTAATATCTTAGTTGGAGATTCATTATCAATCACAGCTTCCAATAGTACTACTACTGATATCGATAGTTACAGTTGGACCCTTAATGGAGATATCATCGGAACGTCAATAGAAACTATAGATTTTACTCCATCTGAAGCAGGAGAGTATCTAATAACCGTTACAGGTCATCATTCTTCAGGTTTGACCACAGCTACTCATGAAATAACTATTACTGTTTATGATCCACCAGTATCTAAAATGGATATTGCAGGACTTTATGTTGAGGGGAAGACTCTCCTTTTCGACGGCTCTACTTCCACTGGCTCAGACTTATCATATTCATGGAACTTAGACGGTCAAGAATACAACACCGTTTCATTTTCGAAGATTATGGAAGCAGGAGGTAATCACTACGTTACACTGACTGTCACACAAAACCCAATTGGCGAGAGTACGTCTGAAGAAACTTTCTATATTGATTGGTTACCTACTCTCGAGGTCACAATAGATACTCCTAATCCGCGAGTTGGAGAAACGTTTGTACTCAATTTCCTTGCAAGTGATTTTGAAGATGTATCAGCAACAATATCACATATCGAAGTATCTGGTTTCGAGAATCTAGGATATTCTAACGGTAATATCGGGGATTCGAGTTTATCTCTAAGTCTATATCGCGATACTGCTGGTGACGGAGAAGTAACTGTAACATTCCACGATAGTCACGGCAATACTCTGCAAAATACTTTCGAATATTCTGTCACCGAATGGCCAGATGGTGAAGTTGGTAATATGAATTGGTATGGAAGTGATACGGAAGACGAGTCAGGTGTGGTTCAAATTTCTGTAGCAAATAGGGGTGCAGGGGTTTTTGAAGGTAAATTGTACTTAACACAAAATGGCAGACAAGTATCAGAATGGAATGTGACTTTATCGCCCTCATCAGATTCAACATTCTCTTATGAATGGATTTCTGAAGTGGGTTTTCATACTTTCCAAGCTGAATTAATAACACTGGATGCAATAAATGGAAGAGTAGGTGAATCTGATTTGACTAATAACAACGCAGAACTCACCTTTGAAATACAAAAGAAAGGATTGCCTTCTCTTTCTCTACTAGCTTCAGTTTCTTTAATTATTTTAGTTGCTTTATCTGGCTCAAGAAAGCTAATTAAGCCTTAGTTAGTGGCTTTATTCAATGAGTCCCGAACAACCTTCTATGCGCCGCGTTTCAGATGAGAATTTTCTGGATTTAAGACGTTGGGCTTCTGATAGATCTGAAGATTATGGTGGTAAACCCAAAATGCAAGTTCAAACTATAATACTGAAAAATCCCGAACAGGTAGGAAAAATTTCAAACCAACTCTATGAAGGAAATATAGTATTAGTGGATTTTACACCAATGGCATCAGATCAGCAAACTCTCAATAAAGTGATTGCCGATTTGGAAAGAGCTGTAGCCGATATCGATGGTGATTTAGTAGGTATAAGCAATAAATGGATAGTCGTATCTCCTACAAATATCAGAATTGCACGACAAAAACTTTAGTTCTTTGAGCTCTTCACAAGTTGTAATTTTAGGAGGGGGTAATATCGGCTCTTTCGTAGCCAAAGAGCTTGCAGATGAAGATTACTCTGTAACTATTTTAGATTCATCTTTTGAACGTTTGGAAGTATGTAAATCTCTAGTTCCTAACAGTTCGATTTCTACCTTCGATGCAACTAATTTAGAAGATTATAAATCCAAAATGTCTAATGCTACATTGGTTGTGAATGCATTGCCAGGTCCTATTGGTCATTTAGCTTTACAAAATATAGTAAATTTAGGTATTTCTTGTGTGGACGTTTCCTTCACTTTCGAGGATCCAAGAATTTTTAATAATAAAGCAAAATCTAGCGGGTCATTAGTTGTTTCAGATACAGGGATTGCTCCCGGTATTAGTAATATTTTCGCCGCTGAATTAGCTTCAAAACACAACATTCAAAATTTAGAAATTTTTGTAGGCGGCCTTCCTTTTCGCAGAACACCCCCTTGGGAATATGCGGCTACATTTTCGCCCATCGATGTAATAGCAGAATATGTCAGACCTGCAAGAATAAAAATTGATAATAAAATAAAATCCAGATCTGCATTGTCTGATTTACGACAACTGGAAATAGATAAAATAGGTACATTGGAAGCGTTTCTTACTGACGGTCTCCGTTCACTTTTAGATTTACAAATACCAAATATGAAAGAATACACTCTTAGGTATCCAGGTTATGCTGAAAAGATATTGATGCTTAAAGATGCTAATCTTTTTTCAGATGAAGTCATTCAGATAGATGGCGTTTCGATGACTAGATTGGAACTAACCTCTCTTGAACTTTTCGAACAATGGAAACTCATACCAGGTGAACCGGAATTCACACATTTAATTATTTCCAGCATCGATATCCATGGTAACACTAAAGGTTGGAAGGTACATGATGAAGGTGCAGATGGTTGGTCTAGCATGTCTAGAACGACCGGCCTTTCAACAGTATCTTTTTGTAAAATGTTATTAGATAAAACTATCCAAGGTACCGGCGTTTTTATGCCGGAATATTTCGGCACAAATTCATCTATAATCAATCGCATTATTGATGATTTTAAAGCTAAAGGAATTTCAATCAATCGTTTCTAGTTTTTTTGGTAATAGAAATGCAAACATTAATCCTATTATGATTACGAGAGTCCCTATTCCAAAAATCTCAGTATTTTTATATGAATCATATAATTGTCCAGATAATATTCCTCCCATCCCTGCTCCGAAAAACATACAGGAATTCAACAAACCCACGGCTCTGGCACGATTTGCATAGGACACTCTATCTGCCACAAGAGAGGTTGCACTGACTTGAAATAACATCCATACTGGCGGCATGAATGCCAGTATGGTCAATATTTTATTTTCTGTCATTGTATAAACAGCCATACAAATAATAAAACAAATAATCGTTATTTTCAGTGATTTTTCTCTAGGTATTTTATCTATGTATTTACCAAGATATGGTGCAGAAATAGCATGAACTGCCCCGCTTGCAAACATAACATATCCCATCCCCTTACTAGAGCCCATTACTTCTGAAAAATAACTGGGTGCAAAGGATAAGAAGAAATAATATCCTGCAAATACCATGGTTGCACAAATCCATAGATTTCTAAGAGTAAATAGTTCCTCTTTAATCATTCCAGGTTTAACATTTTCGTACGTGTTTGGCAAGCTTATCATCCCTATTGCGGATGCAAATGCTAAAACAGAACATATGCTAAAACCCAATACAACATCTGAACTTCCTTCACCGTATTTTTCAATCGAAATCAACAAACCAGCAATAAGACTTCCAAACCCCCATCCAAAACCGGATGTTGATTGTAATAATCCCAAATAAGCACCTCTTTGCTTAGGTTCTAATTCTGCAAAAAGAGTGGTCAAATGTACTACACCGCCCAAAAATAATGCTTGTATTGTTCTAATCCCAACTAAACCCCATGATCCAACCCACGGTTGAGGTATGTACAGTAATGCTATGATTGATACGGAAACGATAACAACTCGTTTTCTATTTTTGTAATAATCTGCAATATATCCCCATAAACTACTACTAATTACAACAACTAAAAGAGGAACGCCTACTACAATTCCAACAATATTTTTACCGCCTAAAGCTTCGGCTTGAAGTATTATCATTGTGTGAGCCATACCTACTGTTATGTAGTATAACATAGCAGCAAGAAGAGGTATTTTCACGTCCGAACGCACATCACATATCTTATCTTTGTAGTATTAAGTCTAATGTATTCTTTATTTACAGCATTAGATTCTAGTTACTCGGTGTATATGGATTACAACGTCGATAAAGACATTCGAAAGGCTAAGACACTTCCTTCTTCCATTTACAAAGATACAAGAATTTTTAAAAAAGTCATTTCTTCTTTCAAAAATCAGTGGCTTTTTGCAACACATACTTCCAGCTTCACAAATAACAATGTTATACCATTACATTATCTAGAACAAATTTTAAACGAATCTATGATTCTTACCAAAAACGATGAAAGCTACTCTTGCCTTTCTAATATTTGTACGCACAGAGGGATGTTAATCTGTGATGAAGCATGTTCCACTTCTGTTTTGAGATGTGGTTATCATGGTCGTACTTTTTCATTAGATGGCCATTTTTCAAATATGCCAGAATTTGAAGGAGTGAAAGATTTCCCTTCTTCAGATGACAATCTTAAATCATTTCCTCTCAAAGATTGGAAAGGGCTTTTATTCACAGGTCTTAACGTATCAGATTTTGAAAATTATGTCTCTTATTTAGATTACAAATTAAGTTGGATGCCTATAGAAAAATTCTCAGAAAATCAATCTAGTTATCGAAGTTATGATGTCAATGCTAATTGGGCATTGTATGTAGATAATTATCTCGAAGGTTTCCACATCCCCTTCGTTCATACTGATTTACACGATACATTAGATTACGATGAATATCGAACAGAGTTATTTGATAACGGAGTTTTACAAATAGGGATCGCCAGAGAAAACGAATCCCATTTCGTTTTACCATCTTCATCTCCTGATTATGGTTTGAAAGTTGCAGCTTACTACTTTTGGCTATTTCCAAATATTATGTTAAATTTCTATCCATGGGGGCTTTCTGTAAACATAGTTGTCCCTATTAGCGCTGATAAAACTAAGATAGTTTACTACGGTTATGTTTGGAATAAAGATTTACTTCATAAGGGTGCAGGTGCCGATTTAGATAAGGTCGAAGCAGAAGATCAGGATATCGTTGAAAAAGTACAAAGAGGCATTCAATCAGAGATATATGTCAGTGGTCGCTATTCTCCAACTAAAGAAACGGGCGTCCACCATTTTCATCGTTTACTTTCTTCTTCACTTTCGAATAAGTAACGTTCAAGATATTAAGTCGCCTGCGTTGTATTATTGTGAAGATTAGAGCAGTAACGGGGTTTTCCGCTGATTTTATGAAAGCTATATCTTTAGCAACCGAAGCTGCTGAGAAACTCCGAAACAATAATTATGATATTCAATTTGTCCGTATCGCTACTCATCCATGGGAATCTTGGTGCTCCCAAGAAGATTTCCCCTCTAGGGCGCTAGAAATTGAAAAGATAACTCTCGCATCTCAAGTAGATTTCATAAGTTTCGGACCCTGTATTCCTGCATCACTCTCGACTGTCGTTAAAGCAATAAATATGACTGAACGCTCATTTTTCAGTTCGTGGATGGATTATGATCATGCTGCAGTTGCAACAGCCATCATCGATATTTCAAATACGAATCCAATGAATAATTTACGCTTTGCGGGAATCTCTAATGTTTTACCTTCTAATCCCTTTTTTCCTGCAGCTTTTGCAAACGAAGAAGGAGTTTCTTTAGCTTTAGAAATTACGGGCGATCTCGTAGAAAATAATGGCGATCCAAATGAATTAACGGAGGATTTGTTAAATTTAGAATCCCTATGTCAGGAGTCTAGTTGGAATTATTTCGGCATGGATCCAAGTATTGCTCCTCCTTTAGATTATCAAAGTTCCGTGGCAGATGTAGTTGAACTAAATGGTTCATCGTTAGGTTCAGAAGGTGCAGAATTAACAATACAATCATTAACTCATAAAATACGTTCTCTTCCGGTTTCACAAATAGGGTATCGCGGCGTCATGTTTGCTATCATGGAAGACAAAAAATTAGTCGATTTAGTTAATAATAATTTGTTAAAAATAAGTCATTTATTGGAATATGCAGGTCGGTGCGGTACAGGATTGGACACCGTCCCATTGCCTGGAAATATAAGTAAAATCACTCTAGCGCAGTTACTAAAAAAGGTCACAGATATCTCCATTGAGAAGAACAAGCCCTTAAGTGCAAGATTATTCCCGATGCCCGGATGCCGAATAGGTGATACGGTGCGTTCAGAATCTCCGTATTTATTGGATTGTTCTGCTATGGATCCGGAGTCATAAAATATGAAAAACAATTTAGTTCTTGTTAAATGGGGCGGTTCTCTAATAACTGTCAAAGATTCTCCAGATCCAACTCCACGTATGTCTGTAATTACAGATTTAGCAAAAAAATTGTCTAGTTTACGGATGAAAACAATTCTAATACATGGTGCAGGCTCATTCGGACACCCTCTTGCTAGCGAGCATTCTCTGGCTGATGGTCAAACTAGATCCAGGCGTCAAATGGAAGCAGTATCCGAAACAATAGATAGGATAAAACAACTGAACAAAATAGTCTGCAATCGGTTGAGTCTTGCAGGTTTGGAACCTAAGCCGATTTTACCTTCAAAAACTATGATTACAATGAATGATAATTTAATTGATTGGCCAGAAGAAGGTTTTCAATCTCTTCTCGATGAAAATAAATTGCCAGTTTCTTGCGGTGACGTTGTTGGTGATAGTACTAAGGGATTCTCTATCCTAAGTGGAGATACTTTAATGGTAGAATTCGCTCGATATTTCAAACCTGCAAAAACCATATTTGTAGTCAATCATCCAGGTGTTATGGACCGAGATCCCGAAGAAGAAGGTGCTGAATTGGTACCTTTAATTGATCGCAAAATGCGAAAGAAAATGCTCAGACGTAAATGGAGACTTTTCGGACGCGACGTCACAGGAGGTATGAAATTCAAATTGGAATCTGCTGCTGAGATTTCAAAATACTCTGAATGTTGGATTTTAGGTCAATCAGGTTTCCCTTCTTCCTTGGATGAAAAAATCATCGGTACTAGAATTACTAACGACTAAATTATTTTTTGAAATAAAGTATCTACTATTTTATCTAAGGCCGGTACAAATTTATATTTTTTTAATTCGTCTATCTTTATCCATGCATATTCATCATTTTCCCAATCCAATTCAATTTTTTCAATATCAGTTTCATAAAGATATGAGTGTACTACCCATATACCCGTTTTTTTCTCAATTCTATGTATATTCTCATCAACTAGTAATGTTAGATGTTCTTTGGTTATTCCCGTTTCTTCCTTTATTTCTTTCAAAGAAGTTTCTTTAGGCGTTTCATTCTTTTCTATATATCCGGAACATCCAGACCAATATCCTTGAAATGAACCTACCTTTTTCGATCTTTTAAGGATCAATATTTTATCTTTATTCTTTAGTATACTGGTTGCAACCGATATCTCTTCTCTGCCTTTCACTTTTCTATAACCTGAGATCCAGGTTTGTAAAGTTCATTAGTTTCAGGATCTCTCATTTGGAGGTTCGGCAATCTAGCTAAATCTCCATTTAAATCAATAAAATATAAGTATCCAGATTCTCGTTCAAATTTCTTATCATAAACTAGTTCTTTTTCCCCACCTACGTGTTTCCACACTGTGCCATCCATCTCAACAAAATAAAGAAATCCTTCTGGTTTCGGCAATCCTATCTTGGTAACCACTTCACTCATTAATTAGATTCTACTATTATTTTACAAGGCGTGGGAATTTTATGATATGATTTTCGTAGAGCATCTTTTGCTACATCTAACATATCTTCTGTAGTTCTTAATGTCATTAATTTTTGATTGGGTTTTACACGGGCTGCAGATCCAACAATTTTACCAAATGATAATCTCATACCTGTTGAAATACGATCAGCTCCAGCTCCTTGAGCAATTTTATTATGTCTCAAAACATGATGAGGATATAATCGTACCTTTAGATGATATCCGTCTTTTCCAGCTGCTCCAGATATTCTTCTATTGGCAGTCAATCGAGCCGCTTCAAGTGCTACGTGTCTGATATAGCAATTTTCTTTACAAACTAAGTGTACTGTTACTGGAAAATTTTCTGAAGTATTACCTATATCGAAATTAGTTATTCTACTGGCCGGTACACCGCCCATATACTTTCTACGGGTGTATGCCATTTTGATATTGCGATACATATTCGCATTGGTTTTCTTTGCCATAACTATCGACAGACACGCGGGTAGCCCTCGTGTATTTAAGTTTTTACTTATATTTTGTTGATGCGATTTCTCTTATACGGTCTTACAATTAGTCTTGTATGAATATTCACGAATATCAAGCAAAAGAAATATTCAGAAAGTATGAAATTCCAACACTTCAAGGGGTTCTAATTGATAAAAATACAGATTACTCATCTGCTTGCAATTCTCTAGGTGGTGATTTGTGGGTCGTTAAAGCCCAAGTACACGCAGGGGGGCGAGGCAAGGGGGGAGGCATTGTCGTTTGTAAAAGTCAAGATGAAGTATCATCTGCTTGTGATAAATTATTAGGTTCCAGATTAATCACTCCTCAAACAGAAAAAGAAGGAGTTTTAGTTCGTAAAATTTACTTAGAAGAAGGTTGTGAAATTTCAAATGAATTATACTTAGGCTTAGTTTTGGACAGGGAATCAGAAAAATTTGTTTTTATGATTTCTACCGAAGGGGGCGTAGAGATAGAAGAAGTTGCAAAAGACACACCTGATAAAATTTTGAAATTATATATTGAGTCAGATGGTACAATTGATTTGAAAGAAGCTGAACGTATTTCTATCAAGTTAGGTCTAACAGAAAATCAAATATCTGTAATGATAAAATTGATGCAAAGCCTCTCAAAAATGGCTTACGATCTGGATTGCTCCTTGGTAGAAATCAATCCATTAGTAGTCACTAAATCTAATGATATTATAGCTTTAGATGCCAAAGTCAATTTTGATGATTCAGCTTTATTCAGACATCCGGATGTTTTCGAACTTAGGGATTCATCAGAAGATAACCCCCTAGAAGTCAGAGCTATTTCAGCGGGGTTGAATTATATCAAATTAGATGGTGAAATCGGCTGTATGGTAAACGGAGCTGGCCTAGCAATGGCTACTATGGATATAATTAAATTACATGGTGGAGAACCAGCTAATTTTTTGGACGTTGGAGGTGGAGCTACACCGGATCAAATATCTGAAGGTTTCAGAGTGATACTTTCAGATCCAGAAGTAAAAGCAATTTTTGTTAATATTTTCGGAGGAATAATGAGATGTGATTTCGTAGCTGAAGGTATCATTTCAGCAGCCCAAGATGTAGATTTGACTATACCACTCATAGTCCGTCTATCTGGAACAAATTCAGAATTGGGCAGGGATTTACTAAATCAATCGGGTTTACAATTAACTGCCGTATCTGATATGGACGAAGGCGCTCGGGTGGCTATCTCTTCTTTGGAGGGTTCTGAATGAGTATCTGGCTCAATGAAGAAAGTAAAATCCTAATTCAAGGTATAACTGGAAAAAATGGCCAATTCCACACTGAACATATGCTCGATTATGGAACGAACATCGTAGCAGGCGTTACACCAGGGAAAGGAGGTTCTGATGTTTTCGGTGTACCAGTATTCAATACTATTTCAGATGCCAAAACATTAGGGGCAAACGTTTCCTGTATTTTTGTTCCACCAGCATTTGCTTATTCCGCAATCAAAGAGAGTATAGATTCTGATATCGAATTAATTATAGTAATAACAGAAGGAATCCCGGCATTAGATATGGTTAAGTTGAAAGATTATTCTAAAGATAAAGACGTACGCATAATTGGGCCGAATTGTCCAGGAATTATAACTCCAGGAGTTGGTAAAGTAGGAATCATGCCAGGCCATATTCACAAAAAAGGTAGAATAGGTATTGTGTCACGTTCTGGAACATTAACATATGAGGCTGTCAATCAGGTCAGTGAAATAGGTCTAGGTCAATCTACTTGTTTAGGAATAGGAGGTGATCCAGTAATAGGAACTACTTTCATAGATTGCTTAGAAGCATTTGAAAACGATTCAGAAACAGACGCTATAATCATGATTGGAGAAATAGGTGGTAATGCAGAGGAAAAAGCTTCATCATATGTAAAATCCTCTGTTACAAAACCAATTGTAGGTTTTATTGCTGGTAGAACTGCACCTCCTGGTAAACGCATGGGTCACGCAGGCGCTATCATCTCAGGAGGTATGGGGACTGCAGATGCCAAAGTCGAAGCCATGAGGGGTGCCGGTATCCATGTTGCAGAAAATCCCGCTTTAATAGGTGAGACTTTATCCAAAATACTCAATTAGGAAAAATTATGAAAAATTTAGGAACTGTATTACATGCCACTGAAAAAAACACAGTAGTCGTTCCTGCTGCCAGTATGGTGGCTGTACATTCACGAGTTTACAATTACAAAGGTAGGGAACTTGGAAAAGTAATAGACGTTTTCGGGTCTGTCAAAAAACCTTATCTATTAATCGCTCCCAAAAAAGGTGTACGTATCACTGAATTAATCGGCAAGGAGATCTACGGCAAATGAACTTTCACGGGGGGCCAGAATGGAAAAATTATAAACCAAAATCAGATATCTCAATCACTCCAAAAAAACCAAAAAACCAAACTACTTCAAAAGCTCATGAAACTATAAGGAATATTTCCAAATCCCTTCCACTCCCTTCTCGAATTCAAAAAGAACTCGTCACTTCTTCAATGGATTTATTTTATGACGTTCACAAAAAAGGTCTTATCAAAGGCAGAGACACTGAAAAAGTTTCTACAACTATGGTCTGTATTGTTTGTAGAATCCACAATCTTGCAATTACTTTAGATGATATTTCGAAAGCCTCGGACGTTTCCAAAAAAGAAATAATTAGACTTCAAAAAATTTATTCTAAATCTTTAAATTTCCAACTTCCCCCACATGATTTGTCCGTTTTCTTAAATCGTTTTAGCTCCGATTTGAGATTGGAACGTCGTACCCTTGAAAGATGTGAAGATATTTTGAATCTTGCAAATAAACATAATTTTAGTGACGGTCTTTCTCCCAATACTGTCATAGGCACAATTATCTACCTCGCTTCAAAACTTGAAAAAGATAGGAGAAGTCAATCAATCATCGCAAAGATAGTGGGTGTTTCTGAATTAACAATACGGAATGGTTATCAACGCTTGAATGAAATTATTTCTCAATAATTATTTTTCTATGCATTCTTGATATATAGTGCCTTTATTATGAACTATTATGGAAGATGAAATGTCCAATAATGCACCTTGTGCTATCCCTGGCGATGAAGGCATTTTCGCAACACGTAGAACTGATTGGTGGTGGGTTCAACCGTTACTCGTGGCTCTCGGTTTAGGTACTGCTATAATCTATATGACCTTGGCAGCATTTCAAGGAACTAATTATTACTATGATGGTAACGGTGCCAACTATCTTTCACCACTTTATTCTCCGGAATTTTATGGTACACATGAGCCTATTTTCGGTATTGAAAAACCAACATTTTGGCCAGACCAGCTTCCCTTTTCTCCAGCTTTTCTAATATTGTGGGCGCCTGCCGGTTTCAGACTTACTTGCTACTATTACAGAGGTACTTACTACAAGGCTTTCTGGGCAGATCCACCTGCCTGCTCCGTTGGCGAACCTAGGAATAGTTATTGGGGTGAAAATTCCATGCCCCTCATTCTTCAAAATCTTCATAGATATACGTTATATTTCGCAATTATTATTATTTTTATTTTAGCTTATGATGCATGGCTTTCAATGTGGTTTAACGGTAAACCATTCGAAGGTGATTTCGGCATAGGTGTCGGAACTATCGTTCTCACTTTGAATGTGATTTTACTAGGGGGATATACATTCGGTTGTCATTCTTTAAGACATTTAATCGGAGGGTATGCAGATAGAATAGTCAAAAAACCAAAGATTCAGCAAAAGGCTTACGACTGTGTAAGTTGCCTCAATAAAAGTCATATGAAATGGGCATGGTTTTCTCTTTTCTGGGTTTGCTTTACTGATGTTTACATACGTTTTCTCGCTGACAAATTAGATTTTGTATTACTGGGGGGCTAATTGGATTATGAGTGAAGATATCAGAAAAGAATCTTGTGACATTTTAATCGTCGGCGCTGGTGGTGCAGGGTTGCGCGCTGCTATAGCAGCAGCAGATGCCGGCATGTCCGTTTCAGTCGTTTCTAAATCATTACTAGGTAAGGCGCATACAGTGATGGCAGAAGGGGGTATCGCAGCTTCCCTGGGTCATGTCGATTCTCGTGATAATTGGAAAGTTCACTTTAG
>MIYU01000016.1 GCA_001875425.1 Marine Group III euryarchaeote CG-Bathy1 | reverse complement strand
GTACGTACTATTCGTGTTCTTCCAGAGGAACAATCTAGTGGTTACGTTAACAGACCAGATACATACACAGTCACCTCAATAGGAGATCCGGTTACTCTAGATCCGGCTAATGCTTATGATTCTGCCAGTGGTTCAATTATCACAAACACATACGAGACATTAATTTGGTATGACAGAGATCAAGCTGACGTATTCAAACCGATGCTTGCTACTGCAGTTCCAACAGCCTTCAACGGCTTGATATCTGATGATGGTTTAGAATACACATTCAATATCAGACAAGGCGTTAGTTTCCACCCACTTTGCAATGATAAAGCAACTCTATCAGGTTGTCAAACTGATACATTAGATGCTTATGATGTAGAATTTTCATTCAAGCGCGTTTTAGAGATGGATATGCCCGGCGGTCCGGCTTGGATGTTATCTGAATTATTGAACACTACTGGTATTGAAGTACTAGGAAATCATCAAATCAAATTTACTTTGATGGAATCTGCCCCTAGATTTATTTCCATTTTAGCTTATAGTGTTGGGGCCGTTGTTTCTCAACAATATGCTGAATCAAACGGTTGCGGTAATCCAACGTACGCAGTAGAATGTGATTTCTTTGAGAAGGATGCGTATGGAACCGGTCCATACCGTTTCATGAAATGGGTTCCAGACACTTACGTTCTTTTACAAAAATTCGATGAATATTGGGGTGGCTGGGATGGTAAACATATTTCAACAGTCTATATCAAAAAGAATAATGACCAAGAATCGAGAATTTTAGAACTTCTTTCTGGTGATGCTGATGCTGTTTATGTAGAACCGGCTCACAGAAGTAAAGTTGATGGTCAGCCCGGAATAGTAACTAGAGAAGGGCTGCCTTCATTTAGTATGACTTTTGCTAGTTTCAATTTCGATATTGCATTGGAAGACGGTAATCCGGCAGCTACTATCGGCGGTGAACCTCGCTCCGATTTCTTTGAAGATGTCAACATTCGCAAAGGCTTCTGTCACGCTTTCAATTATGACAGTTTCATAGAGGATGTAACTGATAATACTGCCTTTAGACCAACAGGCCCTATTCCTTTAGGAATGGTCGGCTATTATGAAGGCACCAACACTCAATTTACTTTCGACACAGCTCAAACAGAATATTATTTCCAGGAAGCGGGTCTGTATGATTCAGGTTTCGAATTAACAGTCTATTACAATTTAGGAAATGACGTTCGAAAGAATTCAATGTTATTATTAGAGGATGCTATAGAGGATTTATCTCCTAATTTCGAAATAACTGTTCAAGGTTTGGAATGGCCGGATTTCTTAGATAAATTGATAGAAGGTTCAATTCCATTCTTCGTTCTTGGTTGGGGTCCCGATTATGCAGATCCTCACAACTACGCTCATCCATTTTTACACAGTGAAGGGCATTATCCGCATTATTACACACATTATAATAATTCAGAAATAGATGCTCTTATCGATCAAGCTGCTAGCGAGACTGATCCTAATGTCAGATTGGATTTATACAGACAAGTTGCAGAATTAGAACACGATGACCCAGCAAATATTTGGCTCGCTCAGTGGACAGGTCTAAGTTTCGTTCAAGAATGGGTAAAGGGCCTGTACTCTAATCCAATGCATGGTCTCTATTATTATTCCATTTGGAAGGAATGATTAACATTTAAGCCCCCAGTAGTTGGGTTTGTGTGAAGCTTTGGCAGTATATCCTGCGTAGATTGTTGTTGACAATCCCAGTTTTACTTGGGGTAACGATAATCACATTCAGTTTATCGCAAATGATGGGCGATCCGGTCGCCCTGTATGCAACAGAAAAAACTACACCAGAACAGTTGGACGCACTCCGTGAGAAACATAATCTCGATGCACCAATGCATGAACGGTATGTTTCATATCTAAATTCGTTGTTACATGGTGATTTGGGATATTCAAAGCAGGCTAATCTGCCCGTTTCAGAGGCCATTCAAATAAAATTCATGGCTACGTTAGAGTTATCGCTGATAGCATTCATGCTAGCTGTAATTTTCTCTATTCCTTTAGGAATTTTTGCTTCTACAAAACACAATAAATGGCAAGATCACGCTCTCCGTTTTTTCTCACTTATAGGTTCTGCCGTACCACTTTTTTGGCTAGCCTTACTTTTGAAATATGGGGTCGCTTACAAGATGGACTTGTTACCTTTAGGTCAAAGAATAGATTATTATTTATGGGATATCGAAAGTCCAATTGAGCAATACACAGGTTCTGCCATTTTAGATTCTATATTGAATTTCTCACCAGTTCATTTCTGGGACGCCTTAAGCCATCTCATTCTTCCTGCATTCACTTTAACTTTCGCATCTTTAGCAGGTCTTTTGCGTTTTATGAGAGGGAGTATGTTAGATGTATTGGATCAAGATTTTGTTAGAACTGCTAAGGCAAAAGGCCTTTCAAATCGAAAAGTCGTATATGATCATGCTGCTAGAAATGCCCTTATTCCAACTGTAACTATTCTGGGAATGGGGTTTGCAGGACTCCTTAACGGTTCTGTTCTTACAGAAACAATTTGGCAATGGCCAGGATTAGGTCAGTGGGCAGTTGCAGCGATGAGAAATTTAGATACTGCTGCAATTCTAGGATTAACTTTATTTTCAGGTATTTTGACCATTATCGCTAATTTAGTAGTGGATATCTTGTATGCATATTTAGATCCACGAATCGAATTATCTGGATATCCAGGCCCAATAGAATGGATTGTTGTCATATTGTCTGTTACTATGCTGTTCTTCACTTGGCTCAGTGTCGATTTAGGTTTGACCATAGGTGGAATCGTTCTGATTGTCGCTTCTTTATTATTGATTTACGCCTTATTCAAATACATTACAAGTGATGATTTTGAACCACCGGCCGTTATGAACGCTTCATTCTATTTGGGTGTTCTCTTTTTAGTTTTAGAATGGTTTGTACGCGGCGTTGACCGCTCATCTTTCATGTATCCTCTCGGGTTATTATTATTGGGCACTGCATTAGTTCTGTATCTCAACGATTTAAGAAAATTAGATTTGTCCTTTTCAATGAATGATTTCAAAGCAGAATTAAATCCTAGGTTGGATGAATTTAAGAGAGCTGCATACCAACTCAAAAAGAATCCTCTCGCCTTAATCGGTTTGTGTATGATATTCACAATTTTCTTAGTTGCAATTTTCGCTCCATTCCTAGCCCCTCCAGAAGAGGGCCAAAGAGATCCACATCGGATGGAAGAACATTTCGAATATAATTTTGATTTACAAGCTCCTGGTGAAAATGGTTATATTTTAGGTTCAACCAACGCAGGATACGATATCTATTACGGTCTTGTTTGGGGTACTCAAATAGCCATTAAAGTAGGCTTTATCGTAGTTTCACTCGGAACCTTAATTGCTGTTACTTTAGGAGTAATTTCTGGTTATTACGGCGGCCGTGTCGATGAAGTCATAATGAGAGTTACAGACGTCTTTTTGGCCATTCCAGGACTAGTTCTAGCATTGGCAGTGGTGGCTGTACTCAATACTCCTTCATTAGAGCATTTGATGTATGCATTAATTGTCGTTTGGTGGCCCGGTTTTACTAGGATTGTTAGAGGCCAAGCTCTCACGGTTCGAAATTTACCTTATGTTGAAGCTGCGAAAGCTGCTGGAGCTTCGGATTTTCGTATAATCTTCAAACACGTCCTCCCTAATTGTATGACTCCAGTCATCATATCTGCAACTCTAGATATTGGAAGTGTCGTACTCGTTTTTGCCGGCCTAGGTTTCTTAGGATTTGGAGGAACACCAGATTTAGCTGAATGGGGTTTACTCGTGGGATTCGGTCAATCACATCTAACTGACGGTTATTGGTGGGCTTTCTTTTTCCCAGGTTTGGCAATTTCATTCTGGGCGCTCGCCTTCTACCTTTTTGGAGATGGCCTTAGAGATATACTCGATCCGAGGAAGAGGGATTAATGTTAGAAGTCAAAGATTTAGTCATGCGTTTTTACACATATGATGGAGTTGTCAATGCTCTTAATGGTGTTTCATTCAAAGTAGATAAAGGGGAAATTTTCGGTTTAGTTGGTGAAACAGGTTGTGGTAAATCTGTTACTTGTTATTCAATTCTACATCTTTTACCATCTACAGCTAAAGTAGAAGAAGGAAGCGTTCTTTTGGAAGGTGAAGAATTACTCAATGCACCTGAAAAACGTTTACGAGAAATACGAGGCGGGGAGATTGCAATGATTTTTCAGGATCCACTTTCAGCATTAAATCCTGTCATGCGCGTCGGGGAACAAATCGCCGAAGTAATTGCTTTACATCAAGAAGCTGAAATTAAAGCAGCCATGAGTGGTAATAATATTTTAGAGAAAGAAGCTACAATTCACCTTTCCATAGAATCATTGAGGCAGGTAAAAATGCCAGATCCTGAACAGGTAATCCATTCCTATCCTCATGAATTGAGTGGGGGAATGCAACAACGAGCCATGATTGCAATGGCTTTAGCTGGTAAACCAAAGCTATTGATTGCCGATGAACCAACGACAGCTTTAGATGTTACAATTCAAGCCCAGATACTACAATTAATTAGAGACATTAATACGAATTTAGACATGTCTGTTTTATTGATTACACATGATTTGGGTGTTATTTCAGAAATGTGTCAACGTGTAGCAGTAATGTACAATGGTAACATCGTAGAGCAGGGAAATGTATCTGATATCCTTACAAAACCAAAAGACCCCTATACGCAAGGTTTGATTGCTGCTCTTCCTTCTGAAAATAAAGGTCGATTGAAAGTTCCAGACGTTACAAAAGGAGGTGAGGATTGAGCATAATCAGCACAACTTCTCTTTCCAAACACTTCCCAATCAAAAATTTTGTTGGAAAAACTGAAGCTCTAGTTAAAGCAGTGGATGGAATTGATGTTGTTATTCCAGAGGGAAAAACGTTTGGAATAGTTGGTGAAAGTGGCTGTGGAAAAACAACCTTAATGCGCACGTTACTCGGGCTAGTTCCGCCAACTTCAGGAACAGTAGAATTAGGTAAAGAGATATCTGAAGGATTAAACTCTAATCGTTTAGAGGATTTATCTGCTCCAGAGTTACGTAAGTATAGAAGGCAATTAGGGGTAGTTTTTCAAGATCCAATGGGGGCATTAAATCCTCGAATGTTAATCAAAGATATTATTACAGAACCACTCATTATCCATGGAAAAAAACAAGGCCTTCGACAAAGAGCATTGGAACTGTTAGAAATGGTAGGTCTAAAACCTGAACATCTTTATCGCTTTCCACATCAATTTTCTGGAGGACAACGGCAACGTATAGTGATAGCTCGCGCTCTTTCTTTAGAGCCCAAAATTCTCTTTCTCGATGAACCAACATCTGCACTGGATGTTTCTGTACAAGCTCAAATTTTGAATCTCTTAAATGATTTACAAGAGCGTTTGAACCTCACTTATATTTTCATTTCTCACGATCTTTCTGTAATTCGATACATGTGTGATCGAGTTGCTGTAATGTATTTAGGAAAACTTGTCGAAGAGGCAGATTCTGCTGATATTTTTTCTAATCCAAAACATCCGTACACACAGGCCTTAGTCTCTGCTATACCTAGTTTCGATCCAAATAAAAAAACAAACAGAATCGTCCTTGAAGGAGATGTCCCTTCTCCTATCGATCCACCATCTGGTTGTACTTTTAGAACCCGTTCAAATACAGCACATTGTACACATTGTAAATCAGAACCTCCGACATTCAAAGAGATAAGTCCAAATCATTCAGTCGCCTTCTGTCAATGCTGTTTAGATATCTCTGGAAATCATAGTCTAGAATAGTAGTCAGTCTTTTTTGCCCCCCTCTTCTTAAACTATCTAAGAGGGCCCGTAGATCAGCCTGGAAGATCGCCTGCTTTGCAAGCAGGAGGCCTCGGGTTCAAATCCCGACGGGTCCACCATTTCCGTTTCTATTCCCCTCTCAACTTCCTTTTTGCTTTACTGATAAACGATTCAGATTCCTGCTCTTCTATCTTTCTCAATTCTTCCCATACCTGCTTCTTTTTTCCACTCGCTTTAGAAATATCAATTTCAATTTCAACGTGTTGGTCTCCAAATGTATCATTTCTTCCAATAACAGGCATTCCTCTTCCTTTCATTCTTAAAATGGTATTAGGCTGAGTTCCAGGAGGTATGTTCAGCTTAACTTCTCCTGATATTGTCGGAACATTGATAGCCTTACCTAATACTGCATCTACCGGACTAATTTTCAATCTATAACCTATTTCAGATCCCTGTCTTTCAAATCGTTTATCTTCATTTACATTTATTACAACGAAAAGATCTCCTTTTGGTCCACCTCTAGATCCTGAATCACCCTGACTCCTAAGTCTCAAGTGTTGTCCGTCTTCCACTCCTGCAGGTATGTCTACATTTATTTTTCTTCTATTATCTTTTACTCCATTCCCATTACATTTACTGCACGGTTTATCAATAACTTTTCCAGTACCTCCACATCTATTGCATACATTCGTGGTTATACTTTGCATAAACCCTCGTCTATGCACTTCTCTTACCATTCCTTGTCCTTCACATTGTGAACAATGTTCCAGAGTACCTCCTTCACTTGCACCAGATCCATCACAATCTGAACAATTATCCTTCCTAGGTACTGTTATTTCCTTTTCCAATCCTTGATAGGCTTCTTCCAAACTTATACTCATGTCATATCGTAAATCATTTCCACGATTATTTTGCTGTCTTCTTCTGCCTCCTCCAAAGAATTGAGAGAATACATCTCCTAAACCCCCACCTTGAAACATCTGCTCAAAAATATCTGAAACATCTCCTGCTTTCGTAAATTGATCCCAAGAGAATCCGCCCGATCCAAAATTAACCCCTTCATGTCCAAATTGATCATATCTTTTTCTTTTTTCTTCATCTGCAAGTATCTCATAAGCTTCAGATATCTCTTTGAACCGTTCTTCCGCCTCTTTCTTATTCTCTCTATTCGCATCAGGGTGATGTTTTCTTGCTAATTTTCGATATGCTTTTTTGACATCTTTCTTATCGGCAGTTTTTTCAATACCTAATATTTCATAATAATCTTTTTTAGACATGAGAATCCACGTCCACAATCCCTGTATAATAAAATAGCGGTTAATTTTTCTCGCTATTATTTCTGCAAAGTCCTTAAATACATCTAAGTATGGAAGAAGTACCGTAGGAGGAGCGCAGCTCCGTTTACTACGGATGCAACAATGACTGAAGAGAAATTCATACAGGCTATTACAGATACTCTCGCAGGAGAGAAAAAACGAAATTTTGTCGAATCAGTAGATGTGGCCTTCAATCTAAAAGGTGTAGATTTAAATGATCCAAATAAGAGAATAAATGACGAAATTTCTTTACCAAATGGACGCGGTAAGGATATGAAAATCGGTGTTTTTGCTCGGGGTCCCGAATTCGCTTCAGCAGCCAATAGTTCAGGCGCTAATCGTGTAATATCTTCTGAAGATTTAGATGATTTAGCAGATGATAAGCGTAAAGCTAGAAAATTTAGTTCTGAATTCGATTATTTCTTAGCTGAAACTACAATGATGGCAGATATCGGTAAATCTCTAGGTGTTGTTTTAGGTCCACGTGGTAAAATGCCAAGACCGGTGCCACCTTCTGCAGATTTAAACCGATTAGTTACAGGACTTCAAAACATCGTTCCATTAAGAAGTAAGGACAAAAGTACATTTCATGTTCCTATAGGTACTAATGCAATGTCAAATGACAATCTAGCAGAAAATTTAGAAATGGTTGTCAAACGTGTTATTTCACATTTAGATAGAGGCGATCAGAATTTGGCTTCAGTTTGGGTCAAAACAACTATGGGCAAGGCGGTGAGAGTAGTATGAAAGCTGTTGTCGCACCTTGGAAGAAGGATGAGATGAAAGAACTCAAAGAGGCGTTCTCTTCACCAGTTGTAGGCTTGGTTGATATTGGTGGCATCCCTGCTAAACAGATGTTAGAGATGCGTAGTTCTCTTCGAGAATCTGGTATACATCTAAAATCTAGTCGTAACACTTTATTGAAGAGGGCTGTAGTTTCTATTTCAAGTAATCGGCCAGGTCTGGAATCAATGAACGATTTAATGGCACATAAACAAATTGCAGTTTTAAAAACAGAGCAAAATCCTTTCAATATTTATCAAACTCTTTCAAAATCAAAATCTAAAGGACCTGCAAAAGGAGGCGAGACTGCAGATGAAGATATTGTAATCGAAAAAGGTTCAACCGGTTTCCCAGCAGGACCTATAGTCGGTGATTTTCAATCAGCAGGTTTCCCAGCAGCAATAGAGAAAGGTGAAGTTGTAATCAGAAAGAAACATACTGCAGTTAACAAAGGTGAAGAGATTAGTGCAGATGTCGCTGCAGCACTTACTAAATTAGAGATATATCCAATTGAGATGGGCATGGATCTTTTAGCTGCCTTTGATGGCGAAACTTTCTACCTTTCTGATGTCTTAGATTTAGATTTAGATTTATTCACTTCTCAAATTCAGTCAGCAACATCTGGCGCGTTCAATTTAGCAGTAAATGTAGCATATCCAACTACATCTACTATCAATACACTCCTAGCTACGGCACAGCGAAATTCGTTGTCACTAGCCTTATCAGCCAAAATCACAAACTCGGCAACCGTCAAACAATTGCTAGCAGAGGCCTATGGTTCAATGTTAGGCCTAGCTTCTCAAGCGGGCGATGGTTTAGATGACGAGTTGAGAGATAGGTTGGGTTCTGCGCAATCTGCACCAGCAGCTGCGCCAGAAGAAGCCACAGAATCTAAGGAAGATGATTCCGAAGATGAAGAGGAAGAAGAGGAAGTTAGTGAAGAAGACGCAGCCGCAGGTTTAGGGGCACTATTTGGATAAGGAGGAAAAAAATATGGAATACGTGTATGCAGCAATGCTTCTGCACTCATCGGGTGCAGATTTAGACGCAAAGTCTATCACAAAGGTGCTGAAATCAGCCGGTGTATCGGCCGATAAAGCAAGAGTAGAGGCTCTAGTAGCTTCACTCGAAGGCGTTGACATCGAAGATGCAATGTCATCTGCAGCCGTTGCACCAGCAGCAGCTGCTCAAGCAGCACCAGCAGCGTCAGACGCATCTGAAGCAGCAGAAGCAAAGGAAGAAAAAGAAGAGGAAGAAGAGGAAGTCAGCGAAGAAGATGCAGCGGCCGGCCTCGGAGCCCTTTTCGGTTGAGCAGAACAAAATCAGAAGGCAGCTCAGGCTGTCTGATGGGTGATAACTCATGGAGGGCGAACCCGAACAAAACGCCTCCGCACCTGAAGGCGAAACGCCTTCGTCAGAGGACACTCTGGAAAAATCTATAGAAATTCAGGAAGAAGCAACTGAAAATTCTAGTTCTGATCAAGAACCTGTTTCACCCGACGAATCTAAAGATTCAAAGAAAACTAAAGAAGTCGAATCTAAAGATTCAAAGAAAACTAAAGAAGTCGATTCTGAAGATTCAGAAGAAGTTGAAGAAGAAGTCAATTTCGAATTAAAATATTCTGAAACATCTTTAGATGATATTTTATCTGTTCGTAAAGAGTTGTATGAAAGTTCAGAGGAATTCCGAGCTCAAAGAGACGAATTAAATTTAAAATCACAAGAGAATATTATTTCACGTAATAGTTTCAATGAGAAAGTCAAAGAATTGATGGAAGCGGTAGAGACACATCGAGAAACTCGTAATACATTGAATGAAAAAGTTGCAGAATTAAAGTCTGGTCGTAAAGAGGCAACTAACAAAGCCGAAAAACTAAGACAAGACTTTTTAGATTTGAAAAAATCAAAATTCGCCAATTCAAGGTTACCTCCTATTTTCAAAATAAGAAAGGAATTAAAGGAATTAGAAATCAAGCAGATGACTACACCTTTAACCACTTCTAAGGAACGGGGTTTAGTAGAAAAAATAGGTTTGCTCCAACAACAGATAAGAGAATACAACGAGATGCTTGATAGTGATTCGGATGTGGCTGAAGCTAGATCTAATTACAAAGATTCTGAAAAATCTAGAAAAATAATTCTCAAAGAGATGAATCAAACTAGACAAGAAGCTCAAAGAGAACATGATCAGATGTATCGTGATTTGAAGAAGAGCAGGTCAACGAGAAAAAAGGCTGATTCTTATCAACGAGCGTTTATCAAATCGAAAACAGAAGCAGACGAAATACACGGAGCCTATATTGAATTACTCAAAGAGATTCAGGCCATCGATCGTATCATCGGTGACAGACGTAAAGCAACTTCTAGCCCTGGAGAAACAACTAAAACTATGGCCAGTGCAGAAGAGTTGTATCAGAAGTTCTTAGGTGGAGATAAACTGACTACAAACGAACTTATGGTTATACAGAAAGCCGGTCTTCTCTAATCAAAACATTTAACACCTGCTTTCATCTATATTCCATTGAGCATGAACGATATTTTGTGGAATCCATCAAAGAAAAGGCAGCAAGCGAGCCTGCTTCAGGCGTTTGTTAATCATTTACCACCCCCTCTCGTAGATTACGAAGAGATTCACAATTGGTCTATCTCTAATATGGAAGAGTTTTGGGCACATTTCTGGGATTTCTCAGGAATAAAATACTCAAAGAATTACGATTCAGTTCTTTCTAACAACAATATGCCCGGAGCCCGTTGGTTCGAAGGTTCCGAATTGAATTATGCTGAGAATCTGCTACAAGGTGATGGTGATTCTGTAGTTCTCGTAGGTATCAAAGAATCAGGTGAAGAGACTACACTTACTAGGGATGAATTACGTCAATTTGTAGCACGCGCTCAATCCGGTTTGAAAGATTTAGGCATAGGTAAAGATAGCAGGATTGCAGCTTTCGTTCCTAACTGTATTGAGACTGTTATCATGATGCTTGCAGTATCTGCAAGCGGAGCTGTTTGGACCTCTTGTTCGCCCGACTTCGGCTCAGAGGGTGTAGTCGATAGATTTGGTCAAGTTAAACCTTCGATTTTGATTATTGCAGACGGTTATCATTATAACGGTAAAGTTTTCAGTTTAGATGAGAAAGTTAATGCAGTTTTATCTAATATATCTGTAGAACATGTTATCAGAATAAATTTCGCCGAAACAGACAGTTCTTTGAATCATAGTTCCGTAATTGAATATGACAATCTAATTGATAATGATTCAGTGGTTCCTGATTATTTCCAAGTTCCATTTGATCATCCATTGTATATTATGTATTCTTCTGGAACTACTGGACCTCCTAAATCGATTATACATGGTGTTGGTGGAACTTTAATTCAACATCTGAAAGAGCATCAACTTCAGTGTGACGTTCAGCGTGATCGAGATACGCTATTTTGGTACACAACCTGTGGGTGGATGATGTGGAACTGGCTCGTTTCAGGTCTCGCATCCGGTGCTAAAGTTGTAATTTATGATGGCAGTCCAGCTTACCCTGATTTAGGCTCTTTATGGAATATAACTGCAAAAGTTGGAGTTACACATTTTGGAACTAGTCCTAAATTTCTTGCTACTAGTGCTAAAGAGAGCATTATCCCAAGAGAGATCGCCGATCTCTCATCATTGAGAGCATTACTCTCTACCGGCTCACCATTAGTTCCCGAACAATTCGATTGGATTTATTCCAATATTAACGACGATTTTCAGATCGCTTCAATTTCAGGAGGGACTGACATTATCGGTTGTTTTCTAGGAGGTTCTCCACTTCTCCCAGTCAGAAGAGGTGAATTGCAATGTGCGCAATTAGGTATGGATGTACAGTCTTGGGATAGTGAAGGCAATTCAATTATCGGTGAAAGTGGAGAATTGATATGTGCTAAACCATTCCCATCTATGCCTGTCGGTTTCTGGAATGATTCTGACGGTTCAAAATACCGTAGAGCCTACTTCGAGGATTTTCCCGGCGTCTGGACGCATGGTGATTTTGTTGAGATGACTGAAAGTGGAGGTGCTATTATCCACGGACGTAGTGATACAACCTTAAATCCAGGAGGTGTAAGAATCGGTACTGCTGAAATCTATCGTGCAGTCGAGAATCTACCGGAGGTTGTCGATGCAATTGCAGTGGGTCGGCCGATTAGTGCCGATGTAGAGGTCGTACTATGTCTAAAATTAGCTAAAGATATTGAACTTACTACTGATTTAGAAGATCTTATACGCAGTACAATTCGAACAACAACAACTCCTAGACATGTTCCTAAACATATTTTCTCCGTTTCAGATATTCCTTATACTATTAGTGGAAAAAAGGTTGAAAAAGCAGTTCTCTCTATGATAACAGACCGACCAGTCAAAAATAGAGATGCACTTTCAAATCCTGAATCTTTAGATGAGTATTCTACTTTAGATTTCGATTAAAGCGTTTCAGATACTTTCTCTGAAACTGTATTATTCAGATTTTCACATTCAGTTAACAATTCAGTCAGTTTACTGTTCGTATCTTCACAATATTGCTTATCTTCAATACTTTTCAAATTTATTCTAACGTTGTAAGCAGCCGCTTTCGCTCCAGCATAAGCCATCAAAGCACCTGAGCCAACATCACTAGCCATCTCATCTGCCATGATTTTTGATATGTCTGTACAGAGTTTCAACGCATCACGGCAACTTCTAACTGTATCTAATGGAACATTGGTCGCTATTTTGTAACCTTCTTGCATCGCTTTACTTCGCGTCTCTTTGTCAGTATCACTATCTTTCGGCATACGCATCGCATCGATTACTTTATCGAAAGCCGATGTATCTTCATCAACACCTTTGACTAACATGTCTTTGATTTTCTGCCCATCGGTTGCAATTCTACTTAACTCTTCATGATGTCCTTCAAATCCGGCTTTACTAGCTGAAAGATTCGCTACCATTGTTCCTAACGAGACACCAAGAGCGCCTGCTAGGGCAGCTACCGATCCACCACCGGGAGCAGCAGTATCTCTAGAAACTTCGTCGACAAAATCATATGTCACACGATTGACTAGCTCTCCTTCCTGTTTCGGCATACCTAACACCTTGTCTTCGGGGTTAAAATCACCAACGTCACGTAATCCTAGTGATTGAATTGCCGTTTCAACTAGATCTGGAACGGGCATTCCAGGTGATTTACCCATCTTTTTCAGATAATGTTCAGCCGCTCTTCTGAGTGCTTCATACGGTACTAATCCGACTATCTCAGAACCGGTTACAGCGATTCCACGCTTGGTACATTCTTCAACAGCTGCATCATAAACATCATGTATTGCAGCGATATTGAAATTGGTTAAATTCATACTAATTTGTGCACGGTTGTATTCTGGTATTACCCAGCCAATCCCTTTTACATGCGTAAATCTTCCATCTTTGTAGACCGGTTTCCCGATTAGGTTATCAGGATCCATTCCTAAGGACTTGTAACGGGCACGTAAGTCTCTTCCACTATTTTTTTTGTAATACTCTTCAAGTTCTTCAAAACTAGATGCGACAAAATCACTGTTTCCATCTGGAAATTTCCCCTCTTCGAAATTAACAATATCGCCTTTGTAGTAAAATGGCTCAATATTTCCTTCACGTTTCCATCTTCCTCGCTCACGTATTTCGTAAGCAACTTCATTGGCGTAAGTACGATCAGTCGTGTTTAGATTTATGTTGTAAGCAATTAGAAACTCTCGTGCTCCAATAGCAGTTACACCGGCACTTTCGTTCAGTTCTTGTGGTCCATAATCTGGTCTCCACTCATCGGAAGTTAACTTCTCCGCCATCCCCTCATATTCTCCGGACCGAATAGTTGCTAGATTACGTCTTTCTTTCTTCGTTGCAGAGTTTTCGTAGAGGAATACTGAAATACCGAGTTCAGAACCGACTCGTTCAGCAACCTGCTTCGAGATTTCAACACATTCATCCATATCAACTCCAGAAACAGGTACGAAAGGACAGACATCTGTAGCACCCATACGCGGATGTGCACCGGTATGTTTTCGCATATCGATTACTTCAGACGCTTTTTTTATTCCCTGAAAAGCACCTTCTGCAATCGCTTTCGGCGAACCGATAATTGTAACGACTGTACGGTTGGTGTCACCACCCATATCGGCATCGAGTAATTTCACACCCTCTACTCTCTGAATAGCATCAGTTATCTCTTTGATGACAGCTTCATTCTGCCCTTCGGAGAAATTCGGTACACATTCAACTAGCCGTTCCATAACCGTTGACAAAATAGCCAGTTAATAGAATTATAGCTTTTTTATATCCCATCAGGTTGCCACGATTCATGCGTCTCCCTTCTTCTCTAATTCCAGACCCAGATTCCTCTTTTATATTTCGAAAATCTCCGAAGCGTGTTGCATATGTAATTTCAGCTCTAGTCATTATTAGTGTCTGTTTCGTCGGTCTGAAATTCTGGCCTTCTGAAATAATAAATATCCTAGAGCCTGAACCACCAACAGGAGATTATGGTTGGGTTCTTAATCCAGAGACAGGTGAATTAGAATACGTTCAGATACCGTCTACTACTTTCTACCATTTCGCAAATGCTACACCTGTTAATGATACTTATAATGGAATCGATATCAGTTCATTTTTGATTGGCAATAATACTCCTATTTTTACGGAAGGAACATATTACGGAATAGGCACAACCACATTCGAACCGACTATCGGAGTCACTAAGGAAGGAAATCTTTACATGACTAGTTGGGGAACCGGCTCAGGCGGTGCTACTGCAATTATAAAATGTACAAATATGTTGACAATGACTAACGCTTCCGAGTACTCTTGTACAGATGTTGGTCCTCCTTGGGTTCCTAACAGTAACGACCCATATCTCTATGTCGATTTATGGACTGATGCACTCATGAAATTCGATATGCATGTTCTTTCAGGTATGACCGTTGAATTCTCAGAAAACGAAGGAGCTTCATGGAGGGGACCTACAGCAATTACTTGGCCGTACACTCTTCAGGATCACCAAACAATAGCTTCGTCCCCTTATCCTTGTCAACAGGTTCTGAACTGTTATGATACTACATATGTTTTCTGTGTAAATGGAAACTATCCTGCTCCATTATGCAGTACATCTTTCGATGGCGGCCTCACATGGTCTCCAGAGAATGAAGGTGCCCCTTCCGGTTGTGATAGCGGTGGATTAACTGGCCATATCATCGGTTCGAATAACGGTAATTTTTATCGTGGCAATCCTGGTTGTGATGGAAGTGGTTATTCTGTTTACCGTAGTACTAATGGAGGGTTCACTTGGACTGAACACGTATTACCAACAGAATCAACCGGTACGGCCGATACTTGGAATTTTGAAGAGGTAGCCGTTGCTACAGATGATGAAGATAATGTACATGCATCTTGGATAGGTATCGATAATTTACTTTACTACAGTTATTCCCTTGATCAAGGAGGGTCTTGGAGCGATCCAATTATGGTCGCACCTCCCGGTGTAGATGGCACTGGTTTCGTTGCAATTGCAGCCGGTTCCGCAGGTAAAGTTGCACTAGGCTATATCGGAACAACCAATGATGCTGATGGTAATTCAACATGGAATGGTTATCTGACGGTCATGACCGATTCTTTCAGTCAATATCCTTTAATCACTTCAACGGCTGTTAATGCCATTGATGATCCTTTAGACAGTCAAAAAGATGATTGCGGATATGATCGTTGCGGCGGTTTTGGAGATTTCATAGATATAGTTATCGATGAAACTGGTCGTCCATGGTTCGGTCTTTCACACAATGATGCAGGCGATATAGGAATCTTCGCTACTACGGCGGAAGGGCCTTCATTAAGAGGTGAAACAGTGCCCCTTCAACTACTTCCTTTAGGCGGTCCAATTACACTCTAAATAGCTTTCAAAATCATCGATATTGCTACGAATAATAATATAGTTCCTATAACACGGTCAACGATAATCGCATTTCTTTTCAAACCATTTATCATCGGCGTTCCTGCTAGTGCTATAGCTACAAGTACATACCAGACTCCATCAATAACACCGCCCATTACTCCTACAATTATCTGTTCTTCTCGAGTTATGTCAACCCATAAGAATTGACTAAAAACAGCAGTCAAAAATACCAATATTTTCGGATTCAAAAACGCTATCATAAAACCTTCAACAAAACCTCTTCTTCCACTATTTTTATATTCCTCTTCATCCTTTTTTTCAGACCTTATCATTACGATTCCAAGCCAGATTAGTAGTCCTGCACCACTCCATTGTAAAATCTCAAATGCCTTTTCATTCGTTAATAATGTCGATAACCCAACTACTGCTATCAATGCGTATATTCCAAATCCTATTCCATGACCTATACTGGTCAATACTCCTTCTCGTCGTCCCCCATTAACTGTATTTCTAACAACAACCGCTAAACTAGGTCCAGGAGATATTGCCCCCATAATGCAAATAGCAGCGATTCCGGCTAAATTGTCGTAATCCATGTTAGGGTAGCTGGCCAGGTGATGGGAGTAAGCCCCTTTCTGTTACCCGGAAATTCCGGTTAGCGGCATTCAACTAAGCTTCCTACCATCCGCTCCCGAGCAGGTCGTAGCGGTTTCTTGGAATTGCTCCAGCAGGGATGGGCGTTTCATCAAATCCATCGACGACGTCACGCACAATGCGATCACTCCATTAGTCAATGGCTGTGGCGTTTCTGTTCCATTGCCGACCCTCTCAGGCCCCTTTCGGCTGCTTCGCTCTAGGAGAGGGGACTTTCCTCAGTCCATTGGACCGTAAGCCGCTCTCCATCTCCTGACCGATTTTTCATTTCTCGCCTCATAATTAAGGTTGCTTCTCATTTTTTGGCGCCAATCAAGCTTAATTAAGGCTCGATTTTCGGAATTCATGCCACCCGAAGGCCCCTCAGTCAGCAACGATAAAGGCGAGAAAGAAGATTTTTCTGATATTGAAAAATCATTTAAGAGATGGGAAGAAGAAATACTCAACCCTTCTTTAGAATCTCTGCCAGAGCGAATGACAGATTTCATTACTACTTCTAGTCAAAAAATAGATAGATTGTACACTCCTTTAGATACGGCACACATAGATGTCGATAGAGATATCGGATTTCCAGGCGAGTATCCATACACGCGTGGAATTCATCCAACAATGTACAGGGGTAGGTTGTGGACAATGCGTATGTTCGCAGGTTTCGGTACGGTAGAAGAGACTAATCGTCGTTTCAAATATCTTTTAGAACAGGGTCAAACCGGACTCAGTACGGCTTTTGATTTACCTACTTTATATGGTTATGACAGCGATTCTCCAACAGTTGTAGGTGAATTCGGTGAATGCGGTGTTGGTGTTGCTTGTTTAGAAGATATGAAACTCCTATTCGATGGTATCCCATTGGATAAAGTAACTACTTCAATGACTATCAATTCTCCAGCAGCAATTATCTGGGCGATGTATATTGCCAATGCAGAAGAACAAGGCATAGATCGTTCACAATTGGGCGGAACAATACAGAATGACATTCTGAAGGAATATATCGCTCAAAAGGAATACATTTTCCCTCCAAATCCCAGTATGCGCATTGTTGTTGATACGATGGAATTTGCAGCTAAAGAGATGCCTAAGTGGAATACCATCTCTATTTCAGGTTATCATATCAGAGAAGCAGGCTCTACTGCCGTTCAGGAGTTAGCTTTCACACTCGCAGATGGGTTCGCTTATCTGGATGCGGCTATCGAGAGAGGTTTAGATGTCGATGATTTCGCTCCAAGACTGAGTTTCTTTTTCAATGCACATAATGATTTCTTCGAGGAGATAGCAAAATACAGAGCAGCTCGTCGCATATGGGCTCGGGATCTAAAAGAGAAATACGGTGCTAAGAATCCGCGCAGCTGGAAATTACGTTTTCATACCCAAACTGCAGGCTGTAGTTTAACTGCACAACAACCAGAAATAAACATTGTTCGCGTTGCGATACAGGCTCTTGCAGGTGTTTTAGGTGGAACTCAGAGTTTACACACCGATGGTATGGATGAAGCTCTAGCTTTACCCTCTGAAAAAGCAGCTCAAATCGCCCTCAGAACACAACAGATTATTGCCCATGAAAGTGGCGTAACTAATGTAGCAGATCCACTAGGCGGTAGTTACTTTGTTGAATGGCTGACTGATGATATGGAACGTCAAGCTCGTGAATATTTCGAAAAGATTGATTCAATGGGGGGTGTCATACCTGCCATAGAGAATGGTTTCCTTCAAAGAGAAATCGCCTCTGCTGCATATAGATATCAGAAAGAGATAGACAATAAAGATCGTATAGTTGTAGGAGTCAATAATCACACTTCCGATGAGCCAATCGAGATACCTATTTTGGAAATGGACCCAGACGGGTTTTCTCGGCAATGTGATAGATTAAAGAATCTAAGAGAGACAAGAGATGCCAAGGTTCATCGAGACGCTCTAGATGCAGTTATCAAAGCTGCTAAAGGGGATGACAATCTAATGCCTCATTTCATAAACGCAGTCAAGGCCAAAGCGACATTGGGTGAAATCTGCGATGCCCTACGTGAAGTTTTTGGAGAATATAGGGAGCCTTCTGAATTTTGATTCAGTATCTTCCTCTTTTCGGCTTGGCAGTAGCTATCTGCTTAAGTTACATTGTTCTTCGATTAGTTACACGTGGACATCAGAAGGGCACTCCAAGTATTGGAGAATTATTATTCCCTGTAAATCACAAACTAACAATTGCCGATAAGAAAAAAGCAGGTAGAGGTCCACCAAAAAAACCGGAATAATTATTTTCTTCCTTCTCTAACAAGATAAATTAATAGACAACAAGCTGCTAATTGAAGTAAAGCAGCAATTGAAAACAACCCTTTCTCTTCATCTAAATCATATTCTTCTGCTTCATCTACAAAGATACTAATCGTCATTCCAACAGTCTGTTCAACAGTTCCATTTTCAGTCTCTTCATCATAAGAAATTGTAAATGTTATGTTATAGGACCCTACAGCATACATCGTAATGTTGATGTCAGTGCTATTCAAGTCAGTTTCAGTTTCATTCACTATATTTCTATCGAAACTCCATCGATATCCTGTGATATTTTCTAAATTATTCGTTTCACCATGTAATTGCACAGCCTCACCAGAATCTACGGTAAGAACACGGCCCTCTCCATTAGCAGTTACTATGATATCGCAATCACAATCTTCATTATAATCTCCTGAGGAAAACCCTAGAAGAGATATCGTTAGAACTAATATCAGAGTTTTATTTACAAATTTAGAATTGTATTGATCCATATTCATTAGAAATTTTACCACGATATGTTCTTTCACTTTGCTCACATTTGAGCATATTCCCTTCTTTTTTTAGAGGGAGGTTACTTTTTTTACATCTAGAAAATACAATACCATATTCAGGACCATCCGTTCCTAAATCGATTCGTCCTTCCATGCCTAATATTTTGGCCTGAACTATATCTCCAAGAGACATTTTGTCTCGCATATCCTTTACAAATTCATCAGATACGTTTGAAACATGTACACTTCCATCTCTACCATTTGCATCGAAAAAGCGTTTTTCATCTCTAACCATCACAATTTCCATTACTGCAACAGCTTCAGTTATTTTTTTTACTTTACCTATTATAACTTGTCCTAAACTTAATTCTGTAGGGGTACCAATACAAGGTTCTACTGATATTGTCATCTCATCTGTATTCTCATTTAGATTGCCAGATATACTTGCAAAAATATCTCCATCTTCTTCATAAACACCATTTCCAGGTAGATATTCTATCGCACTAGCAAGTTTATCTCCTGGTATCACTAATTTATTCATAATTTAGATTAAAGAGGCCAGATGATAAAGAATTGCTTTCACTTTTTTCGATTCTTTAGTATGGTACCTCATAGTTCTTTTCAACTCCATATCCATTTTCCAAGAGGAGATTATCTTGCCACCATTGTCTTCTACAAACTTATCGATAAATTTTCCCGAATCTGCGAGATGTATCGTCCACACCTTTTCAGCCATTTCTAATGCTTTCTTAATGAATTCTCTATCTGCCCCAGGTCGTTGTGCACCAAACGGTGGATTCATGATAATAGTATCTATTTTTTGACTCCAATTTTGTATCGGCATCTCCATCCATTTTATCGCTATTTCTTTCTCTTCCGAATATTTTTTACCAACCTCAATCGCTTCAATATCAATATCTATTGCAATTACTTCAGCACCTAAGAATGCCGCACCAATTCCGAGTCTACCGGTTCCACATCCAAAATCTACTACTTCTCGTTTAAGATCACCTTCTGCAAAGGCATTCAATAACATAAATGTTGCAATATCAACGGGAGTTGTGTATTGTTCCAATTCAGGTTTTGCTTCTACAAAATCTGGAACACCTTGGATTAATTTAGACAAACCAATTACATCTGGACTGTTTTGCAAGTAATCAACCTCTATTGATCATCTATCAATCCTGTCTACCTGTTATTAATTTGTAATCATTACCTAATATCAATAACCCATCATCATGCATCTGTTTGATTATTCCTTCAGCTTTCTGTCTTGTAAAATTACCATCTCTAATCAATTGTTCTATTAGTTGTTCTTCTTTTATTCCACCAGGTTCCGATTCTCTTACAATCCTTATTATTTCTGCGTGGGGATTGTCTGACATTCTACGTTTTTGAATTCTTTCATTTTTATTTATACCGAGTGTTTGCCCACCCATATCTCCTTGAAGCGTTACATCAATAAATTGGTCCATTATGTCTACAGCTTTTTCAGCGTGTTGTGCTTCAACGGTTGCAGACCATTCCATTTTGGCATACGCTTCAGACATTCTAATTAGTGATTCTAATTGTCGTGGTGTTACAGGAAGGGCACTATCCATACCTTTGTCTTCTTGCTCTTTTCCGTATGATCTTCTTAGTCCTGTGTAGAAATCTTTTATAATTTCCATAGCTTCATCCGTTAAAACAGGTCTCAATTTCTTTGCATATTTGATATATTTTTTCAAAGTATCTCTAGGGATTCTATTATCATCATCTTCTTCAGACTGAGCTTCTCCTCTTCTATGACTCTCTAATATTCTACTTGCTAATTTCTCATCTTTTTTATTATCTAATATATCTCTCATTATGAAAAAAATATCAAATCTACTAAGCAATGTAACTGGCATATCTATCTGACTAGCTATTGATACATTGGTGTCTATTCTACCAAGTCTTGGATTGGCCGCAGCTAAAACAGCACATCGAGCCTGCAGAGTAGAATTTATTCCAGCTTTCGTAATCGTTACAGTCTGTTGTTCAAGAGCTTCATGCATTGCAGATCTATCATCGGTATCCATCTTGTCAATCTCATCAACACAAGCAACTCCACCCGATGCCAAAACAAGAGCACCAGCTTCCAAAGTCCATCGCCCATCTCCAAAATCGTCTCGTACAACTGTTGCAGTTAATCCAGCTGCCGAAGTCGATTTTCCAGTTGCCATTACACCACGTGGCGATAGTTCTACTACCGATCTTAATAATTGTGATTTTGCAATTCCAGGATCTCCCATCATTAGCATGTTCAAATCCCCTCTAATTCTAGTCCCATCTCCCATTTCTTTCGGAACGCCTCCAAACATTAGTAGGGCTATACCTTCTTTTTGTGCATCTAAACCGAATACAGATGGGGCTATAGATCTTGCAATTAATTTATCAATATTTTCTCTCTCTGAATATTCTCTTAGTTCAATCATCTCTTCATCGCTAAGTTCAATTTCTTCTTGTTCAGAATCTGTTTCTTCAATTCCTGCAACATATAGATATATTTCGAATTCACTCTTTTTTTGAGTTCCTCTATGGTACATTTTCTTAGGCATAATCATTCCTATGAATGAAGCCCTGTCTCCAGGTTGAACATTTGCAGCTAGAGATCCTTCTGCATAGATGGTCAATCTTTCCGGTTGCGAGCCACGAGGTAGTCCTTCAGGAATTTCTTGAATTTCCATTTTCTGTGAATCTACAAAAACAGATTTCTCTTCTCTCAAAGTATAATCTGTACTTTTACACATACCACCTTCAGCTCCACATCTTTTATCTGGGTCTTTGAGTCTAAAGAAATCCTGTTTCAATCTCTTTGCATGTGCACCTTCATTACATTCAAAATACGCTATTTCCATTCTAGGCCTAACTGCTAATGATTTTCGTATTATTCCTCTTATTTTTACTAATCTATATAGATGTTCTTTTCGTAATTCTCTAATCTCTTTTTTGTATAATTCATCCGGAACCCCTACTGGTGCAACATCCAATTCAATTTCTATTCCATGTTCTTCTTGAACACGTTCTTTATGGTCTGGAGTAATGAATCCTTTTACTGCCTTTTTAGCTGCAGTTAAACATTTTTTCATATTCCATTTAAGGTTTGTAGATAGTATCGGACTAAAATCAGAGAGAGAATCCCAAGTAACCATTAACGGTTTTTTCTTTTCCGGGTATTCACTCGCTAATTTTTCTATATGATCTCCAAAATTTACAGTGAGATATTCTTCTCCACTGTCATCCCTAGGGGGATGGAATCGGGAGTCTTCAAAAAAAGATCTCCACAGTTCAGTTAATTCCTCTACCGAATTTTGTAATTGCAAGGACTACAGGCATAGAGGCCTGCCATAAAAACTCTAACCGTACTTTTCACCTTAAGAGACTCTTTCAGCGATTTCATGAAATGCTTCGTTAGAGTTATCTCCAAATTTAGCCGATGTTAATATGAAATGAGTATTATATTTGCTGGCCAATGCTTGTATTTTTTCCATATCTATATCTTCTTTAGATATTAAATCATATTTATTTCCAACAAATATGAATGGTATTTTATCAATTATCTGGTAAGTAGCTTTAATCCAATTTTCACATTCATCTACACTTTTTTCTTTACTTAAATCTGCAACTATAATTGCCCCATTAGCATCTTTGTAAAATTCTCTTTTAACATCTGCTATAGTCTTATTTCCAGCTATGTCCCAAAGTTCTAATTCAACATCTACGTCTGCCTTTTCTCCACCAAATCTTATAGAAATATCTTTCAATGCTATATTGGTTCCAAGAGTAGTTAGATATTGATCATCAAAGTCTTCGTTGATACATTGTTTGATTAATGAAGTTTTACCAACGCCATAGTTGCCAAGAACTAAAATTTTCTTCTTGGGTTTTTCTTCATCATTCATATTGATCAATTAAGTCTTAATACACGAGTATTTATTCATATTCATTAATTTTTTTGACAGGAAGGGCAAAAATGAGTGCCCCGTTGACAAACAAATATTTTCTTTATTTCAGTTCCACAAATAGTACAAGGTTCACCTTTTCTATTGAAAACTTTTAATTTTTTTCGATATTCTCCATGCTTCCCATCCGTTCCCACAAATGATATGAATGTAGTGCCTCCAACTTCAAGAGATTCCGTAAGGACATTTACTATTCCGTTGTATAATTTTTCTATTCTTCTTGAATCTACGACATTTGCTTTTTCAGTTGGATGGATTCCTGCTCTGAATAGACTTTCATCTACATATATATTGCCTAAACCTGCTATAAATCTTTGATTCAATAATAACGGTTTCATCATTCCTTTCTTTGTTGATATCATTTTTTTCAATATTTTTACATTAAATTTTTTAGATAATGGTTCAGGGCCCAAATGTCCAACGACATCTTCAAATTTATCTACAAACCAAACTTTTCCAAATTTTCTGTAATCAATTAATCTCATTTCATTTCCATCATCCAAGTTAAATTTCACCGTAACATATTTTTTCATTTCTTCTGTACCTACTCCTATAGTGCCTGCCATTCTTAGATGTATAATCAAATATCCAACAGATAGTTTGAATCCTAAATATTTTCCTCTTCTATGTATGCTTTTTATTTCCCTATTTTTTATCTTTTCCAAATCTCTTTCTACAGAATTTCTCCAAAAGACTTCATAATCTATTATTTTTCTGCCAACAACTAAAGGCTCCAACCCTCTTCTCACACTTTCAACTTCCGGTAGTTCTGGCATACTTCGTTAGGCATGACAGATTTAATGAACCCTGTCCATACCTTTCTGTGCTTAAAATCTACAACACCGCCACTCGACAGCTCGAAAATTTCACTCCTTTAGAAGATGGTAAGGTGAAGATGTACGTTTGCGGTTTAACAGTTTACAATGATATGCACTTAGGTCATGCTAGAACTTATGTCGCTTTTGATGTTATAAGGCGCTGGTTGATTCATAGCGGATATGATGTAACTTTCATACAAAATCACACAGATGTCGATGATAAAATAATTCAAAAAGCAAACGAAGAAGGCAAATCTACAGCAGACCTCGCTAATTACTATATCGATCGAACTACAGAAGATATGATTAGTTTGGAAATAATGGAACCAGATGAAATGCCAAAAGCTACCGAATTTATAGATAGTATGATTTCTTTAATTTCTGGTTTGATAGAAAAAAATAACGCATACGTAGTTGAACCTGCAGAAGGCTCTTCACATTCAGATGTCTATTTTCACGTTCCTTCTGCTTCTGAGATTTTCGGTACTTTAACGGGACAAAAAATAGAAGACATGGAGGCCGGTGCACGCGTTGCTTTAGATACTAGAAAACAACATCCTTCTGATTTTGTTTTATGGAAAGGGGCAAAGAGTGATGAACCCAGTTGGACAAGCCCTTGGGGTGAAGGTCGTCCAGGCTGGCATATTGAATGTTCCGCCATGTCTATGCATTATTTAGGAGAACAATTCGATTTACACGGTGGCGGAAGCGATTTGAAATTCCCGCACCACGAATCAGAAATTTTACAAAGCGAGTCTTTTACTGGCGTGTCACCAACTGTCAAATATTGGATGCACACCGGTTTTTTAGCCGTTTCAAAAGAAAAAATGTCAAAGTCTTTGGATAATTTTTTACTGGTTAGAGATATGTTAAATGACCATTCTCCACAAGTTCTTCGTTTTTTCTTATTAAATGCACATTATCGCTCTCTTGTAGATTTCGATTTCGATCTTCTTTCTGAATCTTCATCAGCTTATAATCGACTAAGTACAACTTTTTCCAATTATAAAAATATAAGAAATTCAGGTTCTTCAGAACCTTCTGCTCTTTTCGATTCCATTTCTACCTGCCGTTCAAAATTCAATGATGCTATGGATGATGATTTCAACACAAGAGAAGCTATTTCGGCACTCTTTGATTTTTCTAGAGATGTAAACAAATATGAACCATCTGATTTAACTGAAAAATCACAACTTGCAGTCATAGACATTTTTGACGAATTAGGTGGTAAAGTACTCGGTCTTTTTTCATACAGAAATCAATCATTAAGCGACGAGGAAATAGAAGATTTTATCTCGAAACGTAACTCTGCTAGGGAAAATAAAGATTGGAGTACGTCTGACCAAATTCGTGATGATTTGTTAGAGACTGGTATCGAATTAAGAGATACGCCAAAAGGCACTCGTTGGCGTAGATTGTAAGGTCATTATGGAAGAAGAACTTTGGCAAAAAGTGCGCACCCGACTCTTTCCAGAAGATTCAAAAACATCAAATAAAATTATGACTGATGTAGATTCCACAGAACAGCATATAGAAGAAAAAAATACCGAACAAGTTGAAGATTCTGTAGAAGATTATCAGATTGATAACACTTCAATTTATGCTACATTAGGGAATTTCCTCAATTCGATTGATTTTTCTGTAGAAGATCTCTTAAATCAAGAATCAGCTCTCTATAAAATTCTACAAAAAGGAATTTTTTCAGGTTTCTTACATTTGATATTTATTATTTTCTTATTCGGTATTATTTCTTCTTATATTTTTACAATACCTGCTTGGTTTTGTGGAATGATTGCCGGTTTTTTTGCTGGAAAAAAATCAGGAGACATGTCTAGGGCAATCGTAGCTACAGTTCTTCTTTTCTCAATAGCATATTTCTTTTTTACACTATCTAATTTGGGTTATTTTCCACCAATATCAGATAAGTCTGACACACACGCTTTCTCTATTTCTGTCTTTGAGTGGCTTCTAGGAGGTGTTTACAGTTTCGGTGGAATATCTGGTTTAGTTAATCCATCATCTCCTCTTTTTATCTCATCTTTATGCTTTTCAATTTTTGGAAGTTATGTTGAAATCTTTAAAATCCCAATAAAGACTGAATCTTAGAAAATACATAATCCGGTCCAAGAGGCCAATATTTTTGTTCAATAAATATAACTACGGCCACAGCTATCAAAACCATCGGTATTCCGTTTCTTGCAAAATCTCTTGAAGTCGGTATTCCAGAAGCATGAACAATCAGATTAGGGGGTGTTCCAAATGAGGTCATAAATGCAAAAGCAGTTCCTATTGATGTCAGCATTCCAACAAAAATTAAATCCATACCGGCAGAGTAAGCAACTGCCAAAGTTATAGGTACTAACACTGCAGCTGCAGCTCCATCAGACATTATATTGGTCAATAATACTGCTAGAACTACTACTATTATTGCAATTACCATCGGACCTTGATCTTGAGACATTATGAATATGCCATCTGCTATCCATTTAGCAACTCCATGTTCTACCATGGTCGCACCTAATGTTAGGGCTGCACCATAAATGAACATAACACCCCATCTAAGTTGACTCCTACTCTCTTCCCATTCAAGTACTCCTGAAACGTGCATTGCTATGGCACCTATCATCGCAGTAGTTCCGAGAGTCAAACCCGTTTTTTCCGTTAATAAAAATAAAACAAAGGTGCCCATTAGGATGGTTAATGATTTTATTTGTTCATTGTCTATTTTACCATCATTTTCCATTTCGAACGATATTTTACGATAAGGCAGTTTGTTAATCACTATCAAAGTCAAAAACAATATTGGCATCATAATGATGGTTATTGGTGCGGCAAGGTAAACCCAATCTAGATAGCTAATACTTACTCCATAATCCTGTTGCAAGAATCCTATCGCTATCACGTTTCTAGCCCCTCCAGACGGAGTCGCAAGTCCTGCAATCGCACACGCAAATGCAAGTGCTATAGTGAAAGTTACACATTCATTAGGTCTTTCTTTAATGTCTGTTTTGTTTATTATTGTTAGTAGAATAGGCAACATTATGGCTGCAACTCCATGATCAGGTATTACTGCTGCAAGAAGACAACAAATCAATATAATTCCGGCTAAAAGCCCATAGGTAGATTTAGTAAATGGGGGTAATATTTTTCGTATTATTAATTCATCCGCCTTAGATGCTGTTATACCTTGAGCTACAATCAAGGAGCCCAATATCATGAATACTGCATCTGATGCGTATGGTGCAAAGGCTTCATCTCTGGTTCTTAGACCTAAAATAACAATACCTACACCAGCAATTAACGCAGTTACTGGAAGTGGAAAAGTTTCAGATATCCACAAATATATTATTAATAAAAAGAAAAGAATAGTGATGATACCATCTTGAGTTAATTCGGAGCCGAAAGTAAGCCCTAAGTATATTGTACCTAAAATTATAATTCCTGTTATTATTCTTCTATATGCGTTATTTAGCCAAATTTTGTGTATCATTTTTTTCTCCTCCTTAGCTATTTTATCTCTTAAATTATCAATCTTGCTCATGTCAGTTGATTCGTCATCATTCATTTCGATACACACACCGGAATTATTACTCTCATCGTCAGAGAACTATCTATTTTATTCAATATTTTTATTACACTTTTTATCACTGCCTCAGGACTTTTTGAGGAGTCTTTTGGAAGTAAAACCCTTTCAAACATGGTAATACACTTCGTAGCAACGTATATTTATACACCGCTGGTGAGCGCAAAAAGGAGTTAAATTTGGCAAAACCTGCAAGTTCGTCCAGAAAAGCAAAAGATAGATGGAAATCTAAATCTTGGTATTCATTACATGCACCGAGAATGTTCAATTATGCCATCATAGGCCAAACTCCTTCAGATATCCCAGATACAGTCCCAGGTAGAACTACTCAAGCACCTTTACATATGTTATCTGGAGGCTATTCTCAAAAGCATTTCATGCTCAAATTTAGAATAACTGAAGTCAGAGGGCTAAATGCATTTACAAATTATATCGGTCACCATCTTACTACAGATTATCTACGTTCATTAACTAGACGTCAACAATGTAAGTTAAGTTCAAACTTCATTATAGAAACTAAAGATGGAATTTCTCTCAGAATCAAGCCTATAATGATTATTGATAAAAAACTACAGAGATCGACTATGCGTGATATGAATCTAAACGCTCAAAAAATTATAACAGACACCATTTCTTCTACTACTCTAGATGTTTCACTCAAAAGAATCTTTTCAGGAGATTTATCTAAAGAAATTGCAAAATCAGTTAAATCTATTCATCCTATAAGGCGTTTCGAAGTTAATAAAATTGAAGTTCTAAACCCTTCACAATTGATGGAGAATCCTCCAAACGAAGAAGAACTTGAAAAATTATTGGATAATAAAGAAGAGGCAACAGAAACTCAATCGCCAAAAGAAGAAACTAAAGAAGAATTAGATTATTCATCTATGAAAGTTTCTGAGTTAAAGGATCTTCTAAAGGAAAGGGGTTTGCCTATTTCGGGTAAAAAAGCAGAATTGATTGAAAGACTATCTGATGTGCCTTCTGAACCGGAAGCAGAAGAACCGGAAGCAGAAGAACCGGAAGCAGAAGAACCGGAAGCAGAAGCTTCCGAAAAATAGTCTTCTATTCAAAACCTGAATTTATATAAACGAGATATTATTTTGTAATTTTATGGTAAAATACGTTTGTCATAATTGCGACATGTCTGTCCATGGTTTAACATGTGGTTCATGTGGTAAAGAGTTAGTTCACTCAACACTTACAAAAGATGACGGTACATCGGTCGATGTCTCAAAATGTCCAGATGGTTGTGGAAAAATCAAATCACCAATGTGCTGCGGTAGTGATATGCACACTCACTGATCTTTAATCTAATTATTACAACATTTAGACGGATCTATGTAAGCATCATAAACACCATCTAAAAATCCATAGAGGGCCTTTGCTGCCGATTCTGCTGCGTCGATAATCTGCTTACGACTCTCTTCATCTTTACACCCTTCAACTAATATGTCTTGTTCAACTTTACGATGTATTAAATCTGCTTCTTCATGAACTGTGAAAAATTCTACTGCTCGAGCATCATCTAAATTGTAAAATTTAGCCAAACCCCTTCTCTTCGTTTCAGCAACTTCAGGTACTTGCGATTCATAGGCATATAGGGCTGCAACTCCTTCGAGGTAATTTTCACTATTCGTCAGTTCTTTCATAGTTTCAACTGATTCAACAGTTTTCGAAAGCGGTGTTGAATTTTTTGCCTCGTCTCGTGAAACACCTAGTCCTTCTACAAATCTCAACCATAGTTCAGGATGATTTTTTTCTCCCATATCTTCTTCACACATATTTTCTAAGAGCAATTGTCTAACTTCTATGTCATCACACTGTGCATAACATGCGCCTAAATATCTTGGAAAAACACGTACATGTGAATAGTACTGTTTTGAGTATTCTTTTAATGCATCCATAGGTAATTCTCCTTTATTCCACATCTGATAGAACGGATGATCTAATAGGGCGTGTTTTGCAATAGCATCGTCTAATTCTTTAACAAATTCTTCTTTCATTTTATCAACTCCATATCTTACTTTACAATAAGACTATTCACTAATTAATATCGTGCTCATAAGTGTTTTGGTTTACTCTAATTCTATAACGCCTGTTTCAAGAGCAGCTTTTTCTATTCTTTCATCAGACTCTAAATCCAATATAGTTACTCTTTCAGGCCTTATTGTACGTGCATTCTTGAATGCCTTCAATGCTATCTCATCTGATAGACCAATCTCCTTTGCGGTCGTAGGTGCTCCTATTATTCTAAGAGTTTCTTTAATTTTCTTCCAATTTCCGTTATGTAAATACATAGTAACAATAGAACCTATGCCACATTGTTCTCCATGAAGTGCAGGTCTATCATAATTCGCATCAAGCCAATGAGAGAATTTGTGTTCTCCTCCACTGGCAGGTCTAGAAGTCCCCGCTATGGACATAGCCACTCCAGAAGATATCAATGCTTTTACGATAAGCCTAACTCCTTCTTCTTCTCCAGATGAAATTAATTTTGCTTCTTTTTCTACAAGTTCTGCCGTCATATCTGATAATGCAGCTGCATATTCACTATATTTTTCTCCTTGCTCCTTTCCTATTTTCCAATCAAGTACTGCCGTTCTATTGCTTAGAATGTCTCCACATCCTGCTCGTAACAATCTTTTCGGAGCTTTCGATATTATTTCAGTATCTGCTATGACTGCAAGAGGGGGTTTAGCTTGCATTGATACTTTAGCTCCCTTATTTCTTATTGATGATCTTTCAGAGGCAAGACCATCATGCGAAGCAGATGTTGGGACACTCAAAAACGGCAAGTTGGCATTATATCCTGCTTTTTTTGCAATATCTATCGGACGTCCCCCTCCTATTCCAACTAAAAATCCATATTTTTCAATATTACGTTCTACCTTTTCCAATTCTTCAATTCTAGCTCCTTTAATCTTGACAACTTCTACTTTTCGTTCAGATTCTTCAATATAATCTTTAACCCGTTTTCCAGCTATATCATATGTAATCTCATCACATATTATGAGTCCATTTTCAGGAAGAGAAAGTTCAGATATTACAATAGGTATATCTTCGATAGATCCAGGTCCAGAAATAACTATTCTAGGCAGAATCATACCGCGTGAGCGTCTTTTGCTCATACGTAACGTATTGTCCCCTGTCTTAAAAGCCAACGTTATGGTCAAATTTGCTTCATTTTCAGCGATAACTTGTTAATACTCTATCCGACAATCCAAGCTACCAATGAAAGAAGGCGACTTGATAAGTTTTGAATATGAAGGTTGGACCGAAGGCAACTTATTCGATACTACTGATGAATCTTTAGCAAAGAAAAACGATATGCACGATGAAAGAAAAAACTACACACCATTACTAGTTGTAGTGGGAGAGGGAAGATTAGTTCCAGGTTTAGAAAACGATTTGAAAAAAGCTAAAGTAGGTGAAAAAAGAGAAGTAGTGATTGCTCCAGTAGATGGTTACGGAGAGCGCGATACTAAACTTATACAGACTGAATCATTAAGCAAAATAAGAAGATTGAATCCAGATGCTCAATTATATCAAGGTGCAGAAATTGAATTGGAAGGAAAACACGGGCAATTAGTTGCTATATTCGGTTCAAGAGCTAGAATAGATTACAATCATTATTTAGCCGGAAAAGAATTGACATTCAAATATAACGTATCTTCTAAAATCTCTAAGAAAGAAGAAAAAATCTCTTCTCTTTTCAAATTGAATTATCCTGTCGATGAGGATGTGAATGTATCTGTCGAAAAGAATTCAGCAACTATAACCTTGCCAGAGAGATGTAAATTCGATGCAGTTTGGTTTCAAGCTAAATATCGTGTAGTTTCTTCTCTTCGAAAGTATGCGAAAATTAAAGATGTTAAATTTGTAGAAGAATATATAGAAAAAGATACGGTTTCTGATGATAAAAAGAAACCTAAAAAACCTAAAAAACCTAAAAGTAAAAAGAAAACTCCAACTAAGAAAAGCAAGTCTAAGTAGGTTTTTTTCTTTTTCTAAACCATCAAAAGATTATTATACATAGTGTCTATTCAAGTTTCGGAGCATGTTTCTTTATTTTTACGGAGTTTAATCAATGGAAGTACTCACTATATCTCATCTATCTTCAGCCATCTCTAATAGTCAAGAATATTCTCACATGAGTTTTGAAGAATCAGATGCTTTGTCTAGACACATCATGAATTTTTTTGGTTTTAGTGATAGAATCATTGATAACGTTTTACAACCAGAAGATAGAGATACTTTCTATATGCTTGAAGATTCAGGATTAATGGAAACGGCTAGAGAAGAAACAACGCTTTACGATGGCCGTGAGTGGAGGATTCATTATTGGACTATCAAGATCTCTGAAATTTTTACACGCAGTGTAAAATCTGACGATGATTCGGATGATTCATCTAATGATTCAGTCTACGAAGACATTCCTGACGACATCTGGTCTAGATAATTTAAAGTGGAGCCACCGGAGGGATTTGAACCCCCGACCTGCTGATTACAAATCAGCCGCTCTGCCGGTCTAAGCTACGGTGGCTTAGTTCACTATTTTGAGTACTTGTGTTTAAACTTTTCTTATAACTATTTTTTTGAAAATTTCTCTTTATTTCTTTTCATAGCTTCAATTGCAGGCATAAATTTTCCTGCTAAATAGCTTATACAAGCCCCACCACCAGTTGAAATATGATCGATATCATTCTTTAATCCATACATATTGAAAGCAGCCGCAGTCTCTCCACCCCCAACTACAGTGTATGCTTCAGATTTTGCAATAGCAGAGAAAACTTCCATAGTTCCGCCAGAGAATTCTTTTTCTTCAAAGACACCCATTGGGCCATTTGCAATTATTTTCTTTGCTTTATTTATTTCTGTTATGTATCTAACTACGGTTTCTACACCTATATCATTAACTGGACATCTATCAGAAAGATTTTCAACAAACGCTTTAGAATCAAATTCTTCGCATAAAATCCCCTTTCTAAATCCTCCGCAATTCAACGCAATATCGTTTGGCATTTCTATATTTTTAGGGTACTTTTCAATCAATTCTTTTGCTTTTGATATTATTTCTTTATGATTTTTAATTTTATTTTTTATGTAATCTTTACTACTATTACCGATATCAATTCCAGATGCAGTTAGGAAAATATTGGCAACCAACCCTCCCGTCAAAACTTTATCAATTCCTCTCTCTAGAAAGTTTGTAGCAATTTTAACAGAATCTTCTGCTTTACTGCCACCTAATATCAATAAGCTAGGATTTCCCTTTCCCTTTAGCGCTTTATTCAATTGTTCTATTTCATTTTCCATCACTTTTCCTGCAATCGTTGGTATTTCGCTGGAAAAACCAACTATGGATGGTTGACACCGATGTGCAGTTGCAAAAGCATCATTTACAAACAAATCAAATTCCGGAGCTAACGATTTAACCATTTCAGTTTTTTCTTGGGGCTCAAAATTTCTCCCATTATATTCTCGTACATTTATTTCGTCATCATGAAATCTTAAATTATCTAACATTAAAATTTCATTTTTTTTCAAATCTCTTATAGCCTTTTTTGCCTTAGCATTACAAATATCGGGTATAAATTTAACCCTTTTATTAATTATCTCACTCATTTTTTCTGCATGCTTTTCTAAAGGTACAAAATCTAAATTTCCAGGTCTAGATTGATGTGCAATTATGACAATTTTAGCCTTTTTATCAGCTAAATATTTTATAGTTTTTTCTGCATGCCTTCTTATTCTGGTATCGTCTAATATTTCTCCATTTTCAGGATTTATAGATGAATTAATATCAACTCTAACAAGTATTTTTTTACCTTCTAATTCAAAATCTTCTAAAACAAGAAAATCTCGCTTCATATTTATTCCTACTATTTTTCTAATTCCCTGTTTAAATTTTTACCAGCATTCACAAATTGTGCAATTGCTGCCTCTATTTGGATCCACGCATTAGCACCCTCTCCAATCCTAAAGTCTGTTTCTGCAAGGGCACTTATCAGGCCAATTTTAGTATCGTCAGTTATATCCATCTCTCTAATAGTTCTATGCATTTGTCGTACAATGTCCTCTCCTGCTAATCCATAAGTTATCTGTAATTTATCCAAACACTCTCTCGCTTTAGAAAATTTTCCTGCGATTGCGTATTCTAGTGCACCTCTTATTTCATCGGGTCTAGCTGCAGCGACGGCTTGGTATACTACATCGGAATCTATACTTTCAATTCCCGATGCTGCGGCCATTTGTAAATTGTTGATTCCTCTTCTCATATCGCCCTGCGCAAGGTATACTACTGCATCCAGCCCGTCATCGGTGATTTTAAGATTTTGTTTTCCAGAAACGTATTTCAAATATTTTTTCATTTCCTCTTCTTTCACGGGTCTAAATCTAAAAACTGCACATCTAGATTGAATAGGGTCTATTATTTTTGAAGAGTAATTACAGGATAAAATAAATCTACAGGTTCTAGAATATTTCTCCATTGTTCTTCTCAAAGCTGCTTGTGCAGCACTCGTTAATGCATCTGCTTCATCTAGAAATATAATTTTGAATCCTTCTTCCCCTAAAGGGGCCGTCCTAGCAAATTCCTTTATTTTACCTCTAACAACATCTATTCCTCGTTCATCTGATGCATTCAATTCATGCACATTATATTTCCAATTTTCTTTAAACATTTCTTTTGCCAAAGCTATTGCAGATGACGTTTTTCCAGTCCCTGCAGGTCCAGAAAACATCAAATGAGGCATCGATTTTTCTTTCACATAATTACTAAGTCGGGAAGTTGTAGTTTTCTGTCCAACTACTTCAGCCAATTTTTGAGGCCGATACTTCTCTACCCAGATTTCATCCATTATATTCGTATGAGACAGCAATATATAATCCCCTCCTAGATGGAACACAAAGGTTTAGCTATGTCATCTTACAAAGGAATTGATTTTTACAACATAGAAAGCCACCTTACCGAAGAGGAGATTATGGTAAGGGATTTGGTAAGGGAATGGGTGGATGACAAAGTTCTCCCCATAATTGATGAACATTATATGGAAGGCACTTTCCCTATGGAGCTTATATCTGAAATAGGAAAAATGGGTCTTTTTGGTTGTAACCACGATACTGAGTATGGCTGTGCAGGCATGAGTAATATCGCTTATGGTCTCATCTGTCAAGAATTAGAAAGAGGTGATTCAGCTATCCGTAGTTTTGTTTCAGTTCAAGGTTCGCTTTGTATGTATCCTATTCTGGCTTATGGAGATGAAGATCAAAAGAAAAAATACATACCTAAAATGGCAAAAGGTGAACTTATTGGTTGTTTTGGTTTAACAGAACCAGATTCTGGTTCAGATCCAGGCGGTATGAAAACCACAGCTGTAGAGTCTGATGATTATTTTATTCTAAATGGGGCAAAGATGTGGATTACTAATGGAACTATCGCTGATTTAGCAATAGTTTGGGCAAAATTAGATGGAAAAATAAGAGGGTTCGTAGTTGAGAAAGGGGATGCAGGTTTTTCAGCTCCAGAAATGAAAGGAAAACATAGCTTAAGGGCCTCCATAACATCTGAATTAGTTTTTCAAGATTGTAAAATACCAAAGAATCGCATTCTTCCTAATGTTACAGGTCTAAAAGGCCCACTCGGCTGTTTAACACAAGCAAGATATGGTATTGCTTGGGGTTCGTTAGGTGCTGCAATGGGTTGCTTCATTTCTTCTAAAGATTATTCTTTAAGCCGTATACAATTCGACAAACCAATAGCTTCTTTTCAATTAGTTCAGAATAAATTGGCATGGATGTTAAATGAAATAACTAAGGGGCAACTTTTAGCATTACAACTTGGTCGCATGAAAGATGACCACACTATGATTCCTGAACAGGTTTCTCTTGCTAAAATGAATAATGTAGAAATTGCCTTAGATATCGCTAGAGTAGCTAGGGATCTTCATGGGGCAAATGGAATTTTGAATGAATACCCTATCATGCGCCACATGGCTAATTTAGAATCTGTAAAAACATATGAAGGAACTCATGATATTCACAATCTAATTTTAGGCCGCTGGATTACCGGTATAGCTGCCTTCGAATAATAGTTAGGATTCGTAAGTTCCCGGAGTTATTTCACCCTCTACAAATTCATCGCATTCAATACAGCTAATATTCAAACTATTTCCATTTCTAAAAGCCCCGTCGGTTTCATAATTATATGACACTTTCCGTTCATTTGTACCATATTTCACTGTAATTTCATCCTCTATATCTAAACCATTTCCTATTGCTGAATCTTCGACTTCAAAAATATATGCATTATCATCAACAGAAACTAATATATTTTCTCTGAAAAATGTCTCATTAACTACTATTATCCCTACAGCACCAGCTGGAATGGTGATAATATCGTCTGCATCTCTTTTCAAATAATCACTTTCATTACGATCGCTTATTTTGAATTCATTTAATTCTAAAGCATAATTGGTTGGGTTGTATATTTCAATCCATTCATAATTGTCATAATCATTTTCTGGAGCATACATTATTTCCGTAATAACAATTTCATCTTTCCCTATCGGACCTTTGAAAACAGTTACTTCAATTCTTCCTGGAAATGTATTTTCTTCTTCTTCTAATATTACGAATTTATAGCTAGTCGCACTCGCATAAGCTTCATTTGAATCACTACCCCATCGAATGATTTCTTCTCCATCCACTAATGATGTAATCGTTATTTCTAAATTTTCAGTAACACCTAATTTTTCAGATAGAAAAAGTCGTGGTAATTTCGCTAGTGCAAGACATTTCTTCACATCAATATTTCCATTCTCATTAAGTATTCCTACTTCAAAGTCATGCCTAATTTGAGTATCACCAATACCGTATTCAAATTCATTCCATTCCGTTTCATTATTCACATTTCCGGTTGAACTGACAAGTTGATTCAATGCTACTTTACTTTCAGAAATTCTATTGGAATGTTTATCCAAGTCAATTCCTAATCTGTAATCCATTGTTGTCGTAAATGCTTGTAACATTAGAAGGAATACTGTTAATGCTAAAGTAAATTCAATTATATGAGTAACGGCATTTTCGTCTCGTCTTTTCATAAATATCGTTCCTCCTTGAAGAGCCACACAGCCAACCTCCAATAAAACATAGGCCAAAATATTATCGCCCATATAACCATCCAACCTGTAACTCCTTCTAGATCAACAGAAAGTGTCCTTTCACCAGCCAATCCTACTCCAAATTGATATACGATACCGGGGTTAAACAATCCCATTTTAGCTACTACTGATTGATATTCTTCGTTATGTTCAAAATTCTCGGTAGTTACATCAATTCCAAGTACAAATGCTGCTGCAAGTATTATTAGAGACCAAACCAAAGTTAATAGAAGCCAGACACCCAACCCATACACCACAGATTCAGCGCCACTTCTCGCTATAATTGAAAAACATAGTTGTAAGAATACAATAGTTAATATCATCATAATTCCTAAAATCATGTATCCACCTATTGCTAAAATTCTAGGAGTTTCTCCTCCTTTAATCATTAATATTAATCCAATAAACATAGCTATGAAAGCGGGAGCACCGATTGCACCAGTAAGACCAATCCCCTTTCCTAAAATAATACTCTCTTTACTTACTGGTCTGGATAGAAGTAAGGATATTGTATTGCTCTGTTTCTCCTTATAAATATTATCACTAGAAACTGCAATAGCCGCTAATGAAACAACAAAAAATGTAAACCAACTCAATCTCGTAATAGCATCTTCAGGCGTTTGTACACTACCTAGTATGGGACTTCCTTCTTTTTGTAAATCACCTAATAACCACCCCATACCTGTTATGAATAACGTAAAAAATATAATCAAAATCATTGTTCTATTGGTTTTTATTTCACTATTAAATTCAAATCTTGCTATATTCCAAGTATCTTTCCAAACTTTATTTCTATGAGGGTATTTCTCGATTGTTAAATATATTCCAATTACGAATATAAGTAATTCAGCTAAGTAAAACCATCTATCAATATGGGATGTTAGTTTTACATCATTTCTTTCAGCTTCCCAACTCTGTTGATATACTGTTATATTGTCTTCTGTAATTATTACAGATTCATTTAATTTTACAGATATGTATACAATTTCACCTTGTTTAAATTCATTACACAAGTCACCATTCACTGTTATCGGCAATCCATCAATCACTAGTTTTGTTTTTCCATAAAGTGTTTCAGTGTAAACAATTCCATCCATCTCAGAAAAGACACCAATTTCTATAGTTTCATTTGTATAAACTTCAAAACAAGGCGGCGTATCTATAGATCCTTTCAAATTCGTTTCTGTATTATTTTTATAATTATAATTAACAGACCACGACTCTTCGGATTCTTCTACATTGTGGTTTATCTCTCTATTATTCCACATTTCTTTCGAATCTATATCTATCTTACCCATCCAATATATTTGTTGCATCCCTACAATTACAATAATTACTAACAGAGCTATAGCGAATGGTTTCCACTTATTCTTTATATTAATCATTATTAGGCTCCGTTTCTAATAGAAAAATATCTTCTAGTGTTGCTTCTTTAGGCGTTATCGAATAAACTTGAATCTTATTTTCAACCAATTTTTCTGTTATTTGAGGACTTATATCCTTTTCAACATCAATTTCCAATCTAACTAAATCTCCATCAGGAAAAGCTTTTACATTTTTCACATATTTCATTTCCTCAATTTTATCTATGTAGTTTAGCACCCCAGATACATTACCAAAACGATCTACTTTCTTAACTTTTAAATGTAAATGCATTCCGATTTCATTAACTTTTTTTTGTAATTCCGATACAGAATCTAGGGTAGTAAGTTTTCCTTCATTTATTATTCCAATTCTGGAACATATCTTCTGTACTTCAGCTAATAAATGACTACTTAGAAAAATAGTTAAGCCCTTTTTATTAAGTCTTAACAAAGATTCTCTTAAGGCTGCAGTTGATTCCGGATCTAGGCCTGACATCGGTTCATCAAGAACCAATAATTCAGGATCATTTATCAGTGCACAAACTAACGCTACACGCTTTTTCAAACCCATTGACAAATATTCTATTTTTTTTTCAAGATGCTTTTCAAGACCAAATATTTCAAATAATTCCTTTGCTTTTTCTTTAAGCTTATTTTCGTTTATTTGATAAAATTTACCTAAATATTCTACTATTTCTTCTGGTGTCAGTTTTTCATACAATCCTATTTTTTCAGGGATATAACCTATTTTTTGTTTTACATCTATAGGAAAATCATGTATCGATACACCATCAATTTCAATTTTTCCAGAATCAGGTGAGAGTATTCCCATTAGGCATTTTATCGTAGTCGTTTTCCCTGCTCCATTTCTACCTAAAAAACCAAAAATTTCTCCTTTTTTAATCTCTAAACTTAATTTCTCCAAAGCTTTTATTTCTCCTAAAATTTTCCCACTAAAACCAGTTATGTAGTAAGTTTTGTCAACTTCTTCAATCTTAACTATCGTTTTTCCCACAGAACATTGACTTCGCTCGATATTATAAAACCGCACTGGTTACTGTTTTTGTGCAAATCTATCGAAAGTACCCATTTTTACCAGAGGCTAAAAAAATAGTAGAAGATATAGATTTGTCAACGCTTATTCACGATAATATTTATCACGAGGTTAGAGAATTGGGGGAATTTCGTTTATCTTCATCTCTTTCAAATAAACAGTCTTTCACAGACACGCCTATTACTGTTCGAGATGTCGAAGACCACGTATTAAGTTTCTTTTATTCACGTTTAATTCTTTCCGCTTCTGACAATACTAATCTAATAAGATATGTTGCACACGCTGAGGCAGAAGCTGCATGCAATTTCCTCGAAAATGACTCAAATCAAAATCTTTTAGAAGTTTGTAACGGGTTGAATCTTGATGTCAAGTTACAGAAAGATACATTTTCAATGCCCTTTATTGATTATATTACCTCAGCATCAAATTTACGTGGAAAAAAATGGAAACTTTCTAATCGCGGCATAAAAGATGGTCGTGTTATAGGTATATCTAAAAAAACAGTGATAAGGCTTCTAATGGAAGTAATACGATTAGATTTATACGATTTACCTACACCAACTAAGGAAATTTCAGATTTATTTAAGGATACATTGAGTTCTTTGCAATCAAAAGCAGACGAAAGAAAAGCATCCATGTCTTTAGATTTTGGAAAATTCAATTTGGAAGAGAAAGCCCCTCCATGTTTTCAGCAACACATGGCTGCCTTACAATCTGGTTTTAACGTTTCTCAGCATGGTAGATTTTTCCTGACTACTTTTTTATCTTCTTTAGGTCAAGATCATGAAAAAATCATGGATATCTTCGCTACAGCTCCAGATTTTCGCGAATCAGTAACTCGATATCAAGTTGAACACATTACTGGAACTTCTTCAGAAACAAAGTACAGTGCTCCAAGTTGTAAAACTTTGAAGAATACAGGTATATGTCCCGGTGGAAATGCACTTTGCGATCAAATTTCTCATCCTTTATCTTATTATTTTGTACGCGGAGAAACGGAAAAATCCAAGGATACTAGATGGAAAAGAATACTTACATCAACCTTAAAAATCGCTAATAAATCCATGAATAATATTGATGCATTATTGGAAGATTTTACAAACTTACCTTTAGAATCTCCTAGTAACCCACCATCTCGTTCTTTAAGTGATATCAACAATTTTATCGATGAAGTTAGTCGTGTTAAGGTTAAAGTTTCTCATTTCAATGGTACCTCCTTTTCATTAGATTCTGAAGATAAAAAAACATATCTTAGATATTCTCACGTACAGTTATCTGACAATAAAGGTAACAGTATCAAATCAATAGCTATAACTGATTGGAGTAAAGGTGTATTATTGGAAAAAGCACGCCGCGAAGTTACCAATCTCTTTGTTGATTTAATTCCTTTATCATCTAATCTTTGCTCTAAAATTTTTAATAGCAATGAGCCAAGATGTCACATCGTAGATGTTAAAATAAAATAATCAGACTAGTGATTCCGGTCTACGATCACGAGTTCTCTTTCTCTCTTTGTCAGACTTTCTATCAGTTTTTCCTCTTCTGTTACTTCTTCTTCTAGTTCTACTCTCTTTTTTGAAATTTTGTTCTAATATCGGTTCTATATACGACTCACATTTTTCACAGTAATATTCAGTTTCATAATCATGTTCATAAATTTCTTTAGACCAATATTGTGCAACACCATTACATTCAGGACAATATTTCGGTTTATCTTTTGGTTTCGGTGGTTCTTTATTCTTCAATGCAGGAGGTTTTGCTTTTTTCCTAGTGACTTTTTTCTTTGAACTACCGGCCTTTTTCTTTCTTTTAGGCTTGTCTTCCTCTTCCTCTTCTTCTTCGTCCTCATCCTTATCGCCGTCAAACAAACTACTACCAAGCCCTCCAAGTCCTAATCCAGAATCGAGATTCGAAGGTGCATCATCTAGGACGCCTTCATCCGTTTCTCTAGTCATCAAATAAGTTCCAGTCGCAACAATTCCTAAAAATGCTACAAATCCTATCAAAGCTTCTAGTGGTATATTTTTTAGGATATCTAGTCCGCCACTTTCATCTTCTGGAGTAACTATAGTTATCGAGTTAGAACTCGCAGCTATTACATTATAATTATTTCCAACTTTTTCATCAACTTCAATAATGAAATCTATAATTCCAATATAATTCGGCGATCCGTCACCACTATAATCTTCACCTTCTAAATCTCTTCCAAGCGTGGATGAGATAAATGTCGAGCTAATTGTCCAGTTATACGGCCCTGCTTGTCCAGGTTCTAAACTCCCAGAAGCAGGTATAACTCCTCCCAGTTTCTTATTCGTAGTTATGGTTGGAAATTCCCCCAATACTCTTATTCTAGATAAATTTTCATTATCCTTTGTATCTTCTGTTAATGTTATACTTACGACTATATCTTCTCCAGCAATGTAATTCGTTTTTAGAGAAACTACGATTTCTCCGGATTCATTAGTTGTATACGTCTCAACTTCTACATCAGCTTTGCCAACTCCAAATGTCGACAAACAAGACATTATTATTATAGAAACAAACACTAAATTTTTGGTTGCATTAGCCATCGTTCTGTTTGACTTCACGAAAGTCTTCGGATTTAAGTGTTTTGCTCATTTTTCTTTATTAACTTTATGAGGAGAAATGTATTTTTAACTTCTTAATCGTTTTATCATTATCAAAATAGAATATCGTCAGCTTTAGCAGCTATTTTCCCTCTAAATTTTTCTGGACAGATTATTGCTATGGCCCATGGAATCTTTTCCTTTACTTCTAAAGTTCTAACAATTTCAGAATAATTTCTTATTGAGCGCACCTTTCCTTCATCAAATATTGGAATTTTACTAAATCTACTATTTTTCTTATTTTTTATTATTTCTGGTTTGGGAATATCAATAATAACTTCTCTCGGTTCAATGCCAACCATTCTCGCAATCTTACTTTCCATATTTTTACGCCCTTCCTTTTCACACATTTCTAAAAAGACTTCTTTATTCTCATCATCTATTTCTTCAGATTTGATTTTAATCGCAGTTTTGTACAATTTTCTATATTTTATTCGATTTAGAATCTCTTTTTGAAAGCCACCCATACTTATCAGGAGTTGATCAAATTCATCATCAGTCAATTTTTGTATCTCTTCAATTTCAAAATTTTCCATCGTTTCAACAGCACGTTCTATCATCAGTTGGCCAATTCGTGCCGTTTTATGGTTGTAAACTGCTGAATACATCAAATTTCTAGCAACCAACATTCCTTCAAGTGCAGGAATACAATTTTTATGTATTACTAAATCATTATTATGTATTCTAAAAGATTGCATTATTCTTGCTACGTCTATAGTTCCAAGAGCCACCCCTGTGTAGTAAGAATCTCTCAGTAAGTAATCCATTCTATCTGCATCTATAGCAGAATGTACAATTTGGGTTCTATACGCAGGTCCGTTGTAAAAACTCTGTTTTTCCTTAAAAAACAGTACAAATTCATCTCTTTCACTATCTCCAGTGACTAATTCTGCAACCTTTTCAGATTCGAGATTATATTTTTCTAATATATCTGATATCGTTTGAAAATCCCGCAACATTCCATTCTCTTGTTTGATATCTCCAGTTATCATTTGCTTCGATATTTCTGTATGGCCATATCCTTTCTTTTCAATTAGTATTTTTTCTAGTGTATGTGAATAGGGGCCGTGTCCAATGTCATGTAAAAGTGCAGCAGCCACAATTAGATTTTCTTCATCTTCTTCCAATTTTAAATTATTACATATTTTTCTAGCTAAATGCCCCACCCCTAATGAGTGTTCAAATCTAGTATGATTGGCTCCAGGAAAAACCAAATTGGTTATACCTAATTGCTTTATTCCTCGTAATCTTTGAAATTCTGGTATTTCTATAAGTTCTTCCATTATCGGAGTTAATTCAATAACTCCGTGTATTGCATCATAAATATTGCTACTCATTCTCTACCCTGAGATAACTTCTCTATAAAATAAACATGGGGTGTCTTTACACTACACTAACTACTAAAGCCACTCATTATTACCTTATTGTGAAATTAGACTTGAATTTAGTTGCTGCAGGGTCTAGAAATGAATTTATAGATGGCAAACAGAAAACTTCCGTCTATTTATTCGGCCGTTCTTTATCTGGGGAAAGCTACGCAGTCAAAACAAAACCATTACTGCCTTATTTTTTTGTTGTTAGCCCATCTGATGAAATTATATCGAAAATATCAAAGCATCCTGAAGTAAATTCAGTAGATTCTAAAATTTTATCAGTGAAAGGAAAAGAGTGTAACTGTCTTAAGGTCGAATTACACCATCCTGGAAAAGTACCAAGAGTTAGAGATTGGATAAGGGATATGGATTGTGAGGTTTTGGCTGCAGACATTCCATTTCATCATAGATATCTTTATGATCACGACATTGGAGGTTCAATTTCAATAGAAGGTGAACCTAAATCTATAGATGGTTGGTCTTGTCCAATCGTTGATACAGACACAGTCGCTGATTCAGATACCTTTGCACCTTCTCTCAAAATTCTAAGTTTTGATATAGAAAATTCAATAGAAACTCGTGAAATATATTGTATTTGTTATGAAGTTAGAGAAGATGGTCGTACAGTCAAAGAAGGAAAATTATCCGGTGAAGAAGATCAAATCATAAAAGATTTTGTTAAGGCCATTTCTGATTCCGATCCAGATTTGATTACAGGGTACAATATAGATGGTTACGATTTACCTTTATTAGAAGAAAGAGCTAAACATAATAAAATTACTTTAAAACTAGGACGGGATGGTTCTGAAATTAGACAATTATCTCAACGTAGGTGGAGAATTTTTGGAAGAATTATAGCTGATGCTTGGTGGAATGTTAAACGAGAAATCAGACCACGTCAAGAAACACTAAATGCAGTTTCTAAAGAACTCCTAGGTCGGGAAAAACAGGATGTTAATCCAAAAGATATGGATAATGAATGGCAAAAAAATCCAGATAAGGTTATTGAATATTGTTTAGAAGATGCTCGTTTAGCATTAGATATTATGGAAAAAATCATGGTCATTCCAAAATATCAGCATTTAGGTTACGTTGCTAAACTTCCATTAGATGAGGTATTGAATGGTATGACTTCTACTCTAATCGATTCATTAATGATTAGATTTGCAGATTCTAAATCTATAGGTGTACCTATGACTAGAAGAGAAAAAAGAGGCGATAGACATATCGCAGGAGGGTATGTTCATTCAGTTAAAAATCCAGGTATTCACAATTGGGTCTGTGTTCTCGATTTTAAATCAATGTATCCTAGTATTATTATAGATAGGAATCTCTGTTTTACTACTCTTAGTGATGAAGGAGAAATAGAAACCCCACATGGTGTTACGTTTTTATCAGCAGAGCAAAAAAAAGGCCTCCTTCCTGAACTCCTCAAAGGATTGATGTCTGATCGAGATCAAGCAAAGACATCAATGAAAAATTCAAACACGGACGAAGAGAAAGAACATTTCAGACGAGTCCAAGATGCAATAAAAATTCTCATGAATTCGGTTTACGGCGTTTTTGCTTCTTATTTTTATCGCTTTACAGATTTGGCTATCGGTGCTTCAATAACGGCATACGCAAGAAAATATGTTCAAGATATGATAGAGGATTTAGAGAAAGAAGGTTTGGATGTGATCTATGGTGACACCGATTCAGTTTTCTTTTCTTCACCTCATAATACTTTAAGCGAAACAGTGGACTTTGGTACATCGATTGCCGATAGATATTCAGAAGGTGCTCGCCAATTAGAATTTGAAAAAATATTAAATCCATTTTTTACTCACGGAGTCAAAAAACGTTATGTTGGAAAAGTTGTTTGGCCGGATGAATCTGTATTAGTAAGAGGCTATGAAACCCGTAGAACAGATGCATTTCCAGCTCAAGTCAATGCACTCAAAGCAGTCTTTTCAAAAATTTTAGAGGGTGATGAAAAAGGAGCAATAAATGTAGCATTAGATGAAGTTTCTAAAATTAAATCGAAACAGGTGGAAGTTCCAGATTTAGTAATTTCCAAATCTGTTAGTGATCGCGTTTACAAAAATCCTGACGGACAAGCACATTTGAAAGCTAAAAAAAAATGGGAGGAACACACTGGCACAACATTCACACCAGGAATGAAAATCGCATATGTAGTTACAAATACTGCCTCTAAAACACAAGAGGTAGAACCCTTTTTTGCAGACGAGGAACATCCTAAACCAGATTTTAATTATTATGCAAAAAGAGTGGCTAAAACATTAGCTAGACTAACTGATGTTTGGGATTATGATGAGATGGCACTTCTATCTGGCAAAAGAGGGCCAAAACAATCTACTCTTTTCTGATGAATAATCAATCAATCACCCATAGTGAAGGTAGAGAATGGGTAGTGGCTTCACTTTCAATTGCTTTCGTTTGGTTATTATGTGTACTTTTTATTAAATTAAATTCATTAAATTTCAATTCCCAATCCCTTTCTTCATTTTATTTCATTATTCAATTTCTTTTTCTTTTGATAGGTCTTTACAGTCTATATCTCTTGTTTCAAGGTTACTATTTTCGTAATGGGAGGGCAGTTCTGTCTAAAAAAAATGGTATCCATGTTTTAAATTCTATAAAAAAATCTCTAAATTCAGAGAATATCAATCTTTTCGAAGATAATTGTGTTTTTGCACCCTCTTTCGGTTTTTGGACTTCTATAGGTAGATTACAATTCGAAGAAGGCGAAGTAGAAATAAAAGAAATATGGCTCAATAGATTTTTCTTTAGAACTCAAATTGCTATAAGGGGGATTCCGAGCTTCGATAAATTAATAATAAATTCAATCAAGGATACCAGTTTCTCGGTTGATCTAAATTAGTAGGTTTATATTTTTCTTTAGATTCCACGTAAACGTTTTCTTTTTTTCTTTCTAATGTATTCATCCATTCCTCAATCATTTTTCTTATCAAAGCATTTCTATTGATTGCATTTTTTTTACAATAGTCTGTAAATTTATCCCATTTTTCTGCAAATTTCCTATCAATGGTCAAATTTGCCTGTTTCGCTGATGGCATATGTCTTTCACATTTTATAATTAAAAATAAGGGTTATTAAGCTTTTTGACATATGTCTATATATGTCTTTTTTATTTATTTATTCATTTTCAGTGAATTTTCCTATTTTACTTTTATAGTAAACCAGACCTTCATTTTCTCGATTAACTTTTCCATCTTCCACTCTCGCTACAAAAATTGTATGGTCGCCTTCTACATGTTGTGATACAATTTTACATTCCATTCGTACAAGGCAAGAGTCTAGCAAAGGAACGCCCATTTTCGTAACTGTATGTTTTTCTTCTTTAATCATTTTATTCTTATCAATCTCAGAACTGGCGAAAGCATAGACCATCTCTTTTTGATCAGTATTGCAGATATTAATTCCAAATCTACCAGCATTTTGTAAACCTTTCAAACTGTATGCTGAATTATCAATACAAATAAGTACAAGAGGAGGTTCCATTGAAACTGAACAAAAACTAGCTACAGTTATCCCACTCATTTTTCCATTATCTGAATAGGTAACAATTGTAACGCCAGAAGAAAAGCGTTTCATCATTGATTTGAACATATTAGATGTTACAGCCACACTCACCCAACAGTTCACAGTTTAAATCTTTGACATGTGAATTATTGGTGCGGGCGCCGGGATTTGAACCCGGGTCACAAACTTGGCAAGCTTGAGTGATACCAGGCTACACCACGCCCGCAGATAGAATACACCTAGTAAGATGATTATAAAGTTGACCAAGTTACTTTATCCCTCTTCAATTAATCATTTACATGGAAGAAGAAAGTAAAGATTCATCTACACAATCTGACGAGAATCTATCCAATGAGTTACGCGGTAGCGAGTTCGCAGTCGCAGGTCTCTTGTTCTGTTTTATCTTTTCTCAATTAGTCGCTATGCTAATCGCACCTTCTTTTACCGAAGCAGAAGTACAAGCTTTTGATAATCCGGAAGACCCCCTTAATTCATTCATATATCTAATTCTAATATTTGCATTCACGGCTATGGTTTTGTGGTTAAGTCGCAAGAAGCTAGTCAAAATATTACATTCAATATTTCTTTTAGCAATAGCAACTACATTTGTCTATGTATTCTATCCTATATTCTTTTATTTTGGATATGAAAATAATGTTGGATATGCAGCTGCATCCATTGTTGCTTTTTCTTTAACAGCTATTTTACTCTACTACCCTGAATGGTATATTGTAAATATTTCTGGAGTTCTTTTATCTGCAGGTGTTGCTGCAATATTCGGTATTTCTTTTGGTTGGTGGCCTGCTATCATATTACTAACCTGTCTTGCAATATATGATGCTTGGGCTGTGTATCGTTCAGGCCATATGGTAGATCTTGCCGACTCTGTTTTAGATTTACGTATCCCACTTTTATTAGTAATGCCAAAATCAAAAACATATTCATTTCTAGAACATAAAAATCTTCATAAACAGTTAGAAGGTAAAAAGAAACGTGAAGCAATGTTTATGGGATTGGGAGATATAATAATTCCAGGCACATTAGTTGTTTCTTCTAAAGTCAGTATGGGTTGGTCGGTCGGTTTAGGTGCATTATGTGGCTCTCTCATCGGGTTTATCATTCTAATGTCTTTTGTTTTGAAAGGCAAACCACAAGCAGGTTTACCTCTTCTCAACGGAGGTGCAATCTTAGGTTTCTTAATTATGGCATTTGTAACAGGAGGGTTAGATTGGAATGCCATCTGAGGTTGATTTAATCCCTATTGTTAGCGAACCGGTTCTTCATTATCCAGCAGAGAAAGCTCTCATCGCTAGCGATTTACATTTCGGTATAGAATCTGAAATGTTACGCTCAGGAATTTGGGTTCCTAATAGAAGTCAAAAAAGAACCGAACGAATGCTCAAAATTATTCATGATACAGGTGCTAAAAATTTGGTATTGTTAGGTGATGTAAAACATAAAGTTCCATTTTCAAGCTTCCAAGAGAGAAAGGATTTAGATATTTTCTTTTCAGAAGTTTGTAACCTCGTAAACGTTTCAATTGTACCTGGAAATCACGATGGAGGTCTTCAAGATTTAGCCCCATCTCATGTTACTTTTTATCCCTCTGAAGGATTCATTTTAGGTGGTGTTGGAATGCATCACGGCCATGCTTGGCCATCTAAAGATTTAATGGAATGTAATGTTTTGATAATGGGCCATAATCATCCAGTTCTAACATTCAGAGATCGCGTTGGTAAATTACAGAAAGAACCATGCTGGGTTCGAGCTCCAATGATTTCACATAAGCGTTATGACAATATTCCCAACACATTAATCATCCTCCCTGCATTCGCAGAATTGGCAGGTCGAGCAATCAATAAAGCACCTTTATCTGGTTTAGGCCCTTTAATTAAAAACGGCCTAGTCGATTTGGAAAAAGCCAGAATCGAATCTTTAGAGGGTTTAGATTTTGGTGAATTGAAATATCTAACAGATTTAAAATTATGAAATTAGAACCGTCTTTAGCCAAAGCTCTAGCTAAGAGAGGTTTAGATAAACCAACACCAGCACAAGAAGTGGCTTGGCCTAGCATTTCTTCAGGAAAAAACGTTTTACTAATAGCACCGACGGGTGTAGGTAAAACAGAAGCTGCAGCTATACCGTTTCTAAATAAAATTATTACATCTAACCCAACTCCGATATCTCTGTTATACATCACACCACTTCGTGCTTTGAATCGAGATATGTTACGTAGACTTAGTGATCTCGGTAATGAATTGAATATCGATGTCGCAGTCAGACATGGAGACACATCTCAAAAAGAAAGAAATAGACAATCAAAAAATCCTCCAACTGTTTTAGTGACTACTCCAGAAACTCTTCAAGTTATGCTTTCAGGAAAAAATCTTCGTACTCATCTTTCAGCAGTTAATGCGGTGATTATTGATGAAATTCATGAATTAGCTTCAAGTGAACGAGGTTCACAACTTTCAATTGCTTTAGAAAGACTAGCAATTCTCAGTGACGGTTTTCAACGGGTAGGGTTGAGTGCTACAGTAGGAACTCCAAAATCTATTGCTAATTTTTTAGGAGGTGATAGAGATGTAGAAATTCTTTCTCCTAATATTCCTAGAAAAATGGATCTTAGAGTAGTTTCTCCAGAACCAGAAGAAATAGACAATCAATTAGTCAGTGAATTGTATTGGGAGCCTCAAAGAATTGCGAGTCTTAGATATTGTTCTAGTTTAGCGAAAGAAGGACCAACTCTACTTTTTGTCAATACGCGAGATACTGCAGAAGCATTAGGTGTCCGATGGAAAATGTGGGATGAAAATTACCCACTTCAAGTTCATCACGGTTCTTTAAGTAAACAAGTTAGAGTCGAAGCTGAAGAATCGTATAAAGATGGAATAGTCAAAACTTTAATCTGTACCTCATCTTTAGAATTAGGCATTGATGTTGGTGATACTGCAATTGTTTTGCAATATAATTCTCCTAAAGACCCATCTAGGATGAGTCAGAGGCTCGGACGTTCAGGTCATAAGATAGGAAAAATTGCTAAAGGTCGTTTAGTCTCTACTACTCCTGATGAAATTTTAGAATCTTCCGTTATAGCCAAGAGAACACTCGAAGGTAAACTCGAACCTTCACGCATTAGAAAAAATCCAATCTCAGCTCTTGCAAATCAAATAATTTCTTGGGCAGTATGTGATAAACAATTATCTAAGATAGACGTTTACAATGCTATAATTCGTGCGTATCCATTTAGAGATTTTAGCACAGACGATTTTAATGCACTTTTAGATTTTCTAGTGGAAGTAAAACAGATACGTTTGCAAGATGATCTCATTTCACAAGGGCCCAGATCACGAATCTATTTTCATGGAAATTTATCTTTAATTCCAGATGAAATAACTAAGTCTGTTAAGGATGTTTCTACACAAAAAACAATAGGACGTTTGGATGAACGCTTCACTATCGATTTAAAGGCAGGAGATAAAATAATTTTCAGAGGCTCACCTTGGGTAATTTTGGATACGGATGAAGATGTTTCCGTAGCCCCCTCAAAATCTATAGGCGAATTGCCGCGTTGGATAGGGGAAGATATCCCAGTTCCTTATTCTATCGCTCAGGAGGCTAGTTCCAGATTATCTGATCATAATTGGAAAAACTTACCACTTTCAAAAGATGCTCGAAAATCTCTCGATAAATATAGACAAGAGATAGAAGATTCAGGCGTTATTCCATCACCATCTCGTGCCACATTAGAAAAACATGATCATTTGATAATTTTACATTATCCAGGAGGTACAAGACTTAATCGTACTATAGGGTTACTTCTTTCATCATTACTGACATCTAGGTGTGGTGATTCTGTAGGTTTTCAATCAGATCCTTATAGGGTTCTATTAGATTTACCTAGGGGATACGGTCTTTCTTATGTAGAAAATCAAATTAAAGAATTAAAACCAGGGGTTTCGCAATTATTGAAATTATTGATAATACGTAGTAATCTTATCAAACCCCAATTACTCTTCGCAGCTCGAAAAATGGGGGCAATTTCCCCTGAAACAGAATTAGGTCATTTCGGTTTTATTCGAATGTTAGAAGCGTATCGCGACAGTTCCCTCTTTACAGAAGCTGTAGAACGTCTGTTATTCAATCATTTAGATGAAAATCTTTTGGAATCTTTCATAGATGATTTAACATCAGGTAAGATTATTCTTCAAAAATCAAATCCAACTATTTACGGTTCCGCAGGTTTAGATCCATACAAGGATTATCTCAAACCACCAAAACCAAGTTCTGAAATAATAGAAGCAGTCAAGGGGAGACTCAAAAGAAGTACGCTCTCTTTAGTCTGTCTTAATTGTAAAAATGAGCGAAAACGTACTGTAAGTTCAATAAGAATTACAGACTTAAAATGTCCTAAATGTAAAAGTAAAATGATAGGAACTTTTCATCCGATGGAATTGGAAAGAGGAGTTTCTAATAAGAAATTACTCAAATCTTCAAGTTTAACTAATACGTATGGTCTAAAGGCAGCATTAGTTATGGCCGGTCGTGGGGTTGGGCCTGAGACTGCAGGACGTATTCTACGCCGCCCCTCAAGAAATGAAGGGGATTTAGTTAGACACATTATGGATGCTGAAATAACCTTCGCTAGAACTAGACGCTTTTGGAATTAACATACCCCAATCTGTTAATTCTCTAATCTCTCGCTTCCTGTGACTTCAAATTCAGATCAAAGATATTCGCGTCAGATTAAACTTCCCGAATTAGGTAGAAAAGGTCAGTCTAAATTAAAAAAATCCAAAGTTTTAGTTGTGGGCCTGGGGGGTCTAGGTTGTCCATCTTCACAATATTTAGTGTCTGCAGGCGTAGGTGATATTTTACTCGTTGATGGTGATAAAATCGAATTCAGTAATATACATCGACAACCACTTTTCAGAGAGTCAGATATAGGTAAGTTTAAGGCCGAAATATCTGCTGATGTGCTTTCTAAAATCAATTCAGATATTACTATTAATTTTTTGAATGAATATTTATCTGAATCAAATGCAAAAGATTTGATTGCTAACGTGGATATTGTAGTAGATGGCACTGATAATATAGAGTCTAGATATCTAATCAATAAATTTTGCTCATCGATGAAAAAACCATGGGTTCATGGTTCACTTAGAAGATTCAGCGGTCAAGTGGCATTTTTCCATCCAAATAGCTCTTGTTATGGCTGTTTGTATCCTAATCCACCTTCACCAGATTCCATCGAAGATTGCTCTCTTACTGGCGTAATAGGGGCAGTTCCAGGAGTTATAGGTTCTTTAGAAGCTTTGAAAACTATTATGTTCTTATCTGGTAACGGCCCAGAAACAAGTCAATTATTATTTTTTGATGGTCACAAAGGAACAACAAAAGAGATTATCATATCTCAAGATTCTAATTGTAATTTTTGTAAAGATTCTGTTTCAGAGGTCCAAAAACAAGACATTTCTATCTCTCCATATTTATCTCCAGAAGAGCTCGATATTTTATTAAAATCTTCAAATCCACCTTTATTAATAGATGTTCGAGAAAATAGTGAACGCAATATCTCAAGAATAGATGCAAATGATATACATATTCCAATGAGAGAAATAGCCAGTTCAATTGATAAAATCCCCAATGATGGTAATATGGTTATTTATTGCCATATTGGGATTCGTTCTCATTCTGCAAGTGAGTGGTTAAAATCACAAGGTAAATCTTCAAGTACTTTAATTGGGGGAATAGATTCTTGGTCTTTGAAAGTCGATTCCAACGTACCTAGGTATTAGATTGTTTTCCAGATTAAATCTACTGCTTCTCCAGTTTTTTCTATTACTTCATTCATTTCTTCCGTTTCTGTAAGGCCTATTACTGCAGAAATTTTCATTATCGATATGTGTCCAACTACAATCTCTCCTTCATTTTCATAGACTACAAAGCTACATGGAAAAAGAAGACCATTAAGTTTCGATACATCAAGAGCCATTTTAGCAAACTCAGGAGAACATGCTAATATCATACTATATTTGGGATAATTATTCAATCCCATTTTTGTTTCTATAATTTCATCTATAGATTTTACAAGCATAACGTTGAATCCTCCTTCAATAACTCGTTTTTCAACGTATTTTACTGCACTTTCAAAATCCATTTCTAATTTCTTTTCTAGAAATTCCATATTATTCAAGACCTAATTCCCTTCGATCAACTATTTCATATCTTTTCTTTTTCAAACTATCTAAATATCCATACCAATAAACAAGCAATCCCTCACCGTATAATTCTACATATTGTGAGATTTGTCCCTTATGATTTTTTCTGTGCACATAATGTTCTCCAAAACTAGCTTTAGATTCAATCCAATTATATTTGTCGCCATGCCATATTAGAGGTTCAAGAAGTAAAAAATCAGGAGTTTTCCCCTCAACAGTTCCATCTTTTAGTTCATTCTCAGTGAAATATTCTTTATTTCCTTCATCAAGCCATTTTGCTATAATATCTTCTCTTCGTCCACCTTCGGCTGCTTGTTTATTGTGGGAAATAGGAGTGTATAATTCATCTCTTTCCATAACTTCTTTCAATTCCTTTCTCAGTCTCGGTTTTTCGATTCTTGCAGTATCTTTCAATATTTCCTTCGTTCTTTTTTTCGAGTAACCCATATGCATCAATAAAAAGTTGGCCAAAAGAGCTGGAGGAAAATCCAATTTCAAGGCTAAGTCGGATATAGTTATTCCTTTTTTCCAGTTGCGTAAATGCATATTGGCCCTATCTTTGACTTTGTAATAATTTCGTATTGATTTTCTTTGCAAATATTGAGATCTAATTGCTCTTATTGTCTCATAAGGGATTCCAACTACCTCAGAAACTTTTTCAACATTGTCGTGAACGCCGTAACCAGGTGTTTTTCGAATTTCATCTATTATTTCATCATATGTCGAATCTTTCACATGAGGGCATTAAGCCTTATTAATAAAATGAACAGGGTGTTTTGTATGGAAATTCCCTGGCTTGATAAAATCAGAGTAGAAATGAAAGCGAAAAATCTAGATCTTTTAGCAGTTATTCCAGGACCGAATATGCAATATTTGACAGGTTTAGAATTCCATTTAATGGAACGTCCAATTGTATTGCTTATATCTTTAACTAATAATCCTTTGATGATTATTCCACAACTTGAAGAAAATAGGGCCAATAAACTACAGGGCTTCGAAATTTTTACTTACGATGATTTTAAAGATCCTAAAGAAATTTTCTCAATCATATCGCGCATACACAAAAACTGCGCCATCGGTGTAGAACGCCGCAGAATTAGATTCTTAGAATTGGATTTATTAGAATCTACTAATATTTCAAAATCCGTTACCGATGTAGATGGTTTATTGTCATCTTTAAGAGTTCAAAAAACTAAAACAGAAATAGATTGTATCCGTCACGCTGTTAAAATTGCTGAAACTGCATTAGAAAAAACACTTTCGAATGTTTCAGCAGGCATTACAGAGGAAGAAATCGCTTCTGAATTAACTATTCAATTAATGAGAGAAGGGTCGGGTCATGAGTTACCTTTCTTCCCAATAGTTTCTTCAGGCCCTAGTGCTGCAGATCCACACGCTTTTCCAACTAATAAAATTCTTGAACCAGGTGAGGTGCTGTTAATCGATTGGGGGGCTTCTAGTCAAGCTTTCTTTTCAGATATAACTCGGGTTTTTCACGTTCCAGGTAAAGAAGTTAATGAAAAGTTAATGGAAGCTTTCAATACTGTTAGAGCGGCTAATAAAATAGGTAGGGATTTTGCCAAACCTGGAGTAAAAGCTGAAGATATAGATAGAAAAGTTAGAAAAGTAATAACTGATTCAGGTTTTGGAGATTTCTTTATACACAGAACTGGTCACGGTTTGGGCGTCGAAGTTCACGAACCCCCTTATATCAATAAAGGAGATGAAACTATCATGAAAGAAGGTATGGTTTTTACTATAGAACCGGGAATATATTTACCAGATTTAGGTGGAATCCGTATAGAAGATGACGTCTTGATTACTAAAAACGGCTCAGAAAGTTTAACTACTCTTTCAAGAGGCCTTTGTCCTCTAAATTAGAGTCATTTATCAAAATTTTTTTTCCACGAATCTTTATGAAGGCTTTGCCATCATCATCTTTTATGCCTGAAAAGAAAGGAGGCGGTGGAAAATATCTCGCCTTGGCAATTGCCATAATAATTTTAGCTGCAGTCCCCTATTCTCCTTTCTATTCATTTCAATCTTCGCAGCATCTAGATCCAGAGACTACGAATACAGATGATAACCTTCCAACTCTCGATTACGATAATGATGGTATGCCTGATTGGTGGGAAATTCAAAACGGTCTCAATTGGATGGATGCAACTGATGCATTATTAGATTTCGAAAATCCATATTGTCTAGTTCCACGATATGACGGTGAAGGAAATATCGTTGATTATGAAACTTATTATGATGTTACAGAATCACAATGTGTCGCTTCTGGCGGCGAATGGTTTTTTGAAGGAGATGGTTATGATTTTAACAATAATGGCGTTATCGATGAAGATGAAATGTTCACCAATTTAATGGAGTGGGAAATTTCAGAACTTTATGGTAATTCTACAGATCCAAATAGCAATGATACAGATGAGGACGGTATGCCGGATGGTTGGGAATGGTATTACGGTCTAAACCCCCTTTCACCTTATGATGCCGATATAGATTTCGATAACGACGGTCACGATTTTGATAGGGATGGGAATATTTCCGAAAATGAAAGTTTCACCAATTTGGAGGAGTATCTAAATGGTACTAACCCTCTATCACCAGATTCTGACGATGATCAAATGCCAGATGGATGGGAAGTTTATTACAATCTAAATCCTATGTATTATCCAGATGCTCTAAATGACACCGATCAAGATGGTTGGGATGTGGATAATAATGGCGATTTAGATTATATCGAATTTTACAATAATAGAATGGAATATCACAATGACACCAATCCTTTAGTGATGGATACAGAAAATGATACAATGCAAGATGGTTGGGAGGTGATTTATGGTTTAGATCCTCTTTACAACGATTTTGACAATGATTTAGAATCAGATTCTCTTCGTAATGGGAGGGAATTTAATAATTCATTATATCCTTCAGATTGGACCGATGCAGACGGCCTTTTCACAACTAGGCCTGATTTAAATGATACTGATGCAGATGGTCTTAGTGATATTGTAGAGTTAAGGGATCATTTAACAGATCCAACCTCTAATGACACAGATGGTGACGGAATGCCAGATGGTTGGGAAGTTTATTATAATTTAAATCCATTAGATCCTACAGATGCAAATTTAGATGGTGATGAGTATTGTATCAATAATCAAAATCATTTCATTTCTGCAGAAAACGAAAGCATTTGTGAATCAGTGAGCGGTTCTTGGCATGTCGGTGATGGTTTTGACAGTGACAACGATGGGGTTTTAGACCAAAACGAATATTTTACTAATTTAGAAGAATATCAAAGCGGTACAAATCCATGGTCTCCCGATAGTGATGGTTATTGTGCAGACTCTTCTGGAAATTTAGTTATTCTGACGTCTGAAGAATCATGCATAGGTGAAAAATATCTGAATGAAGGAAAGTACTGGGCATCTCCATTAACAATCCTCTCTGAAGATTGGACCTCTATTGATGTATCCTTAACGGTTTTCACTATCGATGAAGATGGCAATATGTCTGAAGGTTATCCAGTTGACGTTTACATCATGACGGCAGATGAGTATAATTATTTCTATGTAAATGATTTGAATTTTAATTATACCAATTCTTGGGAAAGCGTAATTCAAACAGAAATCAGTTTCACGTATCCCGATACTGAAACATATGTTCTAGTTATCGATAATTTAGATTTTCACGCATGGGGTTTTGATTCTTTAAGATATAGTGGCATAGATCAGTTTTCCGACACAACGCCCCAATCTGACGTTTATTTTACATTCGAACATACTTGGCATGCCGAAGTCGGAGATAACATCTTAGATGGCTGGGAACACAATTTCAATCTAGACCCTTCTAATGTGTATGATTCCTTTTTAGATCCTGATAATGATGGTTGGGATTTCAATCATAATGGAATAATCTATGTCGATGAGCGTTTCATAAATCTAGAAGAATTTCGAAATGGAACTAAACCATTTGATAGAGATACAGATGATGACATTATGTTTGATGGTTGGGAAGTTTACTACAATTCAAGCACATACAAATGCGAAGGCTGTGTTCTAAATCCATTGAATCCTTTCGATGCAGAGCACGATTCTGATGTTGATGGGTTTTACGTAAATTACACTCATTTAGAGATAGATCATGTACATATCAACGTTCAAGAATTTATAGCAGATACAGACCCCTGGCTATCTGATACTGATAATGACACAATGCTCGATGGTTGGGAATATTGGTGGGGACTTGACCCTAGGAATGCTAGCGATGCTTGGATAGATACAGATGGAGATGAACTTCTAAATCGTTTAGAACATAACAATACTGCTTTTGGTTCAAATTATACTGAAGTAGATGGAATCCTTCTAACTATCCCTACCCTTAACGATACTGATCAGGATGGTTTAAGTGATTATTTGGAATTATCAGTTGCATTAACTGATCCAACTTATCACGATACAGATGGTGATGGAATGCCGGATGGTTGGGAATGGCTTTACGGTCTAGATCCTCTAAATGCTAGTGATGCACACATCGATTCTGATAATGACGGTTTTGATTTAGATGGAAACGGTTCTATAGATTCATCGGAATTATTTACCAATCTTCAAGAATATTTAAATGGCACAAATCCAATTATTAAAGATACAGATGAAGACGGTATGCATGATGGTTGGGAAGTTTATTTCCTTTTAGATCCTCTAGATTCAGCAGATGCTTACTATGATGAGGATGCAGACGAATTAATGAATATTTTCGAATTTAATAATTCTCTATTCGAAGGTTACGAAGAATCATTTGAAGATGCACTACACGGAATAGATAATTTTAGCTGGTCCAATCCTTTAATCGGAGACACAGATGGTGATGGTCTATTCGATTTCGACGAAGTAAATGGAACTTTTGGTCATATAACAGACCCAAGTAATTACGATACGGACGGCGACGGTATAGATGACAAATGGGAAGTCGATTACGATATAGATCCACGAGATCCTGAAGATGCAGATGAAGATTACGATAACGATGGTCACGATTTTGATCGTAATGGCTTCATACAAGGCACAGAGAGATTTACTAATTATAATGAATATCTAAATAGTACAGATCCAAGAAATCCAGACACTGACGGCGACGGAATTTTAGACGGTTGGGAGTCTTTTTACGGCCATCAAGCATCTTTGATTTGGGAAGTTTGTGTTGATAGAAATGAAACTAATCCAGAATATCAAAAGAATAAAGAAAGATGCATAAGTCCTCTAGACAGTAGGGATGCTGCTTGGGATGCAGACAATGACGGTTATGATTCAGATGGAGAAAGAGAAGGCCAAGGTAATGGAGAGATAAGTACAGAAGAGAAATATACAAATTTAGAAGAGTATCTGAATAATACAAACCCATCTAATCCAGATACTGACGGCGACGGCTGTCCCGACGGTTGGGAAGTGTTTTGGGAGAACTGGCGTATAGAAAATGGAGAAACTGAAGGTTTCGATCCACTCGATCCTTCTGACGGTTCTCTAAATTATGACGGTGACGGAATCACTATCAATGGAACTTGGCACGATTATACTAACTCAGATGAATATAATTATGCGGGCGAAGTAGGGGAACAATGCTGTTTCAATCCTTATTTAATTGATTCAGATGAAGATGGCTTAGGTGATGGATGGGAGGCTTATTGGGGTACTGATTGGCCTGAATAAGGAGTATAATATTTATGAGTTTAAAGACATTCAATCCAAGATTTTTTTTGAAGAACATTTATAACAGTATATTTCTGTACTCTATACATATGAGTTCTATTAAACAATCTAGATTTAGTTTTGGAGGTATTTTTTGAGAGGAAAATCTCGCATCTGGGCAATTTTTTTAGTATTATTATTCAATCCTTTCGTAGTGGCTGATTTTGAACCAGATTCAGACGACGATTCTGATGGCTGGGATTGTGATGGGGATGGCAATGTAGAGCCATTTACTAATCTAGATGAATTCAATGCAAACACTAATCCTCTAGATCCTGATACGGATGATGATGGTACTTGGGATGGTTGGGAAGTTTGTTATGATTTCAACCCATTAGATTCTAGTGATGGTACTGAAGACAGCGATTTTGACAATTTACAGAATTGGCAGGAATTTCTAAACAGCACACACCCTCGTAATTCTGATACAGACGACGACGATATCCCTGATGATTGGGAGGTAAGTTACAGTACGAACGTATTAGGTTTCGATGGTTGTATGAGTCCTTTAGATCCCTCCGATGCAAGCCAAGATTTAGATGGTGATAATCTAACCGGTCTTGAAGAATATCAATTAAATACAAATCCTTGTGATGCAGATAGTGATGATGATGGAAACAATGACGACAATGATCCTCCTCCAGTAGATCCTGGTGATGGAGATGGAGAAAATCCACCAGATACAGGCGGTACTGACGGTAATCCTCCTATGTATGAGTACTGTGAACCGGCTCTTGGACAAGAGAAAAGATGGTCTGTTAAAGATTCGGTCAACCCAGACAATTATGGAATGTATAGCTACGGTTGGGCAAATGATGAAGAACCGACAGAAATTCCCGTTACAAATAATTGGGATCACACTTACGTTTTTGATTGTTGGATATGGAATAATATAACTGTAGCTCCAGATGAATATACTGCAATACCTTCACCCTCTCCTCAATCTGAAATAATAGCTTATGAAGTTGTAGATTCAAATGTCGAATTGGATTTCTTTGTAGATGGCACTGAGAATTATTACATTCAACCTACAAACATGTTTGCAGAAGATGATATTGAATTGAAATATTGGATAGGTACAGATGGTTCTTACTTCGAATATAAGCAACTCGGTTATGATTTCAGCAACGTTCCAGCTGATTTAACAGTCGACGACATACCACAAGATTCTTCTGAAAACTTTCCAAAACCTTTCCCACATTCAGAGTTGGATGTCAAAGTACAAGAATTTTTACAATATAGGAATAACACCACTAATGAAATAGTCAATCCTTCTCTGTATAATTTATGGCCTGAAGGTGGAGAAAAAGAGACCAATCTAAATTTAATAGCAGATAATTTAACTAATTATTTTTCAGCCTTCACAGAAGGGGATGGCGACGTCCCTGATCCTGAAGATCCTTGGGACATTTATCAAACCATATGTGTAAATGGCATAGGTGCTTGTAGACATCGGTCCTTCGCATTTTTCGTAACTGCTAATGCTTTAGAGTTGCCGACTAGATATGTTTCAAATGAAGGCCACGCCTTTGTTGAGGTTTATATTCCAAGCACTAGTGATTCATACAATGTAAATGATTGGAAAATTAACAATCTAGGTGGTACAGGAGGTAGTACTGATTTTCCAAGACCAGATGATGATGATTGTGAAGATACTTTCCGTTTCGGCCGTGATGATCCAGAAGCAATCGCTTTCATGTGTGGCGATGAGATTAATGTAGTTCTTGAGGGGATATCTCCATCTCTTCCAGATTCAGTAGATAAGCTCGGATACGATGATGGGGATGATAATGGTACAAATTTAGTCGTTACTGGATATGTTGAAACCATGAATGGCACTCCACTAGCAGATGTGCAAATCGGATTAGGTATGAGAGATTTTGATGACGCTTATGATTTTGTCGATGCAGGTAGTACTACTTCAGATGCTGCTGGTGCATTTTCGGCAGAGATTATTGTTCCTGGAGGTATCAGAGTTGGAACTGCAAAAGTGTATGCTGCATCTTATAGTGCAGGTTACAAACACCATGAAAATATTACAGAGCACCATCTAACTATTGTAGATTCAGACACTGCAGTATTTGCAGATATACCATCTTCAATAGCTAATGGAGATACTTTAGTTATTACTGGTGGTTTGAATGACATAGGTGGGTTGGAATTATCAAATCAATCTATATCTTTTTACATGACTCAGAGTCAGCAGGGCAGTAATACAGAGTGTTATCAGTCATGGTGGGGTGGAACTGAATACTGCTACATGGGCAATGCCACCACTGATGAAATGGGTAACTACGTCTGGGATGACCATACGTGGGGTGGTTGTGTAGTTGGAGAGAGTGAATATTGCGGCAATAGAACTGGTACTTGGAATCTTATCGTTTATTTCCCAGGTTCTGCAAATTTACGTAGCAGTTACGTATCTGATGAGATTAGAGTTAAAGAAGAAACCGTAGATTTAGAAGCTGAAATAAATCCATTAGTAACTATAGTAGGTGAAGAATTTACAGTCACTGGTAATATTTCAGAAGCAGCAGTAAACAATGGTAGCATAGTCATTTCATTCAACGATGAAGAATGGGGTTCTTTCACTCCTACTGAATCTAATTTCACTTTCAATGTAACTACTCCTAATATTGAAGTTGGAAATTACACTATATCTGTTAAATTCCAACCAAATGATGATGAAGATGGAGAACTATATCCTGAAGAAGTAGTACCTCTCGATATTCGTGTTAGAGGCACTTCTACACTCTCATTAGATATAATTGGCATAATTCTACGAGGCCAAACCGCTTATCTAAATGGTACTCTCGTTAATCATTTAAGTGAAGGGTTAGCCGACTATTCAGTTACAATTTACTGGTCCGGTTCCGAACTTGGAACGCTCATTACAGATTCTAACGGTTTCTTTTCTTATGAACATTTCCTAGATTTGAATGAAACACTCGGCGTTAACAACTGGTCAGTTGCATTCGATGAAACATACTGGTATGTAGGTTCTACTGCTGAGAAGCAAGTCGTTGTAAAACAACAACCAATACTAATTTTAGATAATGATACTCAATCATTCTTTTCAGAACACGGTTTCTGGGTGAATGGTACTATAACTGCTGATAACGGCTCAGCTTTCCCAAGTTCTTTGGGATTATTCTGGGATCCCGGATCTAATTTTTTACCAAAACTCAATTTCGACACAGATGAAAATGGAACATTCTCTTTCTATTATACTCCTGAAATGGTTTGGTTACAAGAAGAAGATGTTGGTAACCATACTGTTCGAATTCAGTACGATACTGTTGGCTACAATGAATCTGCACACGAAGACATGTTTGTTGAACTTCATCGCAAAGTAACTCTCGATATAGATGAAGGATTCGATTCTAAGAGGGGCGATACAATTACAATTTCCGGTTCTGCTAGAGTTAACGACTCATCAATATATCCTATATCTGGTTTACCTATTGAATTAGAGTGGAGTCAAACAGGAGTTTCATTCTCAATTGGAAATGTAACTACCAATCCTGATGGAACTTTCTTTTATGATTTCATAATTCCCGATAGTGCTCAACTGGGAGAAGTCAAGATTCTGGCAATTTATAATAGTACAAACGCAGATTTTAGATTTTATGAAAGTCCAGTTCAGGTAGAAACCAATTATCGCATATTCGCTGACGTAGTAATAACTATAGAAGAGTATAGTGCATACAGGGGCGATATATTATGGTTCAATGGAACTTTATTGGATGATGTAGGAAATTCCGTTCCGGAAGAATTGGCCGAAGTTTACGTTTTCTGGGGCGGCAGTTCTGTTCCTAAATTTACAATAAATACATTTAATGAAACAGGTCATTTTTCTTATGCTTACGATCCAATAGAGGATAATGAAAATCAAAATCTAGGTCCTATTGAAATAACTGCAAATTTCTATGGTATCCAATATTATAATGATGCTGAAACCACTTCCACAGTGTATGTATGGGGTTATACTGAAATTACATTTACCGATTTCACATCTGTAGTGACTTCTGGAGACGTGATGTATTTTGCCGGAAATGTAACTAATGATTTAGGAGAAAATATTACAATATTAGTTGATTTTTATCTTAATGACAGTCTACGTATTTCTGTTCAAGCAATAGATGGTGTCTTTAGTGGTGCATATCAAGTTCCGATAGATGAAGCTAAAGGAGATGTTCCATTTAATGCTACTACAGTTCCAGAATCTGCTTACTTAGAAGCAGATACGGACACTGTTTCTGTTCGTGTACAACGCGCAACACAGTTCGACCTGGATTGGAATGGAGGTTATAGAGAAGAGAATTCTACAGTATCTGGCTATTTACGAGATTCTTCAGGTAGCGGTCTACACAATCAATCCATTTCTATATTCTTAGACGGGGCTCTTTTAGCAAATATTACTACTGAACAATTCGGTTTCTTTACTTACAATCTATCAAACCCTTCAGAATTGGGCAATTATACGATGAGTGTTGAATTCTTTGGAACAGATTATTATCTCCAATCCAATCTTTCTACTAGTGCAAAAATTATTTCTTCAACGTCTATTTTTACACAACCAATTGATGCTACCAGATCTTATTCTTTCGAAGTTTCAGCTATATTGATTGATGATAGAGGCATGCCTATTACAGGTCAGGAATTGACTGTTAGAATCTTCGAAGTAGATTATTCATTAATAACAGATGCAGATGGCTTGGCCTCAATAACGTTAAATTTATCTGGTGAAACTCCATGGCACAATTCAACAATGTTGGGCATTTCTGATGCTCAGTGGACTTATACAGGTTCTGAATTTTATGAACCTTCAGAAGCACTTCAACAAGTAACAATCTATGCTGCAACATTCATTTCTTTGGAAGTTTCTGATTTCGTTATAGCAGGTAATAATTTACACATTCAAGGTTACATAACTGATGATTTAGGTACGGGTTTCGAAACAGAACTTTCAATATTTTTACCAGATGGTATAATTAATATCACAAGCAGTTCTTCAGGTTTCTTCCAGTATAATTATCTAACTCCATTAGAGGTCGAAGCAGGTGTTTACATCCTTAATGTTTCCTTTGCAGGTTCTCCAGTATATTTCGCTTCTTCTGATTCAGATGAATTCAGAGTAATTCACGATACTGTCATATCTTTAGATACTACCGAAGCTACATTGAACAGTACTAATTACATAGAAGGAACAGTCCTTGATCAACTAGGCCGTCCCGTTGATAATATAACAGTTCACATCACTTTGAATAATTTAACATCAACTTTTGGTCAGACAGATGCGAATGGGTCTTTCTCATTGCCATTCTACATACCTTCTTCACACGGCATAGGTCCAAGCTATCTTTTCATTAATGTTACTTCAACTGATATTTATTTCGGAAACATTTCTGATGGAACTATTATTCTGAATTCAATTACATTATTGGAAATTTCAACTCCTATAGCTTTAGAACCTGATCAGGATTTTACAGGAACTGTTATGCTTTTCATGGAGGATGGAAGTCCTGTAAGTAATGGAAGTTTAATAGTTGAATTATACAATATTAATATGGAAGCTCCTTCTAAAGTTCTAATAACTACTGATGAAACTGGTATGGCAAAATTCGATGCCTCTTTCTCAGGTAATCAGACTATACCAATGAATATTTCAGTTTATTACAACGGAGGAGAATATCTTTTAGAATCTTCTACAAGTTCATCAATAGTTTACAGAGCTCCAGACATTCCTATCAACATATTCCCTTACGTTGCAGTTTTAGTTGCTATTTTAGGAGTTATAGGTTCAGCTTACGGTTATAATTGGTACAAGAATAGACATCTAAGAGAATTAAAGGACATAATAGCTTCAACTGCAGATTCTTTAGTCGATGACAGCGACTATAGACAAATAATTCTCAATTCATACAAAAAGATGTGTAAAGTTTTACAGTCTCATGGCTATCTAAGAAGGTCATTCGAAACGGTTAGAGAATTTGAAAAAGCACTTCATCAAGCAATACCTATAGATCAAGATTCTCTCACACTTCTTACAAGATTATATGAAGTTGCAGATTATTCTGAATCAATTCCTAAATCTATGGATAGAGACACGGCAGTAAATTCATTAAGAACAGTTCTGGAGAGCATAGAGTCTTTAATCGAGACTTCTGGTGGGTAATCCCCAAAGATGTCTATCTCCGATCGTACAGGTCTAATTTTACTAATCGCTTCTTTATCTATTTTCAGTTTATTTATTTTTCCTATATTCCAAGAGGAAATAGAACGAGGCCCCCAACTTTCTGCTTACGGTGAAGATTGGAATGATATCTCTGATTTTAGAACTCAATTAGGAATAAATACTGAATACAACGTTTCTGCAATTCTTTCTAATCCTGCTATTTTAGAAGATATCGATACGCCTTCTGAAAGTCTATTAATTATAGCTGGTGCAGAAAGCCCTTATTCAGATATAGAATTGGATATTATAGCTGATTATTTTCTTAGAGGTGGAAATGCATTAGTTTTAGGAGATTTTGACTATTCTAATTCAGTAGCAGATTTATTTCCGATTGAATTTACAAATCTTAAAGTCTGGGATGAAAATTATAGAGACAACGTTTCATTGATTGAAATCGATGCCTTCGTTCAGCAGAGAGAATATCAAATCTTATTAAACGAACCATCAACATTAGAAATTGCAAAACCAACAGAACCACTAAAAAAGAATTTTTGGGGTAGCGATTTCGGTTTATTCAGAACCAGTGTTTTTGCATCTACTAGTGCTAATTCTTGGTTAGATTTGGATGAAGATGGTTATGTTAGTGGAGGGGATACATCAGCTCCTGATACAGGTTTCCCAGTCGGTATTTCATGTGAAATTTTAGATACATCTTCTAAGACAAGAGGCACGGTCGTATTCATTTCTGATAGTAGTTTCCTTGTTGATGGTATGTTGTCTAATGAAGTAAATAATTCTGCGTTTGCTATGGATTTGATAAATACCTTAATTCCACAGAATGGAACAATTTTATTTGATGAATCTAGACATTCTCAAGATGGTTTGGGTAGTAGTCTTTACAAAACTGCACTGGGCTTTTATTTCCTTCTTTCAGGCGATACACAAATACTTCAAATAATACGTTTTAACGTTTTAATTTCAGTATTAATTTTTACTTTAGTACTTTCAGTTCGTCAACCAAAACCAACTCGTTGGCGTCATCCTTATTTCATGGATCCAGAAGTCAATCTAGGACGATACAGGCCCCTTAAAGTTCAAGATTTACAAGATGTTTTACTTGAGAGATTACGTTTAAAATATAATGTATATGAGTTCGATAGTTTAGATTTTCACTCTCGTTTAAGGACAATTGAAAACGTCGTCAAGCGTTATAAAATAGTACTTGATTTGGAGCTCATAAAGTTATTAATAAAACCGGATCAAATACCAAAAACGAGGTACAGAAAAATAGCAAAGAATATACAGGAGTTATCACTATGACAAGTTTTGAAGAAGATGTAATCGAAGAAAAGCCAACGAAAGGAAAATTAGTCGGAAAGAAAAAGATTGTAAAATCTAGCAGTGCAAGTAGTATAGGTTCTTTCAATAAAAGAATCAAAGCTACCGCCCAGCTCGCCGCTACTATACAGGACGAAGTAGGTCAGGTAGTTTTAGGCAAGGAAGATACTATAGAAATGGTATCTGCCGCAATATTGGCTAATGGAAATATTCTCTTTGAAGATTATCCCGGTTTAGCTAAAACTTTAATGGCCAAAACCTTCGCTCAAACATTAGGTTGTGAGTTCAAAAGAATTCAATTCACTCCAGATTTACTTCCTGCTGATATAACTGGTTCTTATTTTTTCGATCCAGAAAAAAATAAATTTATCTTCCGCAAAGGTCCACTTTTCTGTAATATTTTATTAGCTGACGAAATAAATCGTGCTCCTCCAAAAACTCAAGCTGCCCTTTTGGAAGCAATGGAGGAAGAACAAATCACAATAGAAGGAAAAACTCATCATTTAGATAAACCATTCATTGTTTTAGCTACTCAGAACCCAATAGAGTATGAAGGTACTTATCCACTACCAGAGGCTCAAATGGATCGATTTTTAGTTAAGCTAAGTGTCGGATATCCAGATGAAGATATTGAAACAACAATAATAGGTGATAGGGCTAATAGAAGAAAAGATAGTTTTGATGTTTCTGCCCGTGCATCTCCCGATAACGTTATCGGCATGCATGAGTCTATAGAAGAAGTAGAAGTCGATTCTAGAATTTTAAGATATATGGTTGAGATTGTTCAGCAAACTAGAGAAGATCCAAGAGTACTTGTCGGCTCTAGTCCAAGAGGCAGTCTAGGTTTACTTAAATTATCTAGAGCCTTGGCACTTCTAAGTGGACGAGATTATGTAATTCCCGATGATGTAAAGAGATCGGTTATTCCAGTCCTATCTCATAGGATAATTCTAAAGCCAGAAGCAAAATTCCGAGGAACTCAATCTGATCTAGTTCTCGAAGAAATAAAAAATACTATTGCAGTTCCCGCCGTCACACCTGATTAATAATGTGGACCAGCAAGGCCGTATTGTATGTTGGTTTTGGAGCTATTTTAGTATTATTCTCTCCATTCATAAATAACATACAATTGTTTCTTTTAGGAATTGCAATTTTAGGTTTTGTTTCAGTACACACTCTAGTTAACACAAGTCCAATCAAAGTCAAAGTTACAAGAAAAATGGAAAATGTTTTTGAGGGCTCCAATGTTGATATTAATTTATCTATAGAGAATAAAGGCCGTTCAATAGGATTTTTAGAGTTGTTTGATAATTTACCTAAAGAGCTAGATTTAGAGCGGTATATGTTTCTCAGATACCGGCTAATCCCAGAATCTTTAGAAACTACCTTAGAAGAAATAAAAGCAGAATGCGATCATTCTATTTCAAAAATACCAGAAGTAACTCTTACTAACGTTTCTCATAGGTTAGAAATATCAAATCCTTCCCCCTTTGATATTGAGTTGACAGTTCCTTGGAATTCCGATTTTAAAAAAGACGTCGAAGGCATACTTTCAGGTTTAGATTCTGTTCAATCAATGGCTCTGATAGAGAAAAAACTTTTACCACCACCAAAAAGAAACCATACAATAATTCAACTTAAAAAGAATCAGACAAAGATCCATAAATATACTTTAAATTGCCCAGTAAGGGGTCAATATCGTGTAGGCAGTCCACGCTTAAGACTTTACAATCCTTCATTTTTCTTTTATTACGAAACAGATATTCAAGCGGAATCTCCTTTAGTTGTTTTTCCAGAGCTTTATGATATAGAAGATTTAGGAATTCTAAGTGAATTTCCTAAGCTTTATCAGGGAGCTATCCCCATAAGACGTTTAGGAGATTCTGGAGGGTTTTATTCCATAAGAGATTACGTTCCAGGTGATGATTTTAAGAAGATTAATTGGAGAGTATTCGGAAGAACTAGAAAGCTAATGGTTAACCAATATGAAAGGGAAGATATTTCAGATGTTTTACTTTTAGTAGATACTCGCGCGCTTTCTGGTTCAGGTACTGTTATACACAATTCTTTGAATTATGCATGCAGAGTTGCTGCAACTATTGCTCGTTTTTTACTACAAACAAGAAATCGTGTAGGTGTGGTTTTCTATGGGGGTTATCATATTTCAATTCCAGTAGACAGTGGTCAAAAGCATCTTTATCATATGTTAACTGCTTTTGCTAGAATTAAACCAAATGGTAACAGAGGTGTCGCTAGCGTTTTAGGTGATGTTAGAAATTTTACACCACGTTCTCCCGTTATATTAATTTCAACATTAGAACGAGACATTACTGCAAGCTACGCTCTCAGAGAAATTATGGCTCGAGGTTACAAATTAACAGTCCTTGCACCAGATACATTACATTATGATAGAGAGAGAAACCAAATATCTCCTATAACGTACTATTCTACGAATGTAAATATAGATAATGCATTGGCAGATGTCAGAGCTTTAGGTGCAAGAGCAATTCGCTGGGAACCTGATACTCCAATTAGTACAATACTCAAGGAGGTCGCATGAGCGTTAAAGATCCTTTAAAATTGATGCAATTATTTTCCATTATTTCTCTAGTAATTTGTCTTCATTTTTCTTATGTTATTAATAATCCAGAGGAATCATTATTCGTTGATGGTTTCAATGTAGTTACTGAAAGTGTAGGTTATTCTGATGTGTTTACTTTTTATGATTTCACTATAATTTTTTCCATATTTTTAGGTATTGTTATGGGGACTGTATTCTCAATTGCTCAATATCATTCTCAAAAAACTTTCAATTTAGTTCTCTTTATTCTGTTATCCCTGTTGATAATTCTTTCTTACGAGTCTGGAAATGATCGTATACCTATCGAGCCCGAAACTCTACACCAATTCGCTCTTTGGATATTTTTAGGACTGCCATTGATATTAGGCATACCTTCCGTTATCAACAGTAATTTAGAACTTCTCGCTCTTTCTGCTTTCCTAGTAGTTGTAATTCCTTTAGGTTCCCAAGGTAATGACACTTCTATGATTGTGGAAATTTTATGTTTCATCTCATCATTTCTTCTATTTATTGAATTGGGTTATGGCCATGAACGTTACAGCAGGTTATCTAAAATTATACCAGAAGGTTCCAATTCCGTAGTTAATTGGTTTGTAATGGTCTTGGTGGCAACTTTATTCATAGCGGTTGGAATGACAACAGCTGCATATTATTTCCACGAAGTAATGGCATATCTTTTACCATTAAAATTCGCTGAATCAATCGAATTCAACACTATTTATGGCCGAGCTATTTCAGTATTATTATTCTTCTCTTTCTGGGCTGCTGGACAGATATTATTGTCTAGAAGTTATCTTGCACAACAGGTTGAAGATTAGTTTATTTCCACGTATCGTCCCAGCATTTTTCACATAAGTACCAATCACTACCAGGTACTAAGAATGCGCTTTCAATTTCAATTTCAATTTTACAATTTTGACAAGTGGTTTCTTTCATTTATTTCTCAAAGCATATTTTAACGACTCTCCTAATAAGGTTTCGTGACTCATCCTTCTATGAATGTTGCAGTTGTTGATAATGGCGGTCAATGGACTCATAAAGAATGGCGAGTCCTAACGTATCTCGGCTGTAAAGCTGAGATTGTTCCCAATACATCTCCTTTGAATGATTTAGAAAAATTTGAAGCTCTTGTTCTTTCTGGAGGTGCACCTAGAATAGGTACAGAAGCAGATTCATTAGGTTTAACTTCTGAATATCTCAATTCCGAAATCTGGCCAATTTTAGGAATATGTGTAGGTCATCAATACATGGCTGCTCATTTTGGTGGAGAGGCCGGACCAGCCACAATACCCGAATTCGGTGAAGTGTCATTATCAGTCAAAAAGAATGGTTGGCTTCTTTCAAGTCTGCCATCAGAATTCAAAGTTTGGGAATCTCATAATGATGAAGTTACGAAACTTCCCGATTCCTTTGAAGTTCTTGCTTCATCAAAAGATTGCTCAATACAGGTGATGGAACACGAATCATTACCATATGCGGGTGTTCAATTTCATCCAGAGGTCGAACATTCAGAATACGGTATAGAAATATTTACTAATTTTCTTGAAAAAGCTTCAATCTACAATAAATCAAGATAGGCGTTCGACTTAAAATCGCCTCTTTAATTATGATTAAGGATTTCTACATGTCAATAAAACAGAGATTATTCCGTTCCGTTGGTCGTTTCATGGGGGATTTAGGAGATTTAAGTGAAGATGATCAGAGAGCGGTTCGCGGTTGGTGTGTTTATGATTGGGCTAATTCTGCCTTTTCAACATCCATCACCGTAGCTATTTTGCCAATCTATTTTGCTGCAATATTTACAAGCGAATATCACACCGGTGGTCCCGGTTTTCTCGGCTCAACTTTAGGTGCCGAAACATTATGGGCATGGACAATAGGTCTATCTGCTTTCATCGTTGCAGTCACGAGTCCTGTGCTTGGCGTTATAGCTGATCGTGCACCCTTGAAAATGTGGTTGCTTAGGACTTATGCTTCGGCAGGTGCCCTTTTCACGTTTTTACTACTGTTTTCAGCATACACAGGCCATGATTGGGCGTGGCTGTTAGGTTGTTTCTTTATCGCCAATGTCGGTTTTGCAGGTTCAACAGTATTTTACAATTCATTATTGCCTCATATAGTCAAAGAAGAATATTATGATGACGTAAGCAGTAGAGGTTACGCCTATGGCTACATCGGAGGCGGCCTACTCTTACTATTTCATCTCATAGTTCTGATAATCTTTGATTATGACGATTTAGTCACTCGTCTAGCACTCGCTTCTGTAGGGCTTTGGTGGTATGGCTGGTCACTATACACCTTTGCAACAATCCCAGAGCCGCACGTGGAGAACCCACTTCCAAGTTTAGGCGTAGTTAAATCAACTCAATTAGCGTTTAGTGAACTTAAACAAACATTTGGAGAGATTAGTAGTTTCAAAATTCTTTTTACTTATCTCATTGCATTTCTGTTATTCAATGATGGAATTCAGACAGTTTTAGCACAAGCCGGAGTATATGCGGTTATCACTTTAGGTGTTACTAGCACTACACTTATCGCTACTATTCTTATCATTCAATTTGTCGGTGCATTAGGTGCTACCGTTTTCAAATGGATAGCAGAATTCACCAGCTCGAAACAGGCTCTCATGTATTCCTTGGTTGTCTGGGTTGTAGTGATTATATTGGCTACCGGTTTCGCGATAGAAGAACCCTCTGAAAAGAAAGATTTCGATTATCAACTAATTTACGACACTCCTACAGAAACGTTCTTGGTCGAAGCCGTACCTGATCTAGGCAATGGTAAGGCTGATTTAGCTTGGGAAGACTTAGTGGGTGATTGGGATCCAGACGATGAAAACAAAAGGGTGATGCAGGCCGACGAACTCGCTTTTTTAATAGAACAAATAGTAACTGGTGATGGTCAAAGATTCTCTCTTTATTACGATCTCAACACCACGCTTGATGGTAATTTTGTAATAGGTCCAGAACACCCTAGTCAGTTAGGGGATGAAGAATTAGATGCAGTTCCTATCTGGATGCGTAGTAACGTTTGGGGCCCTTTAGGTCTAAGTGCTGATTTGCAATTTCTTTTAGTTGGTGCAATTTTAGGATTAGTTATGGGAGGCTCTCAGGCACTTGCACGTAGTATTTTCGCGTCCATGACTCCCGATTCTAGAAGTTTCGAATTCTTCGGTTTTTTCGGATTAAGTATAAGGGTTTCAACGATATTCGGTCCACTAATCTATGGGTGGTTAGCGTTCAAATACGATGCACGTGTTGGAGTTATGAGTCTCGCAATTCTAGTCATTTTAGGAGCACTTTTATTCCTTACAGTTGATGTGGATGAGGGTAGAAGAGTTGCTATTGAGGAAGAAAAAAAGAGTAAATCTGCATCGGAGTCTTCTTCTTGAAAAAACGCTTAAGTCGCATACGTCAAAAGGTAACAACTAAAATATCAGAAACAAAGGACAAAGTTTCCTCTATGCGTTCAGAATTAAAAAAAAGAGATAAAATAACTGCTAAAACTTCTTGGCCCCGTATTCTATCTTGGTGTTCGTACGATCTAGGTAATACTGTATTTTCAATGAATGTCGTATCATTATATCTCGGTATCTGGATAGTTAACGAACTCGGTGGTTTAGACAAACATTACGCCTATGCAAATGCTATCTCAATGGCTTTAATTTTCATGAGTGCACCGTTTTTGGGAGCTCTTTCAGATCAAGCTAAAAGACGTATGCCATTTCTCGTAGTTGCTACAGTAATCTGCGTTACTTTTACTGCCCTAATAGGCCAATCTCCAACTTTTTTAGAAAACTTAATACAAAATTTATTCAACACCTCTGATACTTCAACTAAAATTTATCTCGCTATGCTGTTCTTTATTGTCGCTAATTATTTCTATCAAGCTGGTTTAATATTTTACGATTCTCTTCTTCCTTCAATATCTACTGAATCTAATCGTGGAAGAGTAGGCGGTCTCGGCGTCGGTTTAGGTTATTTCGGTTCTCTTTTTGGAATAGGTTCTGGTATCTTGTTATTGGATCATATAGGATATACGGGCATGTTCCAATTTTCTGCTTTCTTATTTTTCTTATTTGCAGTACCATGTTTTCTTTTTGTTAAGGAATCACACACTCCTTCGAAACTCGAAAAAAGTATGCTTTCCGATGCATTTCGAGAAGTTATTCATACTATTGAAAATGTAAAAAAGTTTCCAGGTTTGGGAAGATTTCTGATAGGGAGAATTTTTTACACAGATGCAATAAACACTCTAATTATTTTCATGTCAATTTATGTTACTAATGAATTCGGTTTCTCTACAGATACTACTGTATGGTACAAAAATATACAATACTTTCTATTGGTAGGGGTATTATCTTCTATTGCAAGTGGATTTTTATGGGGCTATATAGTCGATATTTTTGGACCAAAACGGACCTTAAATTTGGTTCTTTATCTGTGGTTTATTGATTTCACAGTAGTTATCGCACTAGCTCTTTTTGACGTACCGTATGCAGACGTCATAATCTGGTCAGGAGCATTTTTAGCAGGTATTTCAGTCAGCGGTCTTTGGGTTGCTGATAGGCCATACATGCTTCTTTTGACTCCACCTAAATTCGTAGGCCAATTCTATGGTCTGTATAGTATGGTTGGGCGTTTTGCAGCTATAATGGGCCCTCTAGTCTGGGGTGTTATTGTTAATGAATTGAATTGGGGACGTCCTGCTGCAGTTGGTGCATTATTTGTCTTCACTATAATCGCCTATATCATTCTACAAGGGGTTGATGATACTCCACGTGATTGGCCTCCAGAAATGCAAGTAGATTACGTTGTAGAACCTCCAAGAGGGGCAATGGGCAGGTCACGTTAGTTATTTTATCCGTTCTTACTAATGTTATATTGTTATGAAACGTATGATGGATTCTTATTTGGAAAAACTGGTCGATGACGACAAACTTCTTTTTTATCAATCGGTCTCTGATTTCGCTGAAGAAAATATAATGCCGAATTGGTTAGATTGGGAGCGAAATCATCAATTAATTCCAGATTCTGCTATAGATCTTATGGGTGATATGGGTCTTTTTGGTACTACTATTTCTGAAGATTACGGCGGTCAAGGTGGTTCTCAACTCGATTTAATATTGATGGGATTGTCATTAGGTTATCATGCTCAGTCATTAGCAATAACTCCGGGTGCTGCTTCATCTTTGGGAGCTAAACCGATTCAACTCTTCGGTTCAGATGAACAAAAACAATTACATCTTCCAGATTTAGCTACAGGAAAACGCATGTTCGTTTTCGGACTTTCTGAACCGGGTAGAGGTAGTGATGCTGCTAATCCTCAAGTTCGCGCATCAAAAGTTGAAGGGGGATGGCAAATAAAAGGAGAAAAATGTTGGTCTACTAATGCAAAATGGGCCAGCCATGTAGTTGTACACGCAATGACTGATGATGGTACTACTTGTTTTATCGTTCCAATGGATGCACCAGGTGTTAATTATCAAGAAATGGCCGGTAAAGATTTATGGAAACAATCTTCTACAGGTTCTATAGCTTTTGATGGGGTAAAAGTTACAGATGATGATATTTTAGGAGAGCTTAATAACGGTTTTAAGATAATGGTCCAAACGCTAAATGGCGGCCGACTTTTCATTGCTTCAATGTCTCTTGCGTCGTTAGCTTTCGCATTAGATAAATGTCGTTCATACGCTCAAGAAAGGGAGCAATTTGACGGCCCTATTGGACGTTTTCAACGAGTTCAAGATGTTATTCTTGATATGGACATCGTATTAGAACAAGGTTTGAATTGGCTTATTACATTAACAAATCAATATGATTCCGGAACGCTTACTAAAGAATCTGCTGCAAAGATAAAAATCGATTGCTCAAGAAAAGCTTCAGATTTACTCACATTGGCAATGGAAGTTTGCGGTGGCGTTGCAAGTTTAGACGAATTCGGTCTAACTCGTCATCATAGGGATCTTTTTGTATGCAGAGTAGGTGAAGGTAGTAATTTTGTTTTGAAATCACTCGCCACACGCCCTTTAATGCCGGATATAACTTTACAATAACCATGTCTCCAAATAAAGAAAATAATACAGCGTCTTGCGACGTAGTCGGTTGTTCTTTAGACGTAAAGAGATCAATATCGTCTTCAAAAATTAAAAATACACTCTCATCTGTAACTCTATCTTCAAGTAGTCGTAAAGCAAAACTTTGCAAGATTCATTATAAAGAATTCAAAAAAGCGTCAAAAAAAGATAGAAAGTTGGAGATGCTCGGTAGATGAGAAGTGTTTATGCAATAGCTAAGGCAGATATCTTATCTTCTTGGAGGGGTTTCTGTAAACAGACAATTCAGCGCCCCTTTTCACGTATTCTTTTCTTAATAATACTTCCAACTGTTGTTTTTTATTCAATAAAACTTATTAATTTTATAGAAAGGCAACCAGAAATGTTCGGCGGCACGTCTGATGGTTACGGTTCAATTATTGCAATATCTTTTACTATACTCGTAATAAGAAATGCAGGTCAAACTTACAGAAAAGCAATTCGTTCTTCTTTTATTGATACCTATTTATCTCAACCTATTTCACCTAGAAAAATAATTCTAGGATTCTTAATTTCTTTATTAGTTTCAAATTTTTCTCTTATTTTTTTATCTGCAATAACTATATTCACGGTAACAACTTTCACGAGCGAATCATTATTCTTTCCTTCTAATTTCATTAATTTAATAATTCTTTCAACTATTTTCGCACCTGTCTTCGGTTTTTTACTTGGAATTTACAGCTCTATAACTCCCTTTTTCCGTAAATCTTTATATTTGTTTGTAGCAATTTTACCACTGTCTTCAACTATTCTATTTTTAGATCAGGCACACACACAACCTTCTTCTTCCTTTAATCTTTTTTTACTTTCAAGTTCTACAGTTTCCATACTTTTATTTCTTTCTGATAAATTGTATATTGATAGCATTTTATCACAGCAGATTTCAACTAGAGTTTCTAAACCAACACCTCATATTTTCAGATTAGGTTGGCTTAATTATTTTTTAAATAGAAAAACATCAGCACTAGTACGTAAAGAAATAGTTAATTCTCTAAGAGAAAAGGATGCAGTCGGTGCTTACATTTCTACTGTATTCATAGGCTTATTCATTCTATTTTGGATTTACACTATAGGTGAACCTACTGAGGATTTAGGAGGTGAGTCTTTCTATCCAACTCTATTAGCTTTTGGAATTTACATCGGCGCATTACTTCAGTGCACCCTTGTAGGTGCTTCATCTATAGGTATTGAAGGAAAACGACTTTGGATTTTAAAATCACTTCCAATCGATTCCGTTTCTGTTCTAAAAGGTAAAGCAATTTCTATTGCTATTTTGTCTCTACCGGGACTTCTTTTTATTTGGCTTTCAACCTGTTACTTTGCAAATTTTTCAGGAAAGGTAACACTCTTTTTTGGTGAAATGGTAATTTTAGCCATTTTGATTAACACCGGTTTAGGGATGTGGGCTGCGGGTGTCTTTGCAGATTTCGATTCAAATAACAGAGGCAATCCAGATTTTTTAACGCAATTCTTACTCATGGGTACATCGGCTTTCATTACAGGAATTCTAATGGCTATTTCTGGTGCATTTCTTCAAGGAAACATTAACTTCGGTCTTGTTATGGGTGCTTCAATGTGTTTTCTATCTTATTTGGTGTATTATTTCGGTATACAAGGTGGTGCTTCAGCATACCGTTCTTTCTGGGCAGACAAATATAGCTAAACTAACCCGAAGACTCTAAATGGTTTATCTACTTACTATGGTGCTTGTCAATTGAATCATCACCTACCTCTGAAAAATATTTTACCTCTTTATCCAAAGATGCTGATGAATGTTATGCAATTGCAAATAAAGCTAGAGAGAATGGTTTTGATCCTACAGATACAAGCGAAATTAAAAAAGCAAGAGATTTAGCAGAACGTGTAGAGGCACAAGTAGGTCCAAAAGGAGTAGCCGAATTAATTCGTAATTCACTCATTGAAGGAAGTAGGGAAATCTCAGCTTTAGAAATAGCTAAGATTTTAGCTAAAAAAATCAAAGAAACATCAGATGTCAAAAGTGCATTAGAACAGGCAATCAGAACATCTCTTTCTATTTTAACAGAAGGTGTTTTAGTCGCTCCAACAGAAGGTTTAGTACGAGTCAATATTTTAGACAATGAAGATGGAAGTCAATGTGCTGCAATATATTTTGCAGGACCTATCCGTGCAGCAGGGGGCACTGCACAAGCACTTTCTGTGTTAATAGCTGATGTGGTTAGAATAGAATTAGGTCTAAAATCATACGTTCCCACTATATCTGAAATAGAGAGATACAAAGAAGAGATACCATTATACAAAAGAGCAGTAAATCTACAATACACACCATCTGCTGAAGAGATTGAAACGATAATCAAATCTTGTCCAATCTGTATCACAGGCGAACCAACAGAAAGATTGGAAGTTGTTGGACATCGTGACCTTCCTAGAGTTGAAACAAACAGAATTAGGGGTGGAGCTGCATTGGTCATAGCTGAAGGTCTCTGTCTAAAAGCGAATAAAATTTTAAAGCACGTTGAAAGATTAGAGATTCAAGGTTGGGATTTTTTAACTACTTATGCTAAAAAGAAAAAAGAGAGTCAAAAAGAATCCAAAGGAGAACATAAATATCTAAAAGATGTTCTCGTAGGCAGACCAATTTTTTCCTTTCCAGACAAAGCAGGTTCATTTAGACTTAGATATGGCAGAACTCGATTAACAGGATTGGCAGCGATTGCTCTTTCTCCAGCATCTATGAAAATATTAGATTCTTTTCCAGCGATTGGAACTCAACTAAAAACACAACTTCCAGGTAAAGCTGCATCAATAACTCCGTGCGATTCTATAGAGGGGCCATCTGTCGTTTTACATGATGGAACTTTTTTACGTTTAGACGATCCAGATTCTATTGATGATTATCTTCCTCAAATAAATAAAATCATAGATTTAGGAGAAATTCTAATTTCTCCAGGCGAGTTTTTAGAAAACAATCACAATCTCAAACCGGGGGCATGGTGTCATGAGTGGTGGCATTTAGAGGCGAATTCACCAGATTTAAATCCGAATGAAGTTTCTTTCGAGGATGCTCTTTCAATAAGTCAAAAATCAGGTGCACCTTTACATCCTGATTATACATTTTTTTGGAACGATTTCGAAATTTCAGAAATATTAGAACTCAGAGATATTTTACTAAATTCTTCTTTTGAAAATGAAATTTTAAAAGTTCCAATTTCTGCTAAATCAACATTGGAATGTTTAGGCGTTTTTCATACAGTCAAATCAGAGATTATCCATATAGATATTCTCTCTAAACCGCTTTTACATTCATTAGCTCTGAATGTCAACGGCATTGATGTAGTTAGTTCCAAAGAACCAAACAATTCAAAAGATACATTAAGTTTAATCGAGTATTTTTCAGATTTAAAAATTAAAAACCGTGCCCCTACAAGACTCGGTTCTAGTATGGGTAGGCCTGAAAAGGCGAATGAAAGAAGAATGAGTCCGCCACCGCATTCTCTTTTTCCAATTGGAAAAAGTGGAGGCCCTCAACGTCTCATAAACACTTCCATAGAAAAATTAAAAGACGGGCAAGTAAAATTAGAATTAGAACTAAGAACATGTTCAAAATGCAATGAAGAAACTGTTTCAAGTCGCCATTGTAGTTTACCCACTCTTTTGAAAGAGAGGGCTGGACATCGTCTTGTAAATTTAAAATCATTAGTTAATTCGTCTAAAGATCATCTCAAAATGTATCAAATTCCACCAACTAAATGTGTTGAAGGGTTAACTTCCGCTACTAAAACGCCCGAATTATTAGAGAAAGGTATACTCCGTGCTAAATATGATTTGAGAGTCTACAAAGATGGAACATTAAGATATGATATGATGAATTTACCGATGACTCATTTCTATCCTTCTGAAATAGGTCTCTCTATAGATAAAGCTAGAGAGTTGGGTTATCTTCACGATTATTTAGGCAATGACTTAGTCTCTACAGATCAACTAGTAACTTTACAGATTCAGGACGTAATCTTTTCGCGTAAATCATCATCATGGTTATTGAATGTCGCTCGTTTCGTTGACGAAGAACTCGAAAAAATTTATGGGTTGGAAAAATTTTACGACATCCCTCCAGGTCAAAATGCAAAATCTAGCGATATGATAGGTCAGCTTATGATTGGTCTAAGTCCACACACTTCAGCTGGCGTTCTTTGCAGATTAATCGGTTTTACAGATGCAAATGCACAATACAGTCATCCATTCTTTCATGCTGCTAAAAGACGAAATTGCGATGGTGATGAAGATTGTTTTATGCTACTTTTAGACGGTCTTCTAAATTATTCAGAAAAATTCTTACCAAGTAGAAGAGGAGGTACTATGGATACTCCACGAGTCTTAACTACGCGCATAAATCCAAAAGAGATAGATAGTGAAGCACACAATATCGATTTAGAATCTCAATACCCGTTATCATTTTATCAAAATGCCGAGTTAGAAATATCTCCGAAAGAGGTAGCTAAAGATTTATCCTTTGTTTCTAACTATTTAGAGAAAAACAGAGAGTATCCGTTCATTTTTACTCATCAAACTTCAAACATAAATTCAGGTCCTAAAACATCTACGTATGTAGGATTAGGTTCTATGCAAGAAAAATCGGATGCATCTTTACATTTAGTAAGTAAAATACGAGCTTCCGATGCCTCATATTTAGCAACACACACAGTCAAGAAACATCTTCTTAGAGATTTAGTGGGCAACCTACGTTCCTTTTCCAGACAGAAAGTCCGTTGCAATAAATGTAATACAAAATACAGACGTCCTCCTTTATCTAATAAATGTTCCAAATCTAATTGTGGTGGTAAAATTTTACTCAACGTTTCACGGGCATCAGTTTCCAAATACAGAGAGATGGTTTCAGATATTTTAGTAAGATATCCGGATGTAGATAACTTTACGCAACAACGAGTCGAATTAGCACTCAGTTCGATAAATACTACTCTAGAAAATGATGAAACAACTCAAACTAATTTGGGTGAGTTTTTTTGAGACAGATTTTTCAAGAAATTCCTTCAACTAATGAAAGGTTAAGACTTCAAAATCCAAATCTATGGGATTCAATTCTAGCCTTTGAACAACATCAGGGTAGAGGTAGAAGGGGCAATGACTGGGTTTCTCCAAAAGGTGGTTTTTATTTTTCAATCTGTTCTCCTCAACACAAATTACTTCCACTCATAGCAGGGTTATCATCCAAACTATCTCTCGAATCCTTTCATCAATTCAACGTCTCTCTAAAGTGGCCTAACGACCTGATCTTAGATGGAAAAAAATTAGGTGGAATACTCTGTGAGTCTCACAATGATTTTGCAATAGTGGGTGTGGGTATCAATATTGTAACCTCACCAGATGTCCCTTCATCTATCTCTCTTAATGATATAGGTGTCAGCATCAATCTTTTAGATCTGGCTGATAAATTTGAAAACATTCTTAAGCGCGAATTAATGAATTTCGATTCAAACGATTTCTTTATCAGTTATAGAAAGGCGGAGATACTTCTCGGTAAGAATGTCAGGTGGAATGGGTCTGAAGGTATTGTTATAGATATTACTGAAAATGGTGAATTGATGGTTGAAGAAAATAATAATATTATTACATTAAATGCTGAAGAGGTGCATCTTGAACATTGAAGGTCTATTACTCGAGTTACTCAGAATCCCTTCTCCCATGGGCGAAGAGAATGAAAAAATTGCTTTTCTAGAAAATTATCTATCCGATTATTCGCCAGAGATTGAAAAAGTCTCAGATTCTACAGCAAATATCTGGTGCCGTTCCGAAGGAAAAGGTCCACACATTGTTTTTTGTGCACATATGGACACAGTCCCTCCTGCACCTGGATGGAATAATCCATATTCACCTCTTTTAGATGGAGACAATATCATCGCTCTAGGTTCTGCAGATATGCAGGCCGGTCTTGCGTTGTCTATTGAATTGTTTAAACATTATTCAGATTTAGGTGCCAATCTAACACTACTCTTAACTTGTGATGAAGAGGGTTGGTGTCGCGGTATAAATCACGCCTTGAATCGACTTGAAGGGGACCTCTGTTTCATACCTGAACCGAGCTCAGAAGCTCCCGTTCTCAAAGCTCCTGGACGTTCTCTGTATGAAGTTACTATCACTGCTCGTGGAGGTCATGCAACAGAACCGGGAACTAGTGCTCTAGTAGAAGCGAGCAATCTCATATTGAATTTAGAAAAATTGGAGGTAGATGGTTCGCTAGCAATTCTCTCCTTACATTCCGATTCATTGGGCTTAACTCATCCACAAGAAGCTAAGCTAATTTTGGATCGGCATCACTACAATGAAAGTGATAATATCAAAGAGACACTACTCTCATTATCCGATTCGATTTCAATATCTGATTATGAACGCCCAACTCCTTCTCCAAAACCGTATTCAACACCGGAAACAGATTTAGTCAAAAAATTCTTGAGCTATTGTACTAAGGAACAGGAAACAACAACATCGGTTGGAGATTTCAATTTCGTCGCCACAAAAATGCCTACAGTCATACTAGGTCCTGAAGGTGGAAATTGGCATGCACCTGGTGAATGGGTAAGCAGATCGAGCATAGATAGAGTGTCACAAATTTACGTAGAATTCATGAACGAAATTCTTTCTTCTTAATTACTAAGTCGGATCCGAGTCGTATCTCACACCATCCGTCCAGATAGTTTGATGCCAGTAAGCACTTACCCAGGCAGCTCCAACAACCGTTGCATCGGTAAAATCAGCAAATCTCAAATCTGCACCAGTGAGATAAACATCCGTCAAATCTGCATGTCCGAACTTAGCATCCGTCAAATCTGCATCAACGAGATGAGCATCCGTCAAATCTGCATACTGGAAATTAGCACCCGACAAATCTGCATACCGGATATCAGCACCCGACAAATCTGCATTATAGGGATTAGCACCCGACAAATCTGCATACTTGAGATCAGCACCCGACAAATCTGCACCACCAAGATTGGCACCTGAGAAATCTGCAAATCTGAGATAAGCACCCGTCAAATTTGCATTATAGAGATAAGCACCCGTCAAATCTGTATATTCGAGATCAGCACCCATCAAATCTGCATACTGGAGACTAGCACCCGACAAATCTGCACACTTCTTATAACAGGTCACTGCTCTAAAATTAGCTCCATTCATATCAGAGTGTTGAAGGTAACTGTTACTCATATCGGTATGTCCCAAATATGCATCAACAAAAATCGTATCATTCAGTTGAGCATTCGACAAATCTGCATGTCCTAAGCTAGCATCAGTGTAATTTGCTCCCGTTGAAGTAACACCAACCAATCTCGCATAAGTGAGATCTGCACCAGAAAAATCGACATACTGGAGATTAGATTTAGAAAAATCCACATACTTGATTTCCGCATCCGTAAAATTAGCATACATAAGCGAATTCTCCGACAAATCAGCACCCTCAAGATTAGACCTAGAAAAATCTGTATTCTCGAGATTAGATCTAAAAAATTTTGTAAATCCTAGATAAGCACCCGTCAAATCTGCCTCTTCGAGATAAGCACCCGTCAAATCTGCACCACCGAGATCAGCACCCGTCAAATTTGCATAATAGAGATTAGCACCCGTCAAATCTGCATAATAGAGAGTAGCATCTGTCAAATTTGCATCATAGAGATCAGAACCCGATAAATCTATACCTCTTAAATCCATATTACTAAGATCAGCACCCGACAAATCTGCATTGGTACAGTTGCCGTATGGGATTAGTTGACAGGAATTCAACCTATCAATCATCTCTTGATGTTCTGCTAGCATATAATAGATAATTTCGGTATCATTCTTAATATTAGAAATTTGACTCGTATGTATTGTTATATTATTTTCAATTGCATCTAGGTGATTTTCAATATCGGCCAATTGCGTATAAACATCAGCTATCATCCCCTCTACTGTTGTTATATCTCCTCTCAGAATACTTAATTCGGCATTCACCGCATCCAGTGCGGCCTGATTGTTCGCAATACCTGCATCCAAATTGTTCAGATGATTATTGATTCCAATAATTGCAGTATCAGCTATTGAACTACTATTACCAAGTTCATTCACCTGCACCTGCAAGGCATCAACCGCTTCCTCTTCTGCATTCAGTTTAGTTTCTAACGTATTCGCCTTCGCTTCCAGTGTTGTTAACTCACTATCTACCTTGCCAATACTATTTGCTGAATATGCAGATGAGAGTATCAGGCCCACAAGTAAAACGGCCATTAACATCAGAGTCTTATTGTCATCTTTAGCTTCTGCACTCATAAATTCCTAACACCTTCCTCTATTTAGAAAGTTCGTATCAATAAGATTCTAATCTTTCAACTACAAATTCTCGTTCTAAATTAGTAGCTAAGAAGAATCCCATTTTTGGACCATAATTCTGTCCTAGTAATGCTAGATAAACAATTTCGAATATTTTCTTCGCTTCCATCTCACTCTTATCTTGAACTCGATAGAATGAATTATGAATCTCTTCTGCATTCCATTCTATTGCATTAAATTCAGCTACCATCTCTTTGATGACGGCCTTCTGTTCATCATCAAACTCATTTTCAGGAGTCTCTTTTTTAATTTCAAACTTAATCTCATCAGGTGCATATCTCGCTAACCAATTTTTAACGTATTCCACTCTTTTTCCTAAGTATCTCTCTATCTCTTCGGTCGATTCTTCCAATATTCCTATTCTCTTTAGTGAACTTATCATATCCTCTAGACTACTTTTCGATTGAACAAGAGTCAACAGATTCCTGTACGATTTAACCTGCCCCAATAAATCTCCACTCTCTTTAATTTCAGTATCGACCTGACTCAATTCGTAAGCTCGATGTACATCAGTTTTCTCTTCATTTTTATTGTAATCTAATTCAACTCTTTCATAATCACCTGTAAGATTCAGTATCCCTATTCCAGGATCAAAATCGATATGTCTATTCGGTTGAGGTTTCATAATCAACCATCTCAACACTTCCGGAGGAATAACTTCAAGAATTTCATTCGCCGATATCGCTAATCCAGTAGAGGAATGCATAGCGCCCTCTCCTTTCAGATTTATCCACTCATAGACTGTTTTTTCAGGTTCAGTTCCACCATAGATATCTCTAACTATTTTCACTCCAGAATCGTAACTTCCACCCTTCGTTGCATGATCCTTTCCAAAAGCCTCGAAAGTAACTCCTAAAACATTCCATTTTGCAGGCCAATCCAACCTCCAAGGAAGCTTCCCTTCACCTTTCTCTATATTATTGGTGAAAATATCTCCATTCTCATCTTCAAATTCAACAATAGGCCATTCGTATTTCAAAACTTTACCACTTATCATTTTTCCATCATCATTTACAAATGTCCAAGGGAACCAGTTTTTCGGTAATTGTCTTCCACTAACAGTTTCCAATATCTCCCTAATTTTCTCTATATTATCGCAGGCGTTCTTCGATTCATTAACATATTTTCCCTCTTTGTACGCCTTATAATTATCAACTACACGAGGATTTACACCAACCGCATTCAACGCTTCAAAAAAAGGATTCAAGAAATAATCTGCATACGTTCCTTCATCATTTGGAGCAGGTATCTCTGCTAAAGGGTATCCAACCCATTTTTCATATCCCAAATTCTCTAAAAATGGATAAACCTTCCTCAACGGATCTGCCGTATCTGCAACATATATCAGCTCAGCTTCTCCACCTTTATCTCTAATAGCTCTTGCAATCGCATCTGCAGTGAGTATCTCTCTCATACTCCCTACGTGTATCGGTCCAGACGGAGTTATCCCCGATGAGACAACGTGCTCTTTTCCTTTCTCTAGAAGTTTTTCAGCTATTACGTCAGCCCAGTGCATTACGATCCCATAGGGCGGGCTCTTACTAAAGCTCTCAATGGAACTCCATTGATCTCGTTCTCAGCTAATTTATTAATAATAACTACAGCCAAAACAGGATTGCCCCCTTCTTTTCTAATGTAATCTATAACTTCCGAACAGGTCCCTCCCGTACTTATCAAATCATCAACAATAACCACATCTTTTCCCTCAAAGCCGGCATAATTAGATGCTAATGTAGTTTGAGATTCATCAAATGTAGGTTTAACAACTCCAAAATCAATATCTAACATTTCAGATACGAAAACTCCAAGTGTCATTCCATTTAGAACAACTCCAGCAACCATATCTATTCCAAATTCACCATTTTCAGCCTCTTCCACTATGATATCTGTCATTATTTCAGCAATTGATGATATTCTAGCACCAGAAACTCCGATAGATCTCCAACCAGTTTTCACATCAGCAGGCATTCCTCCTTCCGGTTTTTTAGCTAATAGCCATTTTACAGTAGGATTAGATAGATGCATCTCTTGACAAATCTCTCGTGCCGTCATTCCTTTGGCCTTCAAATCCTTAGCTTTCTTTGCTAAATTATCTATGCTCATACATTCGTTTTGTTTAATAGGTATAAAAGGATTAGCTAGTTTTTTTCTATTTTTTCGTCTATTTATACATCAAATATTAAATAGGAGCCCTTTTTCCATCGATTCCGAGTAGAAATTATGGCTATATGGCAAGGCAAATCAAAACGCAAATCAACAGGCGGTCGCCTGATATCTTCTAGAGCTAAAAGAAGATTTGAAATTTCGAACGAATTACAAAATACTAAGATAGGTTCTGAACAAAATAAAGTTGCAAGAACAAGAGGTGGAGGCTCCAAACTTAGAGTTTTAACTAATGATGAAGCTACTATCACCGATTCTGCTAAAGGTAAAACTTTCAAGTCAAATATACAGGAAGTTATCGATAATCCGGCTAACATGAATTACGTTAGGCAGAATATTATCACTAAAGGTGCTGTAATCATGACCGAAGCTGGCAAAGCAAGAGTAACTTCTCGCCCAGGTCAAAGCGGCTCGATTAATGCAGTATTAATCGATTAAAATGTCTATAAATAAAGACAATTTCGTTATTTATCCTTCTTATTTTAATTCAGCTTTATCTCGTTCAAAAGGTCGTAAACAACCACTTTCTGAATCAGTTAAACGTCCTACTTCTGATGAAATAGAAAAAATCCTCAAATCTTTAAAATTCAATTTCACGTCAGAAACAAAATCTAGACCTAGCAATCCATCTCAATCTGAAAACCGTTTTCTTGTAAATTGTGATATTAAAAAATCAGATTTATTACATCAAATTGGAAAAGAATTAAAAAAATCTAGGCAAACTTAATGGTTTTACCAAGGTTCATTTTTCACACCGATTTTATATCCTATAATGTTCACACCTCTATGTAGTAAAGGCGTTAAGATAAAAATCGTCATCAGTTCTCTCCATATGTGAGTGCTAAACAATTCTTCAATCCATTGACCATAAACCAGCCACGTCATAATTAAAGAAATAACCACAAAATCATATTGATCCAAACCCAAGGCCATACTACCTCTTTCGAAACCCATCCTCCTCTTTACGAAAGAGGCGAGCATATCTCCAAATAATGCACCAAAAGACAATACGACTGAAACATGAACGTAATCATTACCTTCTAAATTTAGAATATCATTCTCCACTCCACTAATAGGATTTCCAATTTTTAAAACTATCATTCCAGTAATAACTCCTCCAATAGTTCCACCAATCAATCCTTTCCAAGTTTTTCCGTCTCCTAAAATTCTTTTTCCATCGCTCCAGTTACGTCCACCATCGATAGGGGCACCACCTCCAACTAAAGCTGCAACTGTGTTTGCAAGATATGCTGGCAATAAATACCACATAATCAGAATAATTGCTACTAAATTTCTTTCTTCATCCATACCTTATCCAATTCTCTTTTTCAATTCTTCAATAACTTTCACAGGTTCCGGTTCAATATTATTATTTTTCGCCAATTCTAAAGATATCCAGTCTCCAAGATGTATCAATTCTAAAATTTTACCCAAAGTTGTAGTTGATTCTCCAATCGTTCCAGATTTCGCTACAAATACGTCAGTATTTTTCCATATCAATTCCTGTGTATGTTCCCATCTTTTGAACATATTTTCGTCTTCATCGTTGTCTCTTAGACAAATTACAAAATTATTTTCCCCTGCATTTTCCCATCCTACAATTTCGTTGTGATTAAATTCAGGTAATCTATTCCAGTGTACTTTCTGTTTTGCATTCTCTTCTATTTGACATTTCCATCTATATGCACTAACTTCACCACAACCAGAACCGTACACATGAATATTCTTATTCATCATACGTTTAGCTATTCCAGCAGATGCTCCATTATTATGATATTCTTGAATATTATTACAGGCATTTATTGCATCTTCTATCTGTTTATCGATATTCATAATATCTAATTTTTTCAGTACAGGAATAAGAAGTAATGGAAGTGCAGCTCTCGGCTGATGTCCGCTTTCTATTATTACTACTTCTTTCTCTTTATCAGAAGCATAAGAATTCAATTCACCACCCGTTGTAATTGCTTCCCATTCGATATTTCTTTTTTCAGCTTCAACGGCCGAACTAATAGTTTCAGCAGTATTTCCAGAATATGACACACATATCAAATGACAGTCATTATCTGCCCAATTAGGTAATCCGTATTCATTCCAAGTTGTAATTATTTTGTTTCCATCTTCTTCCATTATCTTCTTGGTAATTAATCCTACAATTCCAGAACCACCCATTCCAGAAATAATTATATTTCTCGCTTTAATTGAATTATATTCTCTTTCTTTCCAGGACCTTTCCAACATATCGCTGAAATTTTCTATATCGTCCACAATACTCATTTAATTTCACTTTCCATTTTTCTTTTTCCTTATGTCATGCTACCAAAGGCTTTTATTAACTCATTGGGGAATATAAAAAGGAGCGTAAAGTATGGAATCCCTTCAGATATTTTCAACTTCAACCGCATCTACTGCGTTTCGTCTCACTTTATTTTCATCTTTATTATTTTGTTTATTATTAATTCCAACAGCAATAGCAGCTCAAGACGACTTATCTCTAGTTGAACTCAGTGTTGATGATCATAGTAAATCAGTTCTTCTGGGCGATTCTGTTACTTTCGTTTTCTCTCTTGCCAATTTCGATGAAGATTTTGACCAAAATGTCCAAATGGAAATTTTATTCGTTGGCGGTGACGGACCAGATTATCAATCAGAAGATTATGTAGACGTTCCTGCAGATTTTACAACTACTACCAATCTAACTATAGATTGTTCTAATTGTACAATAGGTGAAAACATCTCTATTGTCGTTCAAGGCCACGATAAAGGTGGGGCCAACAGCGGCAATGATACAAATACGGTGAGTCTGTTAGTAACGCCAGTACTTGATTACGATTTAGATGTACAACCATCTTCTACAGGACAAACAGGAGATAGTAGTGTAGCTCAAGGAGATACATTACTTTGGGATATCACTATCATCAATACCGGCTGGGAAGATGATGAGTTTGAAATTTCATTCTCTGATATTGGTTTTTTCCAAGGTTTATTCGGTATTTTAGATGAGGGCACAACCTCCGATTCATTAACATTACAGATTCCTGGAACCGGTTCAAACAATCAGAATTACGCTATAGTCACAGTTGTCTTCATTCCTGCAGATGACGAACTCCCTATTTCTCACGATTTTTCCTTAGACGTTGAAGGTCTCAATGGAGGTTCCGAATCTTTGGAAAATATAATTACAATAACAATACCTAGTCCAGATTTAACTGTAAGAGAGGTTACATTTAGCCACAGTTCTAGTATAGTGGGTCAATCGATTACTGTATCGGCTAGAGTGGCAAATGATGGTGGTAGCTTAGATATTTTTGGCGCAACAACCTCTAATGTAGATGTTTGGTTTTTGATGGATGGAGTCACTATATCTGTAATCTGTATAGATTTGGCTCCAGGTGATGAAAAAACAGTTTCATTTACCTTCTTTTCCACTATAGGTGTTCGTGAAGTAACAGCAAGAATAAACGACTACGATCTTGGAGGGTATGATTGCGGTAATCAAAATATAGTTGAAAGTAATGAAGGCAACAATGTAGCTACCAATTCCCTCACTGTAGTTTCTTCTACTGAAACAACGCCTTCTTTCATTGCTTCTTTTTACAATTTAATTTTTTCAATTACTATTGTTTCATTCATATCTACACATCTTCGATTTAGAAACGGCGAAAGCCAATAATACTTGAGATTAAAATGAAAAAAGCCCTTTCTAGTATAGATATCAATGTTCTAATCGAAAGTTGGCAATTTCTTTGTGATTCTAAATTAGAGCAAATTTCTAGACATTCTAAACAAGAGGTTATCCTTAAAATCCGTAGTAAAGAACACGGCACCCATCGATTACTAATAAATTTAGATGGATGGATTTATCTAACTAATTCAAAAGGCTTTCAATCCAAATCTGGTAATTTTATAGATATTCTAAAAAAAACAATTAAAGGTGGCCGTGTAAATTCAATATCTCAGATTAATTGCGATAGATTGATATCTATTATTATTTCAAATAACAATCAAGAATTCAATCTTATAATTGAGCTTTTCAGAAAAGGAAATCTAATCTTATGTAAGGACAAAGAAATTATTTCTATTCTCCGTAAGGAAAAACTAAATGATAGACTTTTGGATAAAGGTGCAATTTATACATATCCACAACATCCATTCAATTTTTTAGATAGTGATACAGCTTCTTCAACTGAAAAATTAAAATCTTCACATAGAAAATTAATATCTGCCTTAGTTACCGATTGTAATTTAGGTCCAGATATTGCCGAATACATCTCTTCTAGTTATAATCCAAATATTGCTATTTCAGATTTATCAGATGAAGACATCTCTTCAATTATTTCACATGCAAAATCGATACTTTCTAATCCATCTAAAGCTAGAATATATTCTAATAATAAATATACATTTTTCGCCACTCCTTTCGAATTAAAAGATTTAGAAGTCAATTCTGAGTTTTCAAATTACAATGAAGCCATAGAACATTTATTATCACTTAAAAAAGAAGTCAAAACAGAAGAACCAAGGGAAGATGGTCGTATTTTCACTCAAAAAAAATATCTAAAAAAATTCTTAAAACAATCTAAAGAAATGAGAAAAATTGCCAAATCAATATCGGATAACGTTTTATTTATTCAAAATCTTATTGACGATTTTAACAATGAAAAAGAGAACAAAGAGATATTAGATTATAATAATACAAGATCCGAATTCCGAACTTCTATAGATGACCTTTCCTTCAAAATTATACCTACTAAATCCCCAGAAGCCAACGCTTCTTTATATTTTAAAAATGCAAAATCTTTAGAAGCCAAAGCAGCAAAAGCAGAAAAATTAATTCTCACTCAGTCAAAAACCAAAAAGAAAATCTCTAAGGTAAAATCGAGTATAAGTAAAAATCAAGAATGGTTTGAAAAATTTAGGTGGTTTATTACTTCAGAAGGAGAAATAGCGGTTGCTGGAAAGGATGCACGTTCTAATGATTTAATAGTTAAAAAATATTTAAAAAAGAATGATTATTTTTCTCATGCAGACATACATGGGGCACCAAGCGTGGTCGTAAAACATATCACTTCAGAAATGTCTGAAAAATCATTGGAAGAATGCGGTTCCTTCAGTCTTTCTTTTAGTAAGGCGTGGGCATCAAAAGTTAGTGGAGGGCATGCGTACAGCGTAATTGCTGATAAGGTCTCTAAAACTCCAAATACAGGTGAATTTTTAGCAAGAGGTTCTTTTGCGTTAAGGGGGAGACGTAAATGGTTCAAAAATTTACCAGTTCTTTTAGCCATAGGAAAGATTTCCTATCTCGATTCTGAAAAAATAATGATAGGTCCAGTTTCTTCTCTTGCTACTCATAGTAAAAATTATTCAGTTATACGCCCAGGTTTCGGTAGCAGTGCTGCATTCTCACAATTATTATCAAAGCACCTTAATTGTACACAAGAAGAGATTCAATCTCTTTTACCTTTCGGCACGCTAGACGTCGTTGAATCTGTAGGCTTTTCAATAGATAATTCTCTTTTGAATAGCGACGAGTAACTCATTTCGCTAACTAGTTTATTAATTAGTATCTATTTACTTATTCAATAGCTATGTCGACATATATCAAACTCTATGGCATTCCACGAAGCTGTACTAATTTAGTAAAATTACTATTTCATAATAATTTCTCAAACGTAACTATCCTCTCTAATGTTTTAGGTTGGAAACACGGCAATCATCCAGAAGCAGTCGATTGGTCTGGTAAGGATTGGGATCCAATCAATAACCCTGAGGGGGTTTCTCCTTCAGATTTCGTTAGTACGGACATTTTTAATTCAATAAAACAAACATACGAAGAAGGTCGAATGAAATATGTTGTCTGTGTTAAAGACCCATATTCCTGGCTAGTAAGCTATTCGAAATACGAGGCTAGAGAGTCTCTCATTTCTAGATCTATTTTGTCTTTTAAGGGGATAAATCGAAAAAAATTAGTAGAGTACATTTCTCTGTGGAACGATAGACATCGTAACTGGTCAGAACTTCTAAAAGATAATCCAAATGCTACAATGATACGTTATGAAGATATTCTTAAGAATGCAGATTCAACATTGAGTGCAATAGCTATCTTTTTTGATTTGGAAAAGATAGATGAAGTCATCATGCCCAAATTTAATTTATCTAGAAATCCAGAAGCGGTCGGCAAACTCCCTAAACAGGAAGGTAAATCATTCAACAAAACAGATTATTATCTAAATAAAAAATATTTAGAATATTTCAATAATGACGATTTGAAAATTATCAACGATAATATCGATCATAAGCTAATCTCATACTTTGGTTATGAACTGATATAATTTTTCTTCGCATGGTGCGGGAGGAGGGATTTGAACCCTCGTACTCCTA
>MIYU01000015.1 GCA_001875425.1 Marine Group III euryarchaeote CG-Bathy1 | reverse complement strand
GAGTCCATGGAGTGATGCTGCTGGGCAAGCACTACTCGTAGCTTCTGTAATTGGATTGATGCTTGTGCTTAATGCTTTATTACGAGGAAATGCCGGTCGAAAAGTAGAATTAAAAGAGCCTGAAAAAGAGACGAAATCGATTGAAGAAAAAGAGCCTAAAGAAGAACCGGAAGAAGAATAGAATTATAAATTTAGAACTTGACGGGCCAGTTCAGGGTTATCGACTCTGAAAGCTATTTTTGTAACATCATCTGAACGATTTAAGATATAGATGGCTGAGATATTGACTTCTGCATCAGTCAAAACGCGAGTGACGTTAGATAGTGCTCCAGATTGATCTGGTAATTCCATGGTCAAGGTTTCATTTTCGAAGTACTCTGCACCGAGTTCATCGAATGCCTTACGTGTACCAAGATCATCATCTGTAATCATTGCAAGGGTACAATCCTTAGTAGCTACACCTGCAATAGATTGAATGTTAACATCATACTTAGAAAGTGCCACACAGACATCATTCAAAGCACCAGGTATGTCTGGTAGATTGATGCTAAACTCAGTCGCTTTTTTCATTATATGATTCTAAGTTAGGGACTATATAAAATTAATCTGAAAGCAATTTACTGAGTGCAGTATCGAATGCTTCGGCAGCTGAATAGAAAGTGTCTGAAACGGTCCCCCATCCTACTCTGATATGACCTGGATAACCGAAAAATCTTCCAGGTGAGACAAGAATTCCTTCTTCTAGCAGCTTATTACAGAAATCTACTTCATCATCGAGAGGGATTTTTGGAAAACCTGTAACGCTATGACTATCATACCATGTGAAACCGTGACGTTCGCAAATCTCTTTGATAATCTGTTGATGTTCTTCTATTCTAGAACGTGCTAATTGAAGTCTCAAAGGTTGATCTTTCAGAAGAGCGATTCCCGCACTTTGCCCCACGAGAGATATTTCAGGATTAGTCCAATCTTTCAAATCAGAACATTTTTTAATTATATCGGAATCTGAAACTATCCAGCCAATTCTAGAAGCACCCCCTCCTAAACATTTACTGAGACTGTTCACTACTGCAGTTCCTGGTGTACCGGCCATAGTTGGAGCTTCAGTAAATAGACGGAAAATCTCATCGATGACAACGATAGAATCTGCATTAGAAAATAGAGATGCTATTTCACCTAATATCTCCGAAGATTCTAGAACTCCAGATGGGTTATGAAGATTAGTTAGAAACGCTAAATCTGGAATAGGATTCTGTTTTATTGTATCTAGATTAATTTTGAAATTGTCTGAAGGATTTCTTTCCAGATAAGTGATATTAGAATTAAACCCTAAAGGGAGTTGCATATGTGGAGGATATCCCGGTTTTTCAACCATACACGTTTTATTTTCATCCAAGAAGATAGCTGAAAGAAGAAAACATGCCTCACTGGCACCATTGGTAATCAATACTTGATCTAAAGATGCATTGTGTTCATCGGCGACAATCTGTTTTAATTCTTCTAATTTATATGCAAAATTTAAATCTGTAGGATAATCTAATTCGATATCAGGAGCTTCAAAATGAGAAGTAGCAAGATTATGGATTTCTGGTTTGAAATGTTCGTGTATGTAATTCTTCAATTCGAAGTATGGAAATTTCATTGGACACTACCTTTCGAAAGATATAGCGTGGATAATTTAAGAATGGAGGCAAAATAAGTAAAATGTCTTAAGGGAGCTTTTCTAACAATAAAAGAGAGATAAATGAACGAAAGTAGCGAGAATCAGATAGGTGAAAATGTAACGACCTTTGAAAGTCTGGCATATTTTTTACTCAGTGTTGCGTTTTTGATGTTTTACTTAGGAAGCGTTGGATTGAATCTGAATCTGTACATTTTTGTATCGGTATTTCTAGCAGCTGTGTGTTTGAAAGTTGCCTGGGAGAGGTCGGCTAGAAACAAAGAAAAAAATCTGAAGAATGGTCCAGGTTATTCTGAAAGAATAATAAAATGGATCATGCAAAAGATAGGTATGACTATCTATCCTTCTGAATGGGGAGTTAAAATTAATGGAAAAAAATGGGAAATTAGATATATCGGAGTGAAAATATATCAGATTTTACTTCTTATGGGATTAGTTCTCACATTTCAACAAGACAATCTAAGACCGATGTTGCTTTTTTCCATGTGGGGCTCTATGGTTTACATAGTTTGTAGAGTTCTTGCAGGAATTCCTAGACCTGCACTAAGAATGATTATAAGAGGTGTTTTAGGAGTATTAGTAGCGACTATTGTTGTAATACCAACTATGGCAATTATGCCATATTATGTGAGTGCGTACGCAGAGATACCTGAAAGTGAATTAGAAACGGATTGGGCGTTAGTAGAGCATGAGAATATTGAAATGGGAATGGGATTGGTTCAGATATCATTCTCATTTTATTTTGACCAAAAAAGTGAAGAGGAGGGATATATGGCATTCTTGACAGTAATATCTGCGAAAATACCTGAAGAAGCTAGTGAAGAATTGGTGAAGACAATTAATGATGAAATGAGAAAGGGTATTGAAGAGGAAGAAATAACTTTGACAGAAAATATAACCAACCAAAGTCGAAAAACTGATCAAGGATATAATACTACTTACGACATTTATGACGGAACGGCAGATGGAAACGATATAGAGCAGGGAGGTTTATCATATCCAATAACTGAAGGAACTGAATTAAGATATATAATGGAAACATGGAGAGTAGAAGAGACCAATCTACTAGTAATTGTTACTGGATTAGCAGTTATTAAACAAAATGAGGCGAGCACTGGGTCAGATATTTTAGATGAGGCTCTTGGTATAAATCAGCCAGACATGACGAATTGGGAAGAGGTTTGGAATCTAGGAACTGAAGTGGTATGTTATCAGGGATGAAATGAATAAAGGAACGCATGAATACGAAAGTGATCCGCGGAATAAAGATATTAAAATATCGATTAATGGTGAAATGTTTGCAAGAGAAGAGGCTAAAGTTTCGGTCTTTGACAGTGGATTTTTGTTAGGAGATGGTGTATGGGAAGGAATAAGATTGCACAATGGAAAACTCTGTTTTTTAGATGAGCATCTAACACGCCTTTACGATGGTGCAAAAAGTATCGATATGAAGATTGAAAAAAGCGTTGAAGAGATGAAACAAGAGATAGAGAATGTACTAAACATAAATGAAATGAAAGATGGCGTTCATCTCAGATTAATTGTCTCTAGAGGAATTAAAGCTACACCGTATCAGGATCCAAAAGTAACTATTTCAGACCCTACGATAGTGATAATTCCAGAATACAAGGAATCGATTTCTAGAGATGGATTGAGATTAATAAGTGTAGATATCAAAAGAGGTACGAGTGAAACCCAAGACCCTAGAATAAACAGCCTCAGTAAGCATAATTGCATACAGGCCTGTATAGCTGCAGCCGAAGCCGGGGGTGATGAGGCATTAATGCTTGACCATAATGGAAATGTTACAACATGCAATTCAACCAATTTCTTTATGATTAAAGATAACGAAGTATGGACGTCGACTGGAGAATATTGTCTTCCTGGAATCACTAGAAAGAATATAATTAAAATATGTAAAGAAAACCGAATTGAAATACGTGAAAAGGATTTTGATTTGGAAGATACCTATGCTGCAGATGAGGCTTTTGTAACTGGGACTTTTGCAGGAATAATAACCGTTTCAGAGATAGATGGGCACGCAATAGAAGGTGACGAAATAACTTCTAAGATACGAAGAATGTATGAACAAAAACTGATGTGATATTATGACAATTAGAATAGCGATGTGGTCTGGACCTAGAAATATTTCAACTGCAATGCTTCGTTCTTGGGAGAATAGGCCAGACACTTATGTTTGTGACGAACCTCTGTATGCACATTACTTGAAGGAGACGGGAATAGAACATCCCGGAAAAGAAGAAGTAATTGAGAAAGGAGAAACAGACTGGAAAAAAGTAACTAAAGACCTGGTTGAAATGAATTCGGAAAATAGAGCGATATTTTACCAGAAACATATGACGCACCACCTCTTGCCAAATATAGAAAGAGAATGGATAGGGAAAATGAGAAATTGTTTTCTAATAAGAGACCCTAAAGAAGTGATATTATCATATTCTAAAAAGAGATCGGAATTTACAATTGAAGATATTGGAATTATACAACAAAAGGAGATATTCGATTATGTCACAGAAATAGAGGGTAAACGACCTCCGGTTATAGATAGTAAAGACATATTAGAAAATCCGAAAAAGATACTAGAGGCTCTTTGTGAAAAACTGAAAATACCGTTTTATGAACAAATGTTGAAATGGCCAAAGGGTGAAAGAGATACGGATGGCATATGGGGGAAATATTGGTATCATAATGTAATAATGACTACTGAATTTGGAAGGTATCTACCTAAAAATGAAGCGATAGATGAGAGGTTTGAAGAAATTTACAAAAAATGTATGCCATATTATGAAAAAATGCACGAGATGAGAATAAAATGAAAGAAACCGAACCCGAACAAAAAACAGTTAAGATATTCTATTTACTTACATTTGTTCTTCCAATTTTAACGATTTTTGGTAATATGTATGCTGAAAATAGTTGGAATGGTGTAAATTATAGTTGGATAGGTATACTTGTAGCGATTTTTGTATATCCTGTAATTGAAACATTATGGGGAGAAGGGAAAGATTTTAATCCGGAAAATGCACCAACGGGATTTTTTGATTCAATCCTTTATATACACGTCGTCGGACAATTTATCGGAATTATGACCCTTATAGATCTTACAAATCGAAACCCGAATGATTTGATTTTAACCGGTGCGATTCTAACGACGTCGATTAATTCAGGAGTATCAATAGTGATTGCACATGAACTTGTACATAGGCCGAAAAAATGGGAACGGCTATTAGGTAGAATTATTCTTTGGACAGTTAATTATATGCATTTTGAAACTGAACATATCAGAGGACATCATAGAACTGTAGCAACAGCTGAAGATCCTGCGTCAGCACCCGCCTGGATGAGCCTGTATACTTTCTTTGTAACTACCGTACCTAGACAATATATTAGTGCATGGAGAATCGAAACAAAACGAACGAAATCTTTGTGGAAACATAGAGTATTTCTCTGGACTGGGATAGAAATAGCAACTTGTTTGGCCGTATATGTATATCTAGGAAAGATGGTGTTGATTGTATTTCTGTTAAATTCACTAGGAGCCGTATTTTTGCTAGAATATGTCAATTACATCAGACATTGGGGTTTGAATAGGGAGAAAGGAGAACGTATAGCGGTCGAACATAGTTGGCAAAGTAATTATCGTCTAAGTAGATATATCTTGGTAGAGCTTACAAGACACCCTGATCACCACCTTACTGCCAGTAGACCGTATCAAGCTCTGAAATCATATGATGATGCACCCACATTACCTAGTGGTTACTTTGTATGTTTTCTAATAGCATTAAATCCATTTATGTGGAAATGGATTATGAAAAGAAGACTGCCGAAAACTAGCGATTAAGATACTGGGTACAGTATTGCAGAAGATGAATCCATATCAGGAATTTCTCCAATTTGCCAGCCTACTGCTGTTGTTTCTGCATAAAAGTATTCAGCACCATCTAATTCGTAATATGTTCCAGAAATGCCATCCAATGCAAGACCTACTGCTGCGTGGCCGGCATCTGGAAAAGCTTCTGGTATGAGTATCAATACTGAGTCTATACCTAATATTTCAGCTATAGTTATCAATAAGATAGATGTATCTTCACAATCTCCCAGTTCATCAACTAAAGTCTCAACAGGGAATCGAGGATATTCACCTAATCCTGCTGTAACATTATCTTCGGCATATTTTAATGATTGAACGAAGGATAGAAGATATTGAGCTTCTTCATTTACTGAAAGAGCATTTTCTTGAGCGATACGATGTAGTTGCTCACTGATTAAAATCATAGTTTCGTCTTCAGGTGTAGCGAATTCTATGTAATCATCTTCATGGTTTATACGATGATCTTGCGCAACATAACTAGCATAGATTGTGGGATCAAAATTATAACTCATCACATATTCTTTTCCACCATAGGACCAAGTATATGTTTTAACATAACCAAAATAGCTTGTAGAAACTGAATAAGACATTTGAGCATCTGGTTCATCTGTAAGATTATCGAGAGCCCCGTCAACAAAACCATCGTCATCATCTCCTGACCAAGTTTCATTGATTAGATTATAAGAAAAGGTAATTCCGTAAGTATCGTTAGATCCATCTAAATCGAGAAGCTGGGGGGTTGACCATTTGGCTTGATACAAACGTATATTGAAAGAATGTTCTGATTGAATGTCTGGAACATTTACTTCGAAATCTATTGATAAATCATATGGGACCTGCCATTGAGCTTCGAAAGGAGAACCCTCTTCATCAAACTGCTTTAACTCTTTGTCTTCTTGATATAATTGAAAGAAAAACGTGGGCCTTCCGCTTATTTCTGTAGACAAATTGACCCAATTAAAATTGAAAACGACAGATAAATCGTACAACGGATCTAAATCGATATTGTCACTATAACCATCATTATCATCATCAGGGTCTATATTATCGCCAAAACCGTCACCATCCCAATCTGTAGATTCGGTAGCATCGTAAGGAAATTTATCCTCAGAATTAGGGACTCCATCACCATCACTATCTAATAGAAAATCTATCTGATTTTGAACCCAGAACCCGGCAGGTAAAAGTGATAAAAGCATAATGGCAATTATAATAATTGAAATCCAAGAAGGAGAATCTGGAGATGGTTCTTCGTCCAAAAGAAAGGGGTTTTCTTCATACGCTAAGTTCGATTCTTCTTTTTCCACTCTCGTCGACCTCAAACAACTATTTGGTTAGAATATATAAGAAAGATTCGTAAAACTGTTTTGATAAACTAAACGTTCCAACTATAAGATAAAGCGCCAGCGACTACAAGTCGAACTCTGGAATCGCCTTCCAATGCTAGTTGTATTTGCCATTCACCAGTTCGGGCATCTAAAGACCCCCATTCAACTGCGTCCGTATTCGGAGTTAATGGACGGAAGATAGCTTCGTTGCCTACTGGATCTTTCAATATGAAATCGCCACTGGCATCATCAGCAGTTCTTGTTTCTAAATAGAATATGATTTTATCCCACTCTTCACCGCTACTATGATGTCCAGAAATGAAGGTATCAAAAATATCAACAGAAGTATCCTCCCAAATTTCAGAATACAAATCACCAGCCCTTAGGAAATGTACTTCGCCGTTAAAATCATCGGCATAATCGATCAAGGTCATACTGAGTAAATCTAAACCCTCTGTGTTAGTATAACTTAAAGAAGTGAGCCAAGAAATATCGGAAGAATAGGTGTAAACTATCTGTTCACCAGTAGGTGCGCCTGCAACTATTCGTGCTTCGTTATCTGTTATCCGATCTACGCGTGCGATGAAATCGGAAACGCCTAATAATGTGAAGGTCCAAGATTTATCCTCTTCTAGGGGAAAGGAGAATAATTTTTGTGGTTCCCCGTTTTCATATATCTCGAGATTAGAACGAGAAACTCTACCGAGAGCTGGATTGTAATTCAGAGTTGCATGAAGTTGGGCATCTCTAAGATCAGCAGCCCCCATTTCATAATCAACTTCATTGATATTGGCAACTACCATAGTTGTAACAACATCTACTTCTGGTGTGACTATAGCATAACTCCATTGATTTCCTAGACCCCACTTTGGACGTTCAAGGCTATTATCGAATGGATTCAAACCACCGCCCGTGTCTATACAACCTGTAAAGGGCAGTACCATCATGACGGAAATTAAAGTAAAGAATTTATGAATATTAAAAAATGGTGACAAAATATTCCTCCGGAATTTCAATTTCGATAGCGAACATAGGATCTTCATCGGTACTATCGTGATAAGCAACTACTACACCCCCGTCTGGGAGGATTGCCAAAGAAGAGAAATCGAAACGAATATCATTACCTGCTCCAGAAACGGCATCTAAATCACCTAAGCCGATTTGTGTTACCGTGTCTGCTTCCAAACTATCTCTGTAGCCTCTGATATGATATATTAAATCTACATCAGCACCCTCACCTCCAGCACTGTTGTTTCTAGCTGTTTGAACTCTCATACTTAGAACGAGTAAATCGAGATTGCCGTCCGCCTGCATATCCCATTCGAAGGTTGCTTGGTTACCGACAGCTGTAGCATCAGGCCAAAGATGTGTAAAATTAGTCCACGTTAATCCACCATCTAAACTCAAAAAGTGAGTTAGAGAGAAGCTACCATCACAGCCATTAACACTAGGGTTAGCAAGATTACAAGACACGCTGTGAATAGCGCCTGAACTATCTATAGAAACATATTTTGAAGGGAACACTAGACCTCCTGGAAGAAGATGTCTGTGCCATTGAAGATTAGTATCTAAGTAAAGATTGGTACCGTCATCGAACCATCTTGGAAAGAGTACACCACCTCCTTGAGATTCGGGAACTGGAACGGCTCTAATTTCACGATGAGGAGTCATATAATCCCATTCAGGACCGAGAGGTACTTCTGGATCGAGTAATGCGAATTCGATATCTGCAGGACCTGATTCGCCATGATCTGGTATCTCTAAATATTGATAATTAAGACCATCAACTGAAATTTGATATCCTTGTGTACTGTAGCTCCAGAAATTAGAAACGATAATACTAGCCCATGGACAATTGGATTGACAATTTGGAGTTTGATGATGTGCTGGTGGATTGATAGGACCTATCACTGGAATTTGCCAAGAACGATCATAGAAAGGTTCATGCGCTTCGTTTTCACACCAAGACCAATCGATTGACCCATCCTCATTCTTATTGCCTATAAATGAATAGAATTGATCGCCAGTTGGATCGTCTTGGCCCGGGTAAGGGAACCAACCCATTGCAATCATCGTGCCGTCTGGGGCTTGGATAATAGAACCTTCACCTAAACCTGGATCTAGAGTTAAAACGGGTCCTTGAACGCAAATTTCACCTGGATTTTGAATAGTTGTTATAGGGGGTTTGAATTCTTCCCATGTTACGCCGCGATCATCACTCCACCATGGCCATTCGCCGCCGAAATTATAGATAGTGCCATCTTGATCAGTTGCGAGATAATGTTCACAACAATTGCCACCATAATTGTGAGTGTACCCATTCTCTGTTACAGTCCCGTATACAGACCATCTACGCTCAGTAACATTTTCCATAGTTCTTGCATCGAATACTGTAAAATTGCGTACATCATAAGGTAATTGAGAAATCTCCTCTTCGGTCATTGCAGGAGTAGTGTTTTCACTGAAATTTGAATTATTCTCATTTTCATTCTCAGATTCATCGCCCCCCAAACAACCAGAAATCGAAGTAAAAATGAGAATTGCCAAAACAGCATTCACCCTAAGCATAATTCCAACTAAGCAAGCTTCTAAATATATTTTTCTTGAACCCTTAAACTGAAAAAATAATCTAAATATTGGCGTTTAAGCAAGTAAATAGATATTGTTATGATATGAATAAAGACATTAATATGTGCAACTAAATATCAAGTAATGATAACAATCACAGAAACAGCAGCAAAAGAAATTGGATCAGCCCGGGAAAAAGCTGGTGCAGAAGATAAACCTCTAAAAATAATGGTTGGAGTTGGAGGTTGTTCTGGAGGTTATAAGTATGGTCTCGGCTTTGTCGATGAGACTGGTGAAGAAGAAACAGTTGTTGAGAGCCATGGAATAAAAATAATTGTACAGAACCAAGATGTAGAGAAACTTAAAGGAACTACTATTGATTACGTAACAAGTGAAATGGGTGCTGGTTTTAGAGTAGATAATCCCAACCCTGCGCCTGAAGGTGGTGGCGGTTGTGGTTGTGGAGATTCGAAAGGTAAATCAGAAGGGGGCGGATGCTGTAGCTCAGAAAAATCTGCTTCTGAATCTAAAGAAGGCGGCTGCGGCTGTTGCTAAAATTATAATGAAAAAAATTAATTATAAAGATACAGATAAGGAAATGATATCTGAAAAAGAGACATCTGTTGTCTGCTTTGGTGGTGAATGGTGTCCTTT
>MIYU01000014.1 GCA_001875425.1 Marine Group III euryarchaeote CG-Bathy1 | reverse complement strand
GGAATTAAATCTGATTATCATTACCATTTTCAACTTAATGTAACTATCAATGAAAATAGAATTGAAATCCCTATGCACATAGGATTTGAAACTGATGAAAATGGAAATGCAACTTTTCTACACCCAATACACACCTATGACAACAGTGGAAGAATACATGTTGAGACACCACAAAACACTACCGCAAAGCTTGGATTCTTATTCGATATTTGGGGAAAAGATTTTTCAAAAGATAAAATTTTAGATTACACCGTAGATGAACAGCACACCCTTGAAATGTCTGTAAACGGAAACAAAGTGGATACTTTTGAAGAAACAATACTTGAACCATATGTATTCATCGTTATTGAATACCGTGAGACAAACTAAAGTTTATTTCACCACCTCAACTTACCGAAACATGTCATCTATAATTGATGGTTTAAAACCTGAATTAGTGTGGAAGCATTTTGAAGATATAACTAAAATTCCAAGACCCTCCAAACATGAAGAAAGAATACTAGAATACTTGAAAAATTTTGCAAATGAAAGAAGCTTAGAAATGAGAGAGGATTCGACAGGGAATATTGTAGTTCTCAGACCTGGGAGTAGGGGTGGAGAAAGGGCCCCAATTGTCATAATTCAAAGTCATGTAGACATGGTTTGTGAAAAAAACCGAGATTCGGAACATGACTTTATGAAAGATCCACTCAAATTGTACATTGAAGAGGGGTGGCTCAAAGCAGAAGGTACTACTCTTGGAGCTGATAATGGAATAGGAGTTGCAGCTGCTATGGCACTCTTAGATATGCCTGATAATGTAGAATTGCCTCCCTTAGAATGCCTCTTTACAGTAGATGAAGAAACGGGACTAACTGGAGCTTTTGCACTTAGTGGTGAAATTATCAAAGGAAGGACTATGTTGAATCTTGATACTGAAGACTGGGGTGAAATCTGTATTGGCTGCGCGGGTGGTGGTGACTCAAGTATTGATCTCCCCGTAGAATACAAAAAAGCTCCATCTGATTTTCTCTCTTTCCAATTGTCTGTAGAAGGACTAAGAGGTGGTCACTCTGGTGTTGATATACACGAAGAAAGAGGAAACGCTGTAGTTTTCTTATCCTCTATATTGGGTGCACTTCAAAGTATAGACTGCCGTCTTGTATCTATTCAAGGTGGTGATAAACATAATGCAATACCAAGAGAAGCATTTGCCACAATATTGATAAGCCCAGAAGCAGTATCCGAAGTCCAAACCATTGTGTCAAAAAGAGAAAAGTCATTGAAAAAGGAATTTGGCTCTATGGAAAAAAATCTGAAAGTAATTTTATCTGGACTAGAAGATTCCCCTGATGAAAATCTAACAGAAGAAAGCCAAAGCCGAATTATAGGGTTACTACGAACATTACCTCATGGAGTACTCAAATATTCACATGATGTTGAAGATTTAGTAGAAACATCGAACAACTTAGCCTCAGTAAAAAACAATGGAGGGAAAATTAATGTTATTTGTTCGACAAGATCCTCAATTGCAGAGGCTCTAGAATCACAAAGAGAACGAATCGCAATCATGTCGAATGCTTATGGTGCCGAAATAGAACAAGATGAAGCCTATCCTGGATGGGCTCCTAATGTGGATTCTTCAATATTAGAAACAACCACAAAAATCTATTCAGACTTGTTAGGTGGAAAACCAAATATTTGTGCAATTCATGCTGGTTTAGAATGTGGTGTTATTGGAGAAAAAGTAGACGGAATGGATATGATTTCTTTTGGTCCAACAATAAAAGGACCACACTCGCCTGATGAACGAGTTGAGATTTCTTCTGTAGATAAATTCTGGAACCTACTATTGAAAATATTGAAAGAACTTTCAAAGAAGTGAAAAATTGATTCAAAAACTCCAGAAGAAATTAGAAGGAAAATTACCGGGAATAGAGTCATGGAAAAGGATGGCTGTAAAATCTGGAAAAGGTGAAAGTATCGAAAGTGAAAGTCTACAAAAATATAGTGACTGGATCTCAAAAGACAAACTAAACGATATGAGAAAAGCCGCTGTTCTAATTGGACTTTTCAAAAAAAATGATGAGTGGTGCTTCTCTCTAATTCGACGCCCAATGAATGAAAAGAATCACCCAGGTCAAATAGCACTTCCTGGGGGCGCAAGAGAAAAAAATGAGAATCTTATGAATACAGCATTAAGAGAAGCATTTGAAGAAGTTGGGATAAAACCGGAAGATGTTCAAATAATTGGGCAGCTAACTCCTATACCAGTTCCAGTCTCTGAATACCTAATTTATCCATTCGTAGGAGTAATTGATTATGAGCCTGAATGGGTAATTAATGAAGATGAAGTTGAAGAATTATTTATACTGAGAATGTCCGAATTAATTAGTTCAGATAATGGATACACTGAAACATGGGATTTGAGAGGAAATAAAGTAGAAGTCCCAATTTTCAAAGTTATGAATGAAACTGTATGGGGAGCTACAGCTGCAGTATTGAGTGAATTGATTGATATTGCAAAATAATCTCTAAGTAAAAATTGAATTTATTGGCTCCACTAAATAAGTTGAGAATAAATCACCAAAAAAAGCAGATACAAAAAAAGCCAAAGTTAAAGGAATAATATAAGGAATTTTGAAGGTTATCCACGGATTGGTAATTCCCTTCTCCTCCAATTTATCCCATTCTGATTCAGAATCTGATTTGTGTTTAACAAAAGCTACCATAATTGCCTTATCGCCTACAACTTGTTGCATTGGCCAGACAAAACTCTCTCGGGCAGATTTAATTGACATCTTAGTTCCAAAAAATATTTGAAAATATGGTTTTTCGATATTCCCACTAACCAAATTGTAAAGTGCTAAACCAATTGGAATAAGCAAATAAAGTAAGAGAGAATTCATGAATACCACAAAAGGATATGGAAAACCTCGTGTTTCAAAAGCCATCATAGGATCTTCATTTATTGAAATTGTAAAAGGTGCCACTAAACCAATAGTCATTATTGCCTTAACATCTGCACCACCAATAGTTGGACCAAAATAGTACCAGACATACATTAAGATCATCAAAACAGAGATTGACAAAATATCAATTAATTTGTAATTATTTTCTTTAGATATTTCTTCTGAATCGACTGTTAGCAAAAAATATAATGCTGATAAGATTGCTAGAATCTGAAATACTCTCCAGAGCATAGTCTGATTGTCCTCTAATACATATTCATCAACGAATGCATTATAGAACAATATAATTGTTGCAAAAAGCAAGGCCCAAACATGATACCCCCAATCTTGAGTAGATAAATCATAAATTAATATGGCTGAAGCAATACTGCCTGAAATGAGCCAAACCTCATTGGGAACTCTACGGGTCTTCAAATCGGTCCAAGAACCATAACAAAGCATGGCTGAACCCAAAATGAAACGGAGCAAATCAAGCATTTCCATACTTATGCTATAATGAGGGCTATTAATTTGTCTTCTTTCAAAAGTAATTTTTGAAAAAGTATTATAATGAGTGTAGTTGGACGCTTTAGAATATGGAAGAGAAAAAAACTGTATTGGCCTCTGGAATGGAAAACGATATACCTATGTTCAAAGGCTTCTGGATAAGAGGTTTAGCTACATTAATTGATTATATTCTAATGTCTTTTGGTACTATGATTATTTTTTTAATTGTTGTACTCTTTTTTGGTCAAATATTAGGAGTAGGGGGGTACATTATAGGATTTTTATTAGCATGGCTTCTAGTTGTAGCAATAGGTATAGGTTACAAACCTGTTATGGAATCTTCATCATTTCAAGGCACATTCGGAAAATATTTTCTTGGAATGAAAATAGTTAATAGAGAAGGTCATCGAATTACGCTTAAAGATGCGATTATTCGTTTTGTTGTGTTTATTGTGAGTAGTGGTACCCACGTACTTTTCTTAGGATCAATAATGATTGGATTTGATGAAAAGAAACAAGGGCTACATGATATGGTAGCAGATACATATGTAGTCACTAAACATCATTACGGTCCTGTAAATCTAGACGGTGAAAGTATATTTGAAAAACTGAATAAAACTTATGTATCAATAGGTGCTGCATTTTTTCTTATTGTGGGTATTTTATTATCAAATTATGGAACAAGCATGACGCTTGAATCCTTTGAGCATCTAGAAAAGGCAACGAATACTGAATTTGACTGGATAGGTGCTGATTCATCAAGTAATAGTGATATGTCGATCAAAACACATGAGTGGATGAGGTATGAGGTTTTCATAGAAGGAAATGTGACTGATGAAGGCGAAGTGGCTGATGAGGATTGTGAAAAGGCTAGAAACTTTGTTCTTGAATCACCAGACAAAAAAAATGTTTTCAGCTTAAACTGTGATGAGGCTGGTGAAAGAACAAATGAGGGATTTGTAAAAGTTGGGTATTTTTGTGATTCTTCATCGTGCAAAGATGGTACATATACTTGGGATACTGATAATAACATGGTTTACATTTATGATGCAGGAGAAAGTATCTATCACGTGATACAATTTAGCTACTTGATAAATATAGGATTGACAATACTCAGTTTTTCTGTAGGATTCCTATTAACAGGTACAGCCTTGTTTATTCTAATTTTCTTTATAAAACCAAAAAAAGAAGGAGAAACAAGTTAATTATACTTGTATCCTAACCTAAAACCGTGGACATAACAGATAAATTCCTGCCAAATGAGAAATTTCTCAAGAAATACGATGATATTACAATCGATGGAAAGTCTGGATTCTCTGTAGTTGTAACTAATCTACGCATTTTCATGGCGAACAAATATGAAATGTGGGATATTCAAACGGATAAGATAGATTATCTTGGTAGGGCCTTCATCCCAAGATTCGCATGGTGGTGGCAAGTTATATTCATCCCTATGGCAATGATTATGGTTGGGAATCCTGCATTATTCGCATTGTTTATGTTTTTATCTGTTGCAAGGCAATATATAAGAATTGAAGCATTAATTATTGGAATTTATTCAAAAGAATGGAAAATAAGTAAGGATAAAGAAACCCTAGATTTAATGTCTGATAATATCAGATCCAATTCAATCGTTGGATTAATGAGGAGCGATGGAAAACAGATATTAGATGCAGATAATATTAGTGGAGAAGAAATAACAAGTTTGGAAGTAACACTTGTAGGTGAAAATGAATCGAGAGCATTGAAATTAGCATGGATGTTTGCAATTGTATCTTTCTTATTTTATTACCTAGGATCATTTCGTATTGGAACTGGATTCTGGACATTTCTGTTTGCAGCAACAGCATTTGGATTTTTTGTACTACATAGAGACAAAAGAAAAACCAATGAATTTAGAAATGTTAAAGCAAAACCTGGATGGACTTTGCAGGCATGGTGCTTTATTCTAGATTTTATGAATATCAGATTTATAGAAGCAAACTGGTCTTTCAAGATATTTGATACAAAAATAGAGGCTAGGAGACTAGGCTATCAGCTATGTTCTGCATCCTTGTTCATTGGACTATTATTCACACATACACAGGCCAGTATGATTCCACTACTACAAAGTATATGTGTGGGTGTACCACTATATTGCGCTGGGAGGGTTCTAGCAGGAATACCCCGAAATGAATGGAGGATGGTTGTTAGAACTGCTGGAGCTGCTTTTGTGGCATTGATTATTGTTTGGCCATGTTTAGCCCTTATACCTCTGTATGAGACTGCATCGGTTAAAATACCAAAATCATATATCCAAGGGGATTCAGGAAATGGCTGGAAAAACGTGATGAATGAACATGAAGTAGTTGGACTAGGTTTAGCTTCAAGCTCCTTTGTGCTTTACGCAGATGATGGCATGGATGAAGAAGAAAATCAAGATGGATTTCCTGCGCTATTATTCATAATTGCCATAAAAGTACCAATAAATCTTGAAGAGAGAGACATGCTTGATGTTTTAGATAAACAATTCAAAGACATGGCAATTGAACAAGAAATAAATCTTGATTCCGAAATTGACAAAGGAAGTCGAATTACTAAACAAGGGTACAGCACACAATACTCTATCTACAATGGTACTGCTAAAACGGATGAAATAGGACTTGGAGGCTATAATAGAAGTGTCACAGAAGGATCTGAAAGCAGATATATTGGTGAAGTGTGGAAAGCTCCGGAATATGATTTGATTGTTGTAGCTATGGGAATTGCTATAATATCTGAAGAGGAAATCAATGATCAAACTGGAATTGGAACCATCGATGACCTAATAGATGATGCTAAAGATCTAATACCAAATAATCCAAACGATACTACAGATACAAAGAATTGGTTAGAACTACTAGAACTTATACCAGAAGCAGTGTGTTATGATACGACCTAATCGTTTTTACTAGATAAATTAGATATCAAAGGAAATGAAACATAGTCTCCTTCCCAACGAACTTCAGCATCTTCATCGATTAAACCAGCATCTGCTAGTTTACCCATCATAATTTCAGCATGTTCCTTAGGAACTCGCATGTACTGTCTTTCTTCATCACTCATAATTAACCGAATTGTATACCCTGTGCTAGTGGCAATTCATCCGACCAATTAAGTGTATTGGTCTGTCTTCTCATATAAACTTTCCACGAATCTGAACCTGCTTCACGTCCACCACCAGTATCTTTTTCACCACCAAAAGCACCACCTATCTCTGCTCCACTGGTACCAATGTTCACATTAGCAATTCCACAATCACTTCCGGCATGTGATAGGAAATTCTCAACTGATTGCATATCTCTCGTAAAAATAGATGATGATAAACCTTGGTCTACTGAATTATGCATACTTATTGCCTCATCGAGGGTTTCAAATTCAAACAAATAAAGTATTGGTGCAAATGTTTCTTCTCTTGCAATTTCCATTTCCTTGTGTGCCTTTACAATAGTAGGCTCTACAAAGAAACCAGATTTATCGATTGTTAATCCTCCACAAAGTATTTCTCCATTTTCTTTTTTGATAATTTCTAAGGCATTAACAAAGTCATTAACTGCATTATTGTCAACTAATGGACCCATAACTGTCTTTGAATCCAATGGATTACCTATTTTTACTTGAGAATATGATTTGACTAACCGCTCCGTAATATCTTTTGCAATGCTTTTATGCAAAAATAAACGACGAGTTGTTGTACATCTTTGTCCAGTGGTGCCTACGGCCCCAAATACTACAGCACGTAGAACTAACTCAGGATCTGCATCTGGCATTACAATTATTCCATTATTGCCTCCTAATTCAAGCAATGAACGACCTAATCTTTTGGAAACAGCTTCTCCTATTTTACGACCCATATGGCAAGAACCTGTAGCTGAAACAAGAGGAACTCTGCGATCATGAATTAGCATCTCTCCAACATCTCTACTTGAACCAACTAACAAAGACATAACACCACTCCATCCCAACGGTTGCATTACACGATTAACTATTTTCTGAATCGCAATTGCTGTAAGTGGGGTTTTTGAAGAAGGTTTCCAAACCATAACATCTCCACACACAGCAGCAATCATTGCATTCCAGGCCCATACTGCACCTGGAAAATTGAAAGCGGTGACAATACCTACCACACCTAAAGGATGCCATTGTTCATACATACGATGGTTAGGGCGTTCAGAATGCATAGTCTTTCCGTAAAGTTGTCGGCTAAGACCAACGGCATAATCTGCAATATCAATCATTTCCTGAACTTCGCCTTCTCCTTCTGCTTGAATTTTACCCATTTCCCAAGATATTAATTTACCCAACGCTACTTTGTGTTCACGAAATTCATTAGCCAACAACCGGACTACTTCTCCTCGCTTAGGGGCAGGTTCCATCCTCCATTTTTTGAAAATACTGGTAGTATCCTGCATTATCTTTTCATAATCTCCAGAATCGCATTGCTTAACACTAGCAATTGTGCTACCGTCTGCTGGTGTTACTGATTTCAGTTCACTTCCAGAACCTAACCATTCTGTTGAAAATCCACCTAAATTAAGGTCATCAATACCTAGCTCATTAAGAAAATCAAGCTTACTCATACAACCCTTATTTAGTGGCAAAATAAAGAGCTTAGCATGCACTGTTCATTTTTAATTGGACCCTTAATTCAGAGTACAATGTCGGAAGCAAGACCTGAACTTCAAGGATACGACCAAGAACAAATTGAAATGATGGAGGAAGCTTGTATCCTTGTAGATGAAGAAGATAACATACTTGGAAAGGATACAAAAATCAATTGTCATATAGGAGATGGAAAACTTCATCGAGCTTTTAGCGTTCTTTTATTCAATAATTCTGGTAAATTATTAATTCAAAAAAGGGCTTCAGAGAAAATAACATTCCCTTCTATTTGGGCAAATAGTTGTTGTAGCCACCCACTTCACATTAATTCTGAAATAAATGGGATTGCTGGTGCTAAGACAGCTGCCAAAAGAAAGATGGAACAAGAATTAGGTATTGAATCTAATCAAATAAAACTAGAGAAACTTAATTACATTACTAAAATGATTTACAAAGCCAGAGCCGATGAAAAATGGGTTGAACATGAAATCGATTATATCTTTGCAATAAAATGTGATCTCGACATTAAACCTAATAAAATTGAGATTGAAGAAACAAAATACGTCAACTTAGAAGAATTAGAGGTTTTATTTGATGATAAGAAAGTCAAGATTGGCCCTTGGTTCAGACTAATAAAGGAAAACTTTTTGAATGATATTTGGAAGGCATTAGATAACTTAGGTGAAATAGGTGACAATAAAATACACAATATGGGAAATTGCGAATGAGCTTAAAGAAGAAAATAGCCACTAAAGCAGAGCCGATAGACAAGGCACTTAGGGAATACCTAAAAATTAGAGAACCAAAAAAACTTTACGATGCAACTGCACATATTCCCTTAGCTGGTGGTAAAAGACTAAGACCCGTTATGGCACTCATAACTTGTGAGATGGTCGGTGGAGACTCTGAAAAAGCAATACCCTTTGCTACAGCTCTAGAAACTATACACAATTTCACTCTTGTGCACGACGATGTAATGGATGATGATGATCTTAGGCATGGAGTAGATGCATGCCATACCATCTATGGACTATCTACAGCAATACTTGCTGGTGACACACTATTTGCATATGCTTTTGAAATGATAACTGACTGCGATGTTGAAGATGGAATAAAGGCAGACTTAGTGAAAAATGTAGCATATGTTGTTAGAAAGATTGCTGAAGGACAGCAAATGGACATAAATTTTGAAGAGGAGGAAACCGTAGACGCAAAAGAATATTTAGAAATGATACGGCTGAAAACCTCAATCCTCTTTGGGGCCGCAGCATATGGTGGAGCCAAAATAGGAGGAACTAGTGAAAAAGAAGCAAGGAAACTTGAAGAAATGGCTACAAATGTTGGCCTAGGTTTTCAGATTTGGGATGATTATCTCGATGCAACTGCCTCTGAAGAAATTTTAGGTAAGCCATCTGGCTCAGATATACAACAAGGCAAAAGAACATTATTAGTTATTGAAGCATTAAATCGAGCTAAAGAAAATGATCGTAAAAGACTCATAGATATTTTAGATTCAAAAAGTACCGATAAGGAAATTGAAGAAGCGGTGAATATAATGGATCGTTCTGGTGCATTAAAAGAATGTCACAAACAAGCAAATATGTATTTAGAAGGTGCTCGAAAAACGTTATCAGATTATCCTCAAAGTGAAGCACGTGAATTGTTTGAAGAACTATTGGAATATATGGTTACGAGAGGACACTAAACTACCTAACCACGTATATACTGGTCACAAATAGGACAAATATGGGGGATTCTGAAAGCTCATGGAGCTCTACCGTAATTAATGAACAACTCCGTAAAAGACTTGAATCTCACAAATCTGCAAAAGTGACTAACTTGGATTCGCAACCCTGTATTGCAGTTAACATGCCTACTGGAAAAAGTTTAACCTTTGACGGTGAAGCTGGAGATAATTTTGGAGGATTTAACAATGGAACAAATATTGTCCTAAATGGAGATGCAGGAAGATTTGTTGGAAATGGTATGAGTAAAGGTGAGATTATCGTAAATGGTAATTGTGATGATGGTGTTGGGCATTGTTTATCTGGCGGTACTATTGTAATACAAGGTTCAGTAGAAGGAAGTGTAGGACCATCAATGAAAGGTGGTGATTTGATTGTCTCAGGGAATATTCAAGGTGACTTAGCCACTTGTATGAGCGGTGGAAATCTAATTGTTTGTGGAGATGTAATGGGCGATATTGGAAGAATGATGAGCGGTGGAAGGGCATTTATTTCAGGCGATTTTAATGATAATGAAAATTTAGAAACAAAGAATATAGCTCCTACTGATTGGAAAGCTATTCAAAAAACTCTTAGAGA
>MIYU01000013.1 GCA_001875425.1 Marine Group III euryarchaeote CG-Bathy1 | reverse complement strand
CTACTAACTTTTTCGGGTTTAGTACCGGCACTTAGAACTGTAAACTCTGGTTTTAGCATTTTGAGCCATCCTTCAGCCATCTGAGAACGGGCTGCATTACCAGTACAGACGAACAAAACAACTGTCATGTATTAGCAATAGCATCGTCTATAAAATGTTAAAATAACTGGATAGTTTAAGTGGTGTTCCACCTTTTAGGAATATCGCTATTTTTGTAGAACAAAAGGCTTTTTCGTATGGGGCACCTCTATAGAAAAACTTTAAAAGGTGGAACCAATACAAGGTATACCTATGGTGTATCTAACAAGAAAGACCACACGAGGACAGCACTACTACTATCTCGTGAAATCTTTCAAGTATGACGGACGCGTTGAAAAGGTGCAACAGTACCTAGGTTCAGACGAACCTGATGAATCCGAATTAGAACAACTTAAACAAAAATATACAATAGATTTAGAATTAGCTGCAATCGAAAGAATGGCTATTATGTCATCTGAAACATACCGAACTCCTTATCTTGAAAAATCTGCTTTATTGGGCCTAGAACGAATGAGGTTTCTAAACAGAGCTTTACATCGTCTTGAAAGTCCAGAAGAACGTACACAAGAAAATATGAAGAACAGTGTTCTGAATATTAATGGAAATATGTCTCTTTCATCTGCGCCTTTATCTATAGACAGTGTAGAAGCAATATTTGAACAGGATAGAGCGCCAACTGGCGTTCCACTTTCAAAAGTTCTTGAAGCTTTAGCATTAAGAAGATTACATGACGAAATCTCCGATCGGATTACAAGATTGGATAAAAGAAGTATACTGAGATTACATCAGGATTTATTTGAAGGAACTGGAAAAGGAGGGCTTCTTAGACAAGACTCAGCAAGTCTTCCTGGATCTGCGTTCATGCCTCCTCCTCCTATCCTTATCGAAGATGAACTAGAAGGATTGCTACAATGGTGGCATGATCCTTCGCCATTACATCCCTTTGAAAGGGCTATTCTATTCCATCACCGATTTCAGCAAGTTAAACCATTCGAATCTGGTAATGGTTTAGTTGGTAGATTAATCTTAGATGGTATGCTGGTAAGATTTGGATTATCAACCACAAGATGGCAAAAAGAAGACCGTTCCATTTATCTATCCGGCTTAGTAGCGGGAGACCGTGGGGATAGGACCAAGCTTATTGAAATATTCTGGAAGGCGTACAAAAAACAACACAGGCCTAGTGTTGAAGGGGGGAAAGATTCTTTGCGACTTTCACCACGCCAATCTCAATTGGAGGCCTTCTGATTGAGGCTTCTCGAACTTGAGTTCGAGAATTTTAAATCTTTCAAAGGCCACGTTACCGTCCCTCTCGGACCTGGGTTCACATGTATTACTGGACCAAATGGTTCAGGTAAATCAAACATAACTGACGCCATACTTTTCATTCTTGGTTCTAGATCCACTAAACTACTTAGAGCAAGGAAACTTAAACAATTAATTTATGGTTTCCAGGAAGGAAGTAAGAAAAAAACTGGACCAAAAGCCTGTAAAGTTTCAATGGTGTTTGACAATCGTGATCGGTTCTTAGCTATCGAAAAAGATCAGGTAACTTTTACCAAAGGAATACGATTAAGAGGCAATGACACAGTTACATATTATCAATTAGATGGGGTAAAATCATCTGCCGGGGAATTTGGAGCTTTATTCTCAAGAGCTGGACTTTATGCAACAGGATACAATATAATTCAACAAGGAGATGTGATTCAGACTTCTTTAATGTCTGGAATTGAAAGACGTCGTAAAATTGAAGATGTTGCTGGAATAACTGCATACGACAATCGACTAAAAAGTACTCGGAGTGCTCGTAATTCAGTAGAAGCTGATTTAACTCTATTAAATGAACGGGCTAAAGAAGCAAAGCGAACTCTAAACCAATTGGAAAGAGAAAAAGAGGATGCGGAAAAATTAGAGAAGATTATAGAAGAAATAAAAGAAAATGAACTACTGCTTAGATTCCGTACCGTCCTTGATTTAGAAGCTGAAATCGAATCGCGAAGAGATGTTGTTGAGAAATATACCGGTGAATTGGTTAAACTAGAAAAGGAACAAGAAAAAAGAAGCACCGAAATTAAAGAAAATCAAAAACAATTCGAAGATGTTGAGAATACAATTGCCGTATCTGGTGGAGACAAAGCTCGTGAATTACAAGAAGAATTGGACAAAACTAGAGTGGCTCATGCATTAGCTGAAAGAAATGCAGAAAAAGCTCGCGAAGAATTAGAATTATTGGAAAGTGGCCGTAAAGTCTTGAATGAAGATTACAAAGAATCATCAAAAGATTTGAAGGGATTAACACAGGATTTAGATAAAGCAACCAAAAAAGTCAAAAAACTTGAAAGTCAAGTTTCAGCAAAAGTAACTAGACTGAGTGAATTGGAAGGTGCTGCCGCCAATAATTCTGAAGCTGTTACGACACAAAGGGATGAATTAGAAAGCCTAAGAAAAGATGCAGGAGAATTGGAGATGCAGAAGCATAGGCTTGAAGGTGAAAAGGAGCAACTTGAAATTCAGTTAACAAGTGCTGAAGAACAGATAGTTCGATCAAAACAATGGTTAGAATCTGTAAAAACAGATGCAAAAGAAGCCGATTTTCAACTTAAGGATTTAGAAGTTGGAAATGAATCGGCTGCAAAAAATTTAGATAACATAAAAACCAAACATAATGATGTTCTTAGGACTATCGAATCGCACCAAAAGAGATTGTCAGAACTAGAGGCGAAACTCAGAAATGATTCTATGCAATTGGCTTCACAAGAAGCTGCACAAAGAGCTAGAGAAGAATTTGGCGGATATACAAAAGGTGTCAAAGCACTTTTACAATGTCGAGACGAAAGAAAATTGAGAGGGATAATTGGTACTATTGCTGAATTAGGACGAGTTGATGAAAAATATGCCACGGCCTTGGAAATTGCTGCTGGAGCTAGATTACAATCAATTGTAACTGAAGATGATGAAGCTGCGGCTACCGCTATTGAATTCTTAAAACGAAACAATATTGGACGGGTGCGTTTCTTGCCACTTAACAAGGTTCATTCATACAAACCAAGTGCACATGCTCTCTTGGTATCAAAGAAAGAAGGTGCCTTAGGCTTTGCACAAGATTTAGTTAAATTTGACTCGCGTTACAAAGATGTTTTCGGTAATGTTTTCGGAGATACAGTCATAATGAAAACTTTAGGAAAAGCTAGAGAATATCTAGGTACAAGTCGAATGGTTACACTTGAAGGTGAATTATTGGAAAGTGGAGGAGCCTTGGTTGGAGGCTCAGCTCCAAGAATTGGAATTCATTTTGGTACTTCTGAAAGAGATAACATAGATGAATTATCCAATAATATAAGAAAAATAGAGACGGAAAAATTACAATTGTCTTCACAGCTTGGTGAATTACTAGAAGAAGCTGGCCAATTGGCCACTGTTAGACAAGATTTAGAAAGTGAAAGAGCTGCATTCCAAACTAGAGTTACAGATTATGATGGGAGAGCTGGAGAAGTCAAAAAACGACTTGATGAAGCTGATGATGCTGTGAAGATTCGTGAAGGCGTTATGGAGGCCTTACAAGGCGAAATTATAGAGAGAACAGGATTGTTAGAGACCTTAGAAAAAGATATTGAAAAAGTGGCAAAGCTTATTGGAAAATCTACACAGAATTTACAGGCCGTAGCAGGTGGAAAAACATCCAAAGTTATTAGTGAATTACAGATTAGCTTAGATGAAATTCGTGAGGAATTCTCCACGGAACAAGCCAGTTTAGCCTCATTGACTGCCAAAGTGGATGCGATAAAAACAGAAGTAGGGCGTCTCAAAGGAGAATTAGAACTTAATCAGAATGAACAAAAGGAATTACAAGAAACTCGCAAAACAGAAACAAGTAATACCAAAACTTTGGAAAAGAAATTAAAGGCTCTAAGAAAAGAAGAACAGGTGAAATTCAAAGAATTGAAAGGTTTGAGAGATCAGCGCGACGAATTACACGATTTATTAACGGATTTGAGAACTGAATTAGCTTCTAAACAAGAATTACGCATAAGCCGCAAGCATGCAATGGATGATTTGAAAGTTGAAATCGCAACCAGAGAACCTAAATTGGTGGAGGCTCAAAGTCGTATTCCTGAGGGAACAAAGAAACCACAAGCCGTACCAAGTCGAGAAAAGCTGGAATCAGGTAAAGAAATATTAGATAGGAATCGAAATAGGCTTGGAAATGTGAATATGTTGTCTTTAGAGCATTATAGACTGGAAGCTGATAGATTTGATGAAATTAAAAAGCATAGAAAACAGTTGAATGAAGAAGTTCGACGTCTAGACAATCTTGAAAAGAAGATATCTGAGAAAAAAGAATCGAAATTCATGGGAGTCTACAATAGCATTGGTGAAAGTTTCAAAACATCTTTCAAAGAAATAACTGGCGGTGGAGAAGCATGGCTTGTATTAGAAAATGAAAAGTCACCGTTCGAAGGTGGCGTTACAATTAAGGCTCGAATGCCACGTAAGAAATTATACCCTGTGGAAGCACTTTCTGGAGGAGAAAAATCATTGGTATCAATGGCTTTCATATTTGCTATTCAAGGATATGATCCAAGCCCATTCTATCTATTAGATGAACCTGACCAGAATTTAGACGGTGTAAATACTGAACATATTGGAAGGGCGATTGCATTACAATCACAATTTGCTCAATTCCTAGTTGTTAGTCTACATCATGCCGCTCTAAGAGAATCGGACAACGTTATTGGAGTCTTCATGGGTGATGATGGAGTATCTCGTCTACATCAAATTAGAGATGTTGATACGTTCTTGTCATCTTTACCTGTTGAAGCGGAGGTTGGTGCTTGAGTCAAGTCGTTAATCACTTAATTTTCCATAAGGCAATGATTGGTGTCGATTCCGAAAAAATAGACCAATATATCGAACTTGCGTCAGGAGTCAGTTCTACCGCTGAAGTTTCTACAATAGAAGACCCATTCACCCGAAGTGTGACGCTTCTTTTCATGTTGGTGAAAGAACATGGTTTGGATCCCTGGTCTTTAGACCTTAAACATATGATTCATGAATACCAAAAACATGCTGTAAAAAGTGATGATTTGGATTTGCCTTTAGCTGGTTCCGTATTAGGCTGGGCTTGGGACGTTCTAAAACTTAGAGCGACTGGTGCTATAGAAGCCACTGAACCTATACCAGAACCACAACCTGAATGGGTTGACTTTGACTTCGGTTGGGAACCAACTTATGCCGAACAATTAGAAGATTCTTCGGAACCTCCTATTGAAGAAAGTGTACATTTCCAAGGAGAAAGACGTGTTACTTTGATGGAATTAGTAGGTGCGCTAGAAGATGCTCGCAATTTAGAAACGGAGAGGAAAGCTAGATTAGAAAGAAGAAAGCAATTGAGAGAAGCACGTGAATCTGTGTTAACAGAAGTTGCAGAAAGATTGGGGGAAAAATTACACCATGATGATCCAAGTCAGTACAAAGAAAAAGTATGGCAAAAAATCAGTGAATTTAATGGAAAACCAATACCAATTAGTGATCTCCTGGATAGACCTGAAAAGGCAAGTGTAGTTCGTACATTTGTAGGTTCTTTATTTTTGGCCCGTGAAGGTCGAATAGACATTATTCAAAAGGACTTAGAAAGTCATAATATTTATGTTAAAAATTTGGAGAGTGCTGGATGAACGAATTAATGGCGGTTGAGGCTGCATTATTCTCAGGTGGAAAAGCCCTAGATGCGACGGAAGTTGCTGAAGCAACCGGACTTTCAAGAAATAAGGCACTTGGAGCATTGGATTCCTTGGTTGAACTTTACAAAACTCGGGAAGGTGCTTTAGAAATTGTAAAATTAGGGCACAAATATGCCTTACAACTAAAAACGGAGGCTGTAGAATATGGTAGAAGGCTGGCTCCACAAGAAATACCCTCATATCTTCTAAGAACTTTGGCATTAATAGCTCATGAACAGCCTATGCTTCAGAAGGAATTAAAGCGTAAATTGGGTGACAAAGTATACGAACATGTTGGTGAGTTAGTAGAACTGGGAATGATACAGCGTGACAGGAAAGGACGAAGTTTTGAATTAAACGTAACTCCTGCATTTATGGAATATTTTGGAATAAATGCTGATAATCAGAATGAACTTAAGTCTTATTTGGAACAAGCTTTGACCAGTTAATGAACAGTCCTGGGCTACTTGAATTAGTTGTTATTTTATTTTTAGCATGGGCATTCTTAGGACCGCAAAAAATGATGGAAGGTGCAAGATCTCTTGGAAAAGCATACCGCGAATTTAGAGGATATGCGACGGCTGCACCTCTAGGAAGTGATGATGTTACAGAAAAAGAAAAGATTCGTTCTTCTGCTGAAAAATTGGGAATTGACACTGCGGGAATGAATCAAAATGAAATTAAAACCGCAATGGTAGAAAAACTGTCCAATGAATAAACCATAATGTCTAAGACATTATGTCACAACTTTGATATAGTTGGCTTTGTCCATTACCTCTGTGAATCCAGTAAGGGCAGTAGTAATAGCTATGATATTTTTTCTGTCAGCTATTGCTCCAGGAATAAATGTTGAAGCTGCAAATAATGCAAGAACTGATACCGATACTGGATACTTAAGCGAAAAATGGCATACGGGTTTGGGAACTGGAATTGGTGCTCTAAACTCGATTAAAAGTGCAGATATTGACAATGATGGAGAAGACGAACTAATTTTTGGAAATTCCCAAGGATATGTTCATGTTTTAGACTGGGATGCTAGCAATGATGGTTGGCATGAAACATTCCAAACCGTTGACATGGGCGGCCCTGTTAAAGGAATGGAAATTGCCCAAATAGATGATGATGAGCAATTAGAAATTGCAATTGGTTACAATTGGAATGCAGATTCGGGGAAAGTGAAAATTATTGACGGAATCTCGCTACTTGCTGAAACAAACTGGTCTTCAGGTGTTTCTTGGTCACATACACAATGGACTGAGGGGTGGCCCTATGGATTAGCCATGGGTGATCTTGACGGGGACGAAAAAGCCGAATTAGCAATGAGTGGCGATCGTGGATTCTTATGGGTTGTTGACACTGATAAACCTGAAATTTATGTTGGACGAGACATTACCTATGATGAAGCTGAGTGGTATGTTGATGTTGGAGCGCAAACAGGCGGTAGCACCTTAGAAAACACATGGGGACTGACTTTTGGCCAGTTCGATGAGGATGAGGCTACCGAAGTTGCTGTAGGAAGTAAACAAGGCTGGATTGCAGTCTTTGATGGTGAAACTGAAGAACTTCAATGGAAATATGATATGGATGGCAGTAGCGGGGCTGACAGTCTCTGTTACAGTCTAATTTCAGCTGATTTAGACGGTGATGATATTGATGAATTGGTTGTCCCACAACAGAACAAATTAACTATATTTATGGATGGGGACAGAGATGTAAGAATTGAGGATACTAGCGTCAAAAGTGGTTATGGTTTAGCTAACCAAAATTTATTCGGAAATGATAACGAAGAATTAGTTGTTGCAGATGGTAGTGGTAAAATCAGAATAATGGGGTTAGATGGTTCAAGTTTGACTACTTATCAAGAATGGAGCGGAGGCTATCCTATGAACACTGGTGGTGGAGTAACGGTCTCAATGAATGGACATGACAATCCTTGGGTTGTGCATGGTGGTGATGCAGGAGTAGTACGTGCTTGGGAAATTACATCTCAAAATACTCATGAACTGGCATGGACGAGTGAAGCTGGTGAAAATGATAATTTACTGCATAGTTTGGAAGGCGGAAAAAATTATGGCGTCGCTATGGGTAACTTAGACGATGATGATAACTTAGAGATTGTTGTCGGTTCTGGTTCTGGAAGAGTTTATGTTTTTGATGGTAATACTCATGAAACACAATGGGTAAGTCCTGTTCTTGACAAACTACCGATTGGTGTAGCTATAGGGGACCTCAATAATAATGGAGATAATGAAATTGCAATTACTACTGGATTACCAGCAGAACCAAAGGGTGAAGATGGAAATGGTGGAGAAGGATATTTCTATGTCTTTGAGAAAGATGGAAATGACTTCACTCAGGCCTTCAAAAGTGATGATATTGATGCTGCATATGGTCTAACTATTTCGGAGCTAGATGGATCTACATATCCTGAAATCGGAATTGGTACTGGCTACTTAGAAATTATATCGGCAACTGCAGGAACTACCGAACTTCATGGTGCAGTCAAAATTTGGGGATATGGGGGTTCAAGTTATTCGCAAGAATGGACCTCAGGAAATATTGGACAAATTGTTGGAGGAATTGGAAGTGGTGATCCGGATGATGACGGCGATAATGAGCTCGTTATTGGAACCGGTGGAGATGAAAGAGAAAGCAGTGAAGAAAATGCTGAAGTCAGAGTTTACCACCGCGTAGGAGGAAGTTATTCCTTAGACGGTTCGGTGATTAACCCAGGAAGATTCAAGGCATATGGAATTGCTGTTGGAGATGTTAATGATGATGGGCAAGATGAGATTATTGTAGGAACTGGAGAAAAAGGAGAGAATAAACCCAAATTAGCCATTTATGATGGTAGTACTCACGCTGAAGAATATTCTAAATCTGTAGATAGTAACTCAGTTTGGGGGGTTGCTACTGGTGATTTTGATAGTGATGGAGAACCCGAACTGATATACGGCACTTCTGGAGGAGAATTGTTCGTTTACGACGGAGTAGAACCTAGCTCTTTCGAAGCCAAAACTAGTGCTTTATCTGGAAATGCAGGACATTATGGCGGAATTGCAATCGGAAATGTAGACAATGAAGGCGCTATGGAAATGGCAGTTGGAAGTGAAGCTTACTTATGGTTGTTTACTACAGAAGGGCAGACAAACAAACCTGATTTAGCAATTGAAGGAAGCGAAATAACCTATTTGCCTGAAAATCCAGATGAGGATGAAGATATTGTGATTAATATGAGCATCGTAAATTATGGCGGTGCTGATACTACAAAATGGAGAGTTAAAGTCTATGATGGTGATCCTGATGCTGGTGGAAAGAAAATTACTGAATTTAGTTGTGATGCTACAGAAGAAGATCAGCGTGAGGGATGCAAGGCCCTTAGCAGTGGTGAATCTGCATTTTTCGAAGTAACTTGGTATGGCATTCAAACTACTCCAGGTTATCATGAAATTTATGGATTAGCAGAAGATACAAATCAACCTAGACAAGAAACACGGTTCAGTAACAATAAAGATTTTACAACAATTGAAATTGAAGAAATACCAAATGATAAGCCTGTTATTTCAGCCTCTATTGACAAAACTATCCTGTGGGTCGATGAATCAGCCCGTATTGATGCCGGTAATTCATACGATAATGAAACCACGGATGGCGACCTTGATCGAGCTGATGGTGAGGCTGATTTAACTTATAGATATTATTTTGATGATGGATGGACTTCGTGGGTTGGGGACTACACATGGGATGTAAGTTTCTCAACACCTGGTGACAAAGAAGTCATTGTTATGACAAGGGATGAACGCAGAAAGGAATCTGATGAGAAAACTATCGCGATAGAAGTTAAAGCAAATACCCAACCTGTAGCTGTACTGGTTGCCAATATAACTGAAGTTCTAGAAGACAATTTCATTACTTTTGATGTAAGTGAGTCATACGACCCTGATGCTCGAGCTGATTTGGAATATCGTTTCAGTTTTGGAGATAATGTATATTCTGATTGGGTCAAAGAGGGGCAAACTGTTCGACTTTACCGTAATGCATTCTTTACCGGGTCCAATGGGGGAGAATTACAACAAGATAGTGGTGAAGAAGTATTAAGAGATAATTTTGGAATTATACGTGTTTTTAGATTAATGAATGGTTCTAATCCTTCTATTGCTGGATTAGGGCTTAGTGATGGGCTTTACTTGTTAGAAGTTATAAACAGTCAAGTAACGTCTAACGGGTACAATTATTCCTTACCTAAAAATACAGTAAATGATAATTCGGATTTCGCTGAACAGAAAATTTACAGTGCACAATTAATGGCTCGTGAATTATCTGAGAGTGGCGCTGATGATGTACTAGCAAGTAGTTGGTCTAGTTCATTAGCAATCACAGTTATCAAACCTGAGAATTTAGAACCTGTCGCAATGGCCCAAGCTGGAATTTTTATTAATGGAGAAAGTAGCATTTGGAGTGACATTATCAAGAACGCCAAGACTGGAGATGAGATTACCTATTCTGGGGCTAACTCATATGATCCTGATGGGGAAATAGTTGAATATTCTTGGAGAATGCTTGACTCACAAGGATTGGCAATCAATCTTCTTGGAGATAAAAATGAAAAAAGTTTCAAAAAAATATACAATGAACCTGGAACATACACTTCTATTTTGACCGTAACTGATAACCGAGGAGCGGAGGACACATGGCAAGTTACTGTTACTGTCAGTAAAAGTGGCAACTATGACGAAGAAACCGATGAAGAAGGATATAACAATACCATGCTACTAGGAATAGCTGGTGCTATTGCTATTGTTGGAATTGCTGCAGGTTTACTAAGTAATAAACTTGGAGTTTTTGGTGGTGAAGGTGAGGAAGATATCTTTGAAGATTTTACACCAGGTCCATTAGAATTGAATTGTCCTACATGTAATGGTTTGATTTCAATAACAACTGCACAAAGGCCTATCCAAGTTGGTTGTCCAATGTGTCAATCTCAATTTGTAATTCGTGAATGAGCCTTTCTTTAGGTAATCTAGAACTAGATGGCAAATGCCATGTTATGGGAATTTTGAATGTCACACCAGATAGTTTCTACGATGGTGGATGGCACTTTGATTCAGCTAGTACTCAAAAAAGAGTAGAAGAAATGATTGCAGAAGGAGCTGAAATCATTGATATTGGGGGTGAGTCTACTAGGCCTGGTTC